>NZ_JBYOJV010000009.1:0-302369 GCF_057798835.1 Cupriavidus sp. 291-E7
GATGACGGGCCAAAGCTGGCTGATTGCATTGATGGCCGCCGCACTGGCCGGCGCGGTGTTTTCCGCCGTGCATCATGCCGAGGTGGTAGCGCACCGGGTGGGCGAGCCTTTCGGCACATTGGTGCTGGCGATTGCGGTGACCGTGATCGAGGTGGCGCTGATTGTGTCGGTGATGCTGTCGTCCGGGCCGGAGAAAGCCGGCCTTGCGCGCGACACCGTGTTCGCGGCAGTCATGATCATCTGCAACGGCATCGTCGGCATATGCCTGTTCGTCGGCGCGCTGCATCATCGCGAGCAAGCGTTCCAGGCGCCCGGCGCCAACGCCGCGATGGCGATTCTGGTCACGCTGCTGGGGCTGACAATGGTGCTGCCGAACTTCACCAGCACCACGCCAGGCCCGGTGCTGTCACCATCCCAGCTGGCGTTCTCCGGTGTGATGTCGCTTCTGCTGTATGGCTGCTTCGTGTTCGTGCAGACGGTGCGGCACCGTGACTACTTCCTGGTGGAAGGCAATCACGACGAGAGCGTGCATGCCCCGCCTCCGCCAGACCGCGTGGCCGTGGCCAGCGGCGTGCTGCTGGTGGTCTGTCTGGTGGCCGTGGTGGCGCTGGCCAAGCTGCTGTCGCCTTCAGTGGAAAAGGCCGTCGCCGATGCGGGCCTGCCCGCCGCGGTAGTGGGTGTGGTGATTGCCGCGCTGGTGCTGCTGCCGGAAGGATTGGCCGCCCTGCGCGCCGCGCGGTCGGACCGCATTCAGACCAGTCTGAACCTGGCGCTGGGTTCCGCGCTGGCCAGTATCGGCCTGACCATTCCCACGGTGGCCGTGGTCTTCATCACGATCGGACAGCCGCTCGAACTTGGGCTCAGCGCAAAGGAGATGGTGCTGCTTTTCCTGACCATGATCGTGGCGTCCCTGACGTTGGGCATGGGCCGCACGACCATTCTTCAGGGCGTGGTGCATATGGTGATTTTTGCGGCGTACCTGTTCTTGACGGTGGTGCCGTAACTCCGCGGATTACCGGAGGCTCCCCTTCCCGCTTGCGGGAGGGGAGAACCCCGGCCTGTCAATGGCGATCCAGGAAATCGATCACCGCGTTGCCGAACGCCTCCGGCAATTCCCAGTTCGATAGATGCGCGGCCGGCAGCGCCACGTACCGGGCGCCGGGGATCGATTCCGCAACCTCGCGCCCCTGCGCGGCCGTCGTCGCCAAGTCCTGCTCACCGGCGATCACCAGTACGGGCGCGTCGATCTCCGCGAGCAACCCGCGCAAGTCCGCGTCGCGCACCGCCGCGCAGTTGGCCGTATAGCCCGCCGTACTGGCGGTTTCCAGCATCGCGCGTACCGGGGCCATTTCATCACGGCGCGTCAGCACGTAATGCTCAGTGAACCAGCGGGCCAGCACGCCATCGACGATAGCCGCCATGCCGTCGCGGTGGACCGTGGCGATACGTGTGTTCCAGACCGATTCGGGACCGATCAGCGCCGCCGTATTGGCCAGCACAAAGCGGTCAAAGCGCGCGGCATGGTGGCGTGCCAGCGCCATACCCGTCATCCCGCCCATCGACAACCCGCAGAAATGCGCGCGCTCGATGCCGGCGTGATCCAGGATCGCAATCACATCGGCCGCCAGTTCATCAACACCGAACGAAGTGGCCGGCAATGCCGAGCGGCCGTGGCCGCGCGTGTCATAACGCAGCACGCGGTAATGCTGTGTCAGCGCCGCCATCTGTGGGCGCCACATTTCCAGCGTGGTACCCAGCGAGTTCGACATGACGAGGACGGGCTTGCCCGCGTCGCCCTCGATGACGTAGTGCAGTTGACGGGTCGGCTCAGTCGGCATGGATGCCCCGCTCGCGGATCAGCGCGCCCCACTTCACCGTTTCCTTGGCCAGATGGTCCTTGAGCTGCGCCGGCGAGCTGCCGATCGGCTCCGCGCCGATGCCAGCCAGGCGCTGTTGCACCGCCGGCTTTTTCAGCGCTTCGAGCATGGCCTTGTTCAACGCGTCGATCACCGGCTGCGGCGTCTTGGCCGGCACGAACGCCGCGAACCACGGCGACAGTTCATAGCCCGGCACACCCGCTTCGGCCACCGTCGGCACATTGGGCAGTGCCGACGACCGCTTGCTCGTGGTCACCGCAATCGCGGTCAGCTTGCCGCTGTCGATATGAGGCTTGGCCGACGTGATGCTGTCGAACATGTAGTCCACCTGGCCGCCCAGCAGATCGGTCATCGCGGGGCCGGACCCCTTGTACGGGATATGCAGCAGATCCACGTGCGCCATCGACGTGAACAGTTCACCCGCCAGATGGATCGACGTGCCGTTGCCCGCCGACGCATAGGTGTATTTGCCCGGCTTGGCCTTGGCGCCGGCAATGACCTCGGCAACCGTCTTCTGCGGGTTCTTCGCCTTGTTGGTGACCAGCACGTTGGGCACCACGGCCAGCAGCGATACCGGTGCGAAGTCCTTGATCGGGTCGTAGCTGAGCTTGCCATACAGCGCCGGATTCACCGCCATGCCGTTGGCCACGATGATCAGCGTGTAGCCGTCAGCCGGTGCGCGCGCGACCATCTCCGCGCCGATATTGCCGCCGGCGCCGGGACGATTCTCGACCACGATGGCCTGGCCCAGCGTCTTCGACATGTCTTCGCCCAGCGTGCGGGCGATGTTGTCCATCGCACCGCCCGCGGGGAACGGCACCACCCAGCGGATCGGATGGTCGGGATACGCGGCGTGCGCGGGCGCGGCTGCCGCAAACAGCAGCGATGCGGAAATGGCGAATGCAGCCGGCATGCGGGCCGACCGTTGCAGCAAGGACTTCATTTGTCTCCGTTCCTTCTTTTCTGGTTGCCGATCAGCGGATCGACGAAGGGTGTTTGGCCAGCGGCGTGACGTGGATCTTCATGTACGGGAACAGCGGCAGGCTAGCCAGCAGCGTGTGCAGTTCGTCGTTGGATTCCACGTCGAACACGCTGTAGTTGGCGTACTCACCGACCACGCGATACAGCGCCGGCCACTTGCCCTGGCGCTGCAAGTCCTGCGAATAGGCCTTTTCGCGGGCCTTGATCTCGTCGGCCGTATCGGCCGGCATGTCGTGCGGGATTTGCACGTCCATCCTGACGAGGAACAACATGGGAAGGTCTCCAGTATGAAATGGATGCAGCCAGCAAATCAGCCGGCCTTGCGGCGATAGTGTTTGAGCTTGTCTTCGTCGATCGCCAGGCCAAGCCCGGGACCTTGCGGCAGGTGCAGCGAGAAGTCCTTGAACACGGGCCGCTCCGTGACGATGTCGTCCTTCACCAGCAGCGGGCCGAACAGCTCCGTGCCCCACGCCAGTTGCGGCAGCGTGCTGAAGCCATGCGCGGCAGCGATGGTGCCCACCGCGCCTTCGAGCATCGTGCCGCCATACAGCGCGATGCCAGCGGCATCGCCCACTGCCGCCGTGCGCAGCATGCCGAAGATGCCGCCCGATTTGGCGATCTTGAGCGCGAACACATCGGCCGCGCCCAGGCGGGCCAGTTCCAGCGCATCCTCCGGACCGGTCACGGCTTCGTCTGCCATGATCGGCACGATGAACCGCGCCGCCAGCCGTGCCAGCGCCGCGCGGTGCTCGCGCGGGGTAGGCTGCTCGATCAGGTCGATACCGGCCGATTCCAGCATCGCGATGCCAGTGGCTGCCTCAGCCTCATTCCACGCCTGGTTGACGTCGACGGTCACGCGGGCGCGATCGCCCAGCGCACGCTTGATGGCCGATACATGGGCCACGTCGTCGCGCACGCTGCGGCGGCCGATCTTGAGCTTGAACGTGTTGTGGCGGCGCTCTTCCAGAAAGCGCTCGGCTTCCTCGATATCGCGGCCGGTATCGCCACTGGCCAGCGTCCACAGTACCGGCAGCGTGTCGCGTACCGCGCCGCCCAGCAGCGTGGCCAGCGGCACACCCAGCCGCTTGCCCTGCGCATCGAGCATGGCCGATTCCAGTGCCGACTTGGCAAAGCGGTTGCCTCGCGCCACCTTGTTCAGGCGTGCCATCGCGCCATGCACATTGGTGGCATCCTGCCCCGCCAGTGCCGGCGCCAGGTAGGTATCGATCGCCAGCTTGATGCCCTCGGGACTCTCCTCGCCGTAGGACAGGCCACCGATCGTGGTGGCCTCGCCGATGCCTTCCACGCCGTCGCTGCAGCGCAGGCGCACGATCACCAGCGTCTGCTGCTGCATCGTGGCCATCGCCAGTTGGTGGGCCCGGATCGTCGGCAGATCGACCAGAATGGCCTCAATCGAAGAAATCGTCGCAGTCATACCTTTTCCATGCAATCTTGTCTTGTGAACGGAGTATGGACCTTGACCGCATGGGTGTCTAAGACCGATGATGTCTCGATCCATACCTTCCAGGTATGCTTCACCGACGCTTCCGCGCCCTCACCCCACGAGCCACGAGACGACATGGAACTCCGCCACCTCCGCTATTTCCAGACCGTTGCCCAGGAACTCAATGTGACGCGCGCGGCAGAGAAGCTGCATATGGCACAGCCGCCACTCTCGCGGCAGATCCGGCAGTTCGAGGATGAAGTGGGCGTGGCGCTGTTCGACCGGGTCGGGCGCGGGCTGAAGCTGACCGAGGCGGGCCGCTTTCTGCTGGAGCAATCGCTGCAACTCACGCAGCGGCTGGAAGAAACACTGGAAGGTACGCGGCGCATCGGCCGCAACGAGAAACGCTGGTTCGGCATCGGATTCGTGCCGTCGGTGCTCTACGGCGTGCTGCCCGAGTTGATACGCGAGCTGCGCGGAGACAACAGCGAGGTAGAGGTCGGTCTGACCGAGATGATCACGGTGCAGCAGCTGGAAGCGCTCAAGTCCGGGCGCATCGATCTGGCGTTCGGACGCCTGACGTTCAACGATGCCGCCATCGTCCAGCAGGTTGTCATGGCCGAAACACTGGTGGCCGCCATGCCGGTGACCGCGCCACCGCCATCCAAACCGTTCGATGCGGCGTCGCTGGCGCGGCAGCCGCTGATCCTCTACCCTGCCCGGCCACGACCGAGCTATGCGGACCACGTGCTGTCGCTGTTCCGCGCGCAGGGGCTGCAACCGCGCGTGGTGCAGGAAGCGAACGAGTTGCAGACCGCGCTGGGCCTGGTCGCCGCGGGACTCGGCATCACACTGGTGCCGTCGTCGGTGCAACGGCTGCATCGTGACGACGTGCGCTACGTGCCAATCGAAGCGCCGGGCTTTATGTCGCCCGTGATCATGAGCTATCGCGCGGGTGACACCTCGCCGTACCTGGCGCGCGCCATCGCCTGGGTTCAGGCGCAGGCGTGACGGTTAGCGTGGCGTCGGCTGGCGGCGGCCTGGGGTAAATCGCCGCCGTTATGCCGAAACCATTTTCAACTTGGCGGCCACCTTCCTGGCTTCCTTGCGGCGGCCGTACCAGCCGCCCACCACCAGCAGCACCGCCACGGCGACGATGTCTCCGGTCAAGGCCACCGGCCGCGTCGGCCGTCCTCCGGCAAAGCCGTAAGTCAGTCCTTCGATGCCCACCGACACCACGGCGCCGAGCACGAAGCAGAACAGGCTGTGGCGGCCAATCTGCACGACCGGCCCCATGAAGCGGGCCAGCCGTTCCACCCAACCCGCCCGCACAGCCAGATAAACCAGCCACGCCAGACCCAGGAAGCTGATCACGCGCAGTGCTGCAAGGCTCTGCTTGGGCAGCGGGAAGGCCATCGTCGGAATCCATGCCGGCAGCCACGCTTCATAGAGATGCGGGCGCATCCACAGGTAGGCTGCCGCCATACACAACAATGCGACCACCACGGCGCCGGCGGTAAAGGCGCGACGCACGATGGTCTGCTGCGGCAGCACAAAATCGGGACGCAGCCGGGCAAGCAGGCCCATGCCGAACATCAGTTGCCAAGCAAACGGGTTGAAGCTCCAGCCGCGCGGCTCGCTGCTGGGCAGCAACGGCAGCAACGTCGGCGACATGATCCAGAGCGCCACGCTGCCGCAGATGAATGCCAACGGCTGCGCGCGGGCAAAACGGATAGCCAGCGGGGCCAGGCCGATGAACACGGCATACATCGGCAGTACATCGGACACAAAGGGCTGACGCGCCAGGCCAATCACCTGCAGCACGGTGGCAATGGGTTGCGCCATGAAGTCCAGCGCTTCGGTCGCGCGCACGGCGGGTGCCGGGATCTTGCACATCGCCAGCACAAATCCGAACAGCAGCATCAGCACGCCGGTCAGGACGAAAGCCTTGTAGATTTCCCAGCTACGCCGACGCAGGCGCTTGCGCGCGGCGCTGGCGCCGTGGCGCGCTTCCATCGCCAGATATGCCGCGCCCGCCGAATAGCCGGCCAGAAAGACGAACACCTCGGCTGCGTCGAAGAGCTGAAAATTCCGGATCGTGTAGTCGGCCAGCACACTGCCGTTGACGTGGTCGACCACGATGAAGAGCAGCGCGATGCCGCGAATCAGGTCGATCTCGGTGCGCCGCTGATTGTTGTTTGCTGCGTTCACAGGCGTACATCCCTAGGCTTGCCTGCGGCATCGGGGGCGCCACGCGGCAATTACGGGACGCATCTTACCGTGACATCAGGGTTTACCTTGTATGGCTGTGTTTCAGCAAGTTACGCGGCGCGTTTCAGGTGGCGTATGCGGCGTGCAGCCTTGCCAGCGTGCGGCGTCCAGCGCTGACGACGGCCTCATCGTGCGTGGTTTGCGCGCGCACGATCATCCCCTCGATACAGAGAATCGCCTCTTCGGCAACTTCGGCGGGGTTCGACAAGCCCAGCTCTTTCGCGACCGTCCGGGCAAAGTCCTGCAGTGAAGCCTTGTGGGATACCGCCTGCTCCAGCAGTCGCGGATCGTCGCCAGCACCGCCGCCGGACTCGGCAACCATATTGATAAAGGCACAGCCCCGGAAATCTTCGCCGCCGAACCACTCGCCCAAGGTGTCGGCCAGCACGTCCAGATTGGGGCGTTGTGCCAGGCGTTGCCGTACGCCCGTTTCAAACCAGTCCATCCAGAATTCGTGACGGCGCTGCAGATATTCGAAGATCAGATCGTTCTTCGACGCGAAGTGCCGGTACAGCGACATCTTGGCCACGCCCGATTCGGCGATGATCCGGTCGATACCGGTGGCACGGTAGCCGTCGCGATAGAACAGGCGCGCGGCAGTGTCGAGAATGCGCTCGCGGGCGGAGGGAATAGCCATTGGCGTGGGGTCAATCTTCTGCGGAGACAAGCGCCATTATAGTAGACAGGTCTGTCTTTCCGCGAGGACAGCAAGGCGGCATCGGCGTATCGGGCGCTCAGCCTGTCGCGTGGCGCGCGTGCGCCTCTGGCAATCTGGGCGTGAAGCAGCGCTGCTCTATTTCTCCGCCGCGCGCCACCAGGATCGTCGCCTCGGGGATTTCCTCCCAGACGCCCTGAACATCGATCAATGGCTCGGAAAGCACGAGGAATGCGTCGTCGCCAGCGGCGATGATGCGTGGATCTTCCGGATACAGCGCGCGCAACTGCCGGAACGACGTGCTATGAAACAGCGACCGTGAATCGCGCTCGCTGGAATAACGGGCCGCGACGATCTGTTGCCCGTCGGTCACGCAGACGGTCATGTTGAGCGGGGATTCCACGTCGTTACGGTGCCCGACCTCTTCTATCAGGCCGGCCATCTGCTCCAGCGCACCCTGCGGATCGCGTTCGAGGCCGAACGTCAGCGCCAGGAAGAACATCACCTCCGAATCGGTCGAGCCCTCGATCCAGCGAAACAGGTGCGGCGCCACGGACATCATCAGGTCTCGCCGCACGAGCGGATATTCCCGAATGAGTCCATTGTGCGCAAACAGCCAGCGGCCGAAGCGGAACGGATGGCAGTTGGTTTCCTGGGTGGGGGTACCCGTGGCCGCGCGCACGTGCGCCACGAACAGCGGTGCACGAACCGCGCGTGCGGCCTCTCGCAAGTTGGTATCGCTCCACGCGGGGTGCAGGCAGCGATAACGGAACGGCAGCTCGGAATGCCGCCCGTACCAGCCGACACCAAAACCATCGCCATTCGTGGTGGTGTGTCCCAGCCGTGCGTTCAGGCTCTGATCGATCAGTGAATGATCAGGCTGAAACAGCACTGCCTCCAGCGGCACGGAACGGCCCGAATAGGCCAGCCAGCGGCACATGGCGCTCTCCTCCGGTCTGATTGGTGCGGGGTCTTCACTTCAGCATAGCAAGTGGCGCGGCAAGGGTCAGCAGGGCAATTCCCATATGGGGCGTACCTTCTGGCATTCCGCTTTCGACCATGCCGGAGCAATTTGGCGTACAGCCAGGGTCGGCCGGCGCTCTGGGGCGTCGATGTTGGGGGGGCGTTTCAAACACCGGCACGTCTGCCCGCGCCGCGTGGGGCATCAATCGTGCTACATCGCATACGCGTGGATGGCGTTGCGCGGTGCGCAAAAAGGCCGGGTAGCGGCACACCGCTCCCGGCCCTTCTCTTGCATCGTCGTCAAACGATCACGCTCCGATCGTCAGGCAGCCACCTTCAACTGCGTCAGCCTGGCTTCCGCATCGCGGAGTGCGGTGCGCAGACCCTCTTCCACCACCGGGTGGTAGAACGGCATGGCCAGCATCTGCGCGATCGTCAGGCCTTGCTGGTAGGACCATGCCAGCAGATGCGCGATATTTTCCGCGCGCGGCCCGATCCACTCGGCGCCCAGGAAGCGGCCCGTGGCGCGGTCGGCGTAGACGTGCATCATCCCCCGGTTCTTCAACATCACGCGGCTGCGGCCCTGGTCTTCGAAGCTGACCTCACCGGTGACAAAGCTGCCCTGGGTCAGATCGGCAAAACGCTTGCCCACCATCGCGATCTGCGGGTCGGAAAACACAACGGCGATCGGCGCGCGGCGCGTCAGCGGCTTCAGGTTCGGCCAGTGCGCGGCATTTTCACCAGCGATGCGGCCTTCGTCGGCTGCCTCGTGCAGCAGCGGCAGCACGTTGTTGGCGTCGCCTGCGATAAACACGGGCGCGTCGCCACACTGCAGCGTCACCGGATCGAATACCGGCAGGCCACGAGCGTCGAGTTCCAGCGCGGTGTCCTCGATCGCCAGGTTGTCGACGTTCGGCCGACGACCCGTCGCTGCCAGCACATAGGCAAAGCGCTCGGTCACCGTCTGGCCGTGTTCGTCCTCGAACGCGATCACGGCTTCGTCGCCCTCGCGGCGCATATCGGCGATCTTCGCGTCTGGCAACAGCGAGAATTCCGCATTGAAGGCCTTCGCGGCATAGGCGCGGATTTCCGGGTCGGACAACGGGCCGACACCACCACCCACGCCGAACACACGAACCCGCACACCCAGCCGGGACAGTGCCTGGCCCAGCTCCAGGCCGATCACGCCAGGACCGAACACCGCCACGCTTTCGGGCAGGTCGTCCCACGAGAACACATCGTCGTTGATGATCAGCCGGTCACCGAATACGGCAAACGACGGCGGTACCGCCGGGCGCGAGCCGGTGGCAATCACTACACGGCTGGCACGCACGACTGTGTCGTCGCCCACCTGCAGCACGGTGTTGTCGATGAATTTTGCAAAGCCGAGCAGGCGGTCCGCCTCGGGAATGGTTTCCACGCCACGCACGACGAAGCCGACAAAGCGGTCACGCTCGCTGCGCACGCGCTGCATGACTTCGCGGCCGTCGATACGCACCGCGCCATCGATATGCACGCCAAACGGGGCCGTGTGACGTGCCTCGTGCGCGGCTTCCGCGGCGGCGATCAACAATTTCGACGGCATGCAACCCACACGGGCACACGTGGTGCCATAGGCGCCGCCTTCGATGATGACGGCGCGCTTGCCAGCGGCAATTGCGGCGCGATATGCGGCCAGCCCGGCGGTACCTGCACCAATCACTGCCACGTCGGTCTGAATCGTTTTCATGTGCGTTTCCTGTTCGAGATGCTTGGCTATCAATCAGCGGATGGGATGGCACCGTCCGTGCCCTGGCGCGGGCAAGGCGATGCCATCGGGTCCGGCGACTGCCGGCCCACGGTGCCGCTGCGATCAGCGGCGAAGCGCGGGGAGAAAGGTGCCCAGGACACCGGTCGGGGGAACCGGGCCCGGGCGGGGGAGGATGATCAGGCCGCGGCCAGGTACTGTTCCAGCGCGGTGGCACCGCCAACCAGCTGGCCGTTGATGAACACCTGCGGCGCGGTCATTTCGCCAGACACGGCGCCCAGCACCTTGCCGCGAATCTTGTTGTCCAGCGGCACGTCGATGTACTCGTAGCCCTTGTCCTGCAGCAGTTGCTTGGCCTTGGCGCAGTGCGAGCAGCCCACCTTGGAGAACACCACCACCTGGTCCGGACGCTTTGCGTTCGGGGCGATGTAGTTCAGCATCGTGTCGGCGTCGGAAACCTTGAACGGGTCGCCCGGCTCTTCCGGCTCGATGAACATCTTGTCGACCACGCCATCCTTCACCAGCATCGAATAGCGCCAGCTACGCTTGCCAAAGCCCAGGTCGGCCTTATCGACGAGCATGCCCATGCCATCGGTGAATTCGCCATTGCCGTCGGGGATCATGACGATGTTCTCGGACTCCTGATCCTTGGCCCATTCGTTCATCACGAACGTGTCGTTGACGGACACACACAGGATGGCGTCAACGCCAGCAGCCCGGAACACCGGCGCCAGTTCGTTGTAGCGCGGCAGGTGGGTCGACGAACACGTCGGGGTGAAGGCGCCTGGCAGCGAGAACACTGCGACAGTCTTGCCGTTGAACAGCTCGGCCGTGGTCACGTCCTTCCACTCATTGTGTTCACGCACACGGAACGAAACGTTGGGAACGCGTTGGCCTTCACGGGATTGCAGCATCGGAACGACTCCTTGGGTTAGTTAGGCGCCACAGGCAGTGGCGATGGAATGCATTCTCCCGGTCTGAATGTGATCCGTAAAATTCATTGTCTCAACCGGATCGATTGAGAATTTCTATTATCAATCGGAAATATTCGATTGATTTTGGCTATCGACGAATGTGCGCATGCGCTTCCGCTCACACGTGGACGTGGCTATCATGCGGGCACACAAGAACCATGAAGGGACAAGAATCCATGACACGCCTGCCCATTCGACTGCCCGCGGCAACCCTGCTGGCAGTCGCGCTGCTCGCCATCACCCCAGGCGGCACAATGGCCGCCACGCTGGCCAAGCCCGAACTCGACAAGCTCGTGACCAGCGCCAGTGCAACGCCACCCGCGAGCTTCAATGCGTTCCTCGATGCCGCCGTCAAGACCGACCCAAAGCTTGCTGCCTCGGTGCGCGCCTACCGCGCGAAGAAGCCGCTCCAGGGCGCCGATCTGACCAACATCGGCCGCCTGCTCGGCGTCTACAACCGCGTGCATAACCTGCAGGCCGTGCTCGACACCATCAGCGAAATGGTCGCGCTGCGCACCGTGCGCGACGACAAGGTGCCGCAGCACGAAAACCCCGCGATCATTGATTTCGGCAAGCTCGTGGAACGCATGGCCAAAGACTTCGGCCTGCAGTTCCGCAATGTCGATAACCGCGTATTCGAAGTGACGCTGCCGGGCCAGGGCAAGGAAACCTTTGGCATTCTCACGCACGCCGACGTGGTTCCCGTCGTGGCCGACGAATGGGTACTCGACGACGGCACGAAGCTTGATCCGTTCAAGGTCACGCGCGTGGGCGACTACCTCTATGGCCGGGGCACGATCGATGACAAGGGGTCCATCGCCGCGGCGCTCTACGCGATGAAGACGGTGCGTGAAAGCGGCGTACCGCTGGCACGCACGATCCGCCTGATGATCGAGACCACCGAGGAAACCGGTGGCGACGGCATGAAGTACTACCGCGACAAGACCGCCCTGCCCGAATTCAACATCGTGCTCGACAGCAAGTACCCGGCAGTGGTGGCCGAAAAAGGCTCCGGCGCGCTGACAGTACGCTTTCCCGACCAGCCCACCGACGGCAAGCAGGCGGCCATCGTCGCGATGGCAGGCGCCGCATCGGCGAACGCCATTCCGCAGACCGCCACCGCACGCATCACCGGCGGTGACCTGAATGCCGTGGCGGCGACGCTGGAGCAGGCTCGCGCCGGATTCATTTCCCAGCACGCCGCGCAAGGCAAGTTCTCGATCGATATCGCGCGCGGCGGTGACGCCATCGACGTGAAGGTCACCGGTTCTTCGGCGCACGGCTCGCGCCCCGAGGAAGGTGTGAACCCCGTGCCGCGCCTGGCGATGTACCTGCAGGCATCGGGCGTGCCGTTCGCGGACAACCAGTACGCGCGTGCCACGCGCTATCTGACCGACCTCTACGGCACCGGATACCTTGGCGAAAAACTCGATGTGGGTTATCGCGACGACTTCATGGGGCCGCTGACGATCTCGCCGACGCTGATCCGCGAGCGCAATGGCAAGCTGGAAGTCACTGCCAACGTGCGCATGCCGCGCGGCTCCACGCCCGATGCACTGCGCGCGAAGATTGCCGAGCGCGTGCAGGCCTGGGCCACCCAGAGCCACACCACGCTTGAAATCCAGCATGACCAGGGCGACTGGATGGCACGGGACCCCAAGGGCGCATGGCTGGCAACGCTGCTGAACATCTACGGCGACACCACCGGCCTCGAAGCCAAGCCCGTGCCGACGGCCGGCAGCACAACGGCCAAGCTGATGCCGAACGCGATCAACTTCGGACCGGCGATGCCCGGCAAGAAGTACACCGCGCACAACGCCAAGGAGTACAAGGAAGTCTCCGACCTGAACCTCGACATGCAGATGTTCACGGAAATGCTGGTGCGCGTGGGGAACCTGCAGAAGATGCAGTGATGCGGAAGTTGTAGGGCCACTCTGGTGGCCTCAGATATGCGCTCCCCTCTCCCATGAAATGGGAGAGGGGTTGGGGGAGAGGGCATTGCGGTTCTGCTTGCCGACTTTGTCGCATTCAGAACCGCTCGCCCTCTCCCCCGGCCCCTCTCCCGCTTGCGGGAGAGGGGAGAAAAACACCGGGGGCGCGCCCGGCAATATCCTAGAACCCCAGGTCGCTCAGACTCGGGTGGTCGTCGGGCCGACGGCCCAGCGGCCAGTGATACTTGCGATCCGACTCGCGGATCGGTGCGTCGTTGATGCACGCAAAGCGGCGACGCATCAGCCCGTTCTCATCGAATTCCCAGTTCTCGTTGCCATACGACCGGTACCAGTTGCCCGAGTCGTCGTGCCATTCATAGGCAAAACGCACGGCGATGCGGTTGCCGTCGTGTGCCCATAGCTCCTTGATCAGCCGATAGTCGAGTTCCTTCTGCCATTTGCGGCTCAGGAAGGCCACGATCGCCTCGCGCCCGTTCACGAATTCGGCACGGTTGCGCCATGCGCTGTCGACGGTATAGGCCATCGCCACGCGCTGCGGATCACGCGTATTCCAGCCATCTTCAGCGGCACGCACCTTGGCAGCGGCGGTTTCAAGGGTAAAGGGGGGAAGCGGCGGGCGAACTTCAGGTTGGCTCGACATCGGCAAGGCTCCTTGGGAATGGAAAATTGGTCAAACGATCGGGAAAACTCGGCTGGCGATCTGCATGAGACAGATCTGTCTCATAGTGTTGAATAGACAGATCTGTATGTCAAGCGGAAGTTTCGGCTTCGACCGATAGGCGATCGCTACAAACGCTGGCGGTCAAAGCCGGATTCGCGCGCCAGGACGATAGCTTGCGAGCGATTCTCGACTTCCAGTTTCGAGAAGATGCTCGTAATGTGGTTTCGAACGGTTTTCTCGCAAAGACCCAGGTGCGCAGCGATCTGCGCGTTATCGCGGCCCTGCGCGATCAGCACGACGATGTCGCGTTCACGCCGCGTCAGCGTGCCGAAGGCTGGGTCCGTGGACGGCGCCGGCGCCGGCAGGAATGCGCGCACTTCCTCGATCCAGCGATCCCAGGCCGACTCGGTTTCCAGCAGCAGGTGATTACCGCTATCGAGCGGCACAAAGCGTGCATTGGGAATCATGCTGGCAATCAGCCGCCCTTCGTCGAACGGCACGCGCGCATCGCGCACGGCATGCAGGACCAGCGTCGGGCAGGTGACCAGCGGCAGCAGGTCCACGACATCGATATCGTTGAAGATGCGCATGAAGCGGGCCGCGTTCGTCGGCGACGTTGACACCCGCTCCAGTTCATTGAACCAGCGGTGTTGCTCGGCGGACCCACCGGGAATGAACTGCGTCGTAAAGAACTGACGGAATGCGGGGTTCTCCTGCCCCCACCCGATTTCGGCAAGGCGGATCATCAGCTCGGATTCCTCGCGCATTTCCGGACCCAGGTTGCGCTTCAGCCTGCCGCGGGCATAGCCGCCATGCAGGATCAGATGACTGACCCGCTCGGGATGCGCCACGGCATATGCCACGGCGATCGATGCACCCTGCGAGATACCCAGCAGCGCAAAGCTCTCGACGGCCATCGCATCGACAATGGTTTCCAGATCGCGCAGCCATGCATCGAACGACAGATCGTCCACGTGGCGGTCCGACAGTCCGCAGCCGCGTTCGTCGTAGCGGATCAGCGTGTGCTGCTCGGACAGCGCACACAGCATGTGGCTCCAGACCGGGCTGCCGACGTCGAATTCCAGGTGGCTCATCCAGTTGGCGGCCTTCACCAGGGGCGGCCCACTGCCCGTGATGGCATACGCCAGGCGTACGCGGTCCGGGCAGGTGCATAGGCGGATCTGCTGCTTGAGCATCGGCATGGGCGGGTCGCGCGCGGGGCAGGTTACGGACGCGGAGGCGTGCCGCCGTCGATCGTCCGACAGAGGCTTGCCGCCTGCGTTCGTGCCGGGCGACTCACCTATCTTAGACAACGAACCCCACCGCACCGACATCGATGCAGCCAGTCGGCGTTGCAAAGTGCGGAAGGCCAGACGCGGCGCATGCGCGGCGCGCCGGATGCGGTACTCGACGGACAAGGTCGGCGGCAGAGTGTCGAAAAAAGCCGGCCGCATGGCGGCGAACCATGCGGCCGGCCTGCGCCTTGCAGGACGCTAGCGCGCGTCAGCAGGCATCATGCCGCGCGCATTGCGCAGTCGCCCTGCGCACCAACACTGCGAGCGCCGTCGGTGTACGCGTCGCGCGGACCCATGCGATTGCCACCATCACTGTATGCATCGCGCGGCCCCATTCGCGCGCCGTCGGTATAGGTATCGAAGCTGCCACGCTTGCACGCGGACTTGGATGCGTGCTGCGTCGATCCATTCGACGGGATGAACACTTCGCTCCACGCAGCGTGGGCGGTCTGGGCGATGCCGATGGTCAATGCGGAAACGGCGGAAACGGCAAGCAGGGTCTTTGCAACTTTCGTACACATCTCGACTACTCCAACTTTTGAACTCCAATCAGAAGAAAAACACGGATGGCATTGGCCGGGATGGCATTGGCCGATCCGTGGAGTCATTGTCGGAAATCGCTTGCAACCGCGTACGTGACAGGTGTCCCGGTTTTTGCCGCCATCGCGGGAAAACCCGGTGCCAATGCGTGGGACTTCGGTCCTGTGCAGGCGAAAGGACCGGGCCGGTTGCCGGCCTTGGAGACCTGCAGGCCGCGTCCAGCATGGCATTACAGGTACTCCTATCGTATTTGGCCGCGTAAACCCGCGCCAAGGACGCACGTCCCACTTTCCTGAGCCGATTCCGATGTAAACGATTGCAGTCGGGACACCAGCCTCACGCGCGATGGACAACATGCCCCCAGTATCCGCACACGTCCTCAGTGGGACGGGTTTTCACGTATCGAGGAGTCACCGCAATGCAAGCTGTATCCCTTTATGCCGACACACAACGCTACGCCCGCTGTATCGCCGCTTCGCGCCGTATTCGCTGGGACATTGACCAGGACGTGATTCGCGGCCGCACGTTCGACCTTTCTCACAAGTTCATGCCCGACGGACTGTCGCTCGTCGATGAACTGCCATTCCTGAGCGCATCGGAGCAGCGCTTCCTGAGCCAGGTGCAGGGCCGTACCTACGCAAACATGTTCGGGCTGGTGGAGCGCTTTGTCAGTGCAAAGGTGCTGGAGTTGACGGGGCAACATGCCCTGGGCGACCAGGTCGCGCTGGAGGCGCTGATCCGCTTTTCCGACGAGGAACTGAAGCACCAGGAACTGTTCCGCCGCATCGAGCGGCTGGCCGCGCAGGACATGCCCGCCGGCTATCGCTTCGATCACCAGCCCAATGACGTGGCAGCGTTTGTGCTGGGCAAGCGCTCATGGGCCGTGCTGGCCGTCATCTGTCAGCTGGAGCTGTTCTCGCAGGCGCACTATCGCGCGAGCATTGGCACGGCACCAGATCTGTCCGACCTGTTCAAGGACGTCTTTCTGTACCACTGGCGCGAAGAATCGCAGCACGCGATCCTGGACGAGCTGGAATGGATCCGCGAGAACGCGCGCGTCAGCGACGCCGAGCGCGATGCGGCCATCGACGACATGCTGGCGATCGTCGGCGGTTTCGACGCGATCGTCCAGGCACAGGCGCATGCCGACGCGGCCTACTTCATGCGCGTGATTCGCGGCACCCCGGACGCTCCGCACGCCCCTGAAGTGGAGGCGGTGGTACTCAAGGCGTACCGCTGGACCTACATCGTGTCGGGCATGTTCGAGCCGCGCTTCTGCAAGCTGCTGGATGAGATGACCAATGACGAGCAGATGGCGCGCATCCAGACCGGCGCGGCACCGCTGATGTATGCGGTGCCCGCCAGCGGCGCGCCTGAACCGGCGATGGCGGCCTGACCCGCCCGGCTGGCGACCTTACTCGGGGGTGATCCCTGCCTGCTTGATCTGTGCTGCCCAACGGACCATTTCCTTGCGCAGCATGGCATCGGCTTGTGCCGGGGTCATCGTCAGCGGTTCAAAGCCTTCCTTGAGCAGCCGCGCCTTGAGTTCGGGCTGGGCCAGCGCTTCGTTCAGCGTCTGGTTCAGCCTTGCCAGCACTTCCTTTGGCGTACCGGCCGGTGCGCTGACGATGAACCACGTCTCGAAGGCGTAGTTCGGCAGCCCGGCCTCGTTCATCGTGGGCACGTCAGGCATCAGCGGCGAGCGCTTCGGCCCGGTCACGGCCAGCGCGCGCAGCTTGCCGGCCTGCACCTGCGGCAACGCCGCGGACAGCACCGGAAAACTCATCTGGACCTGCCCCGCGATCGTGTCCACCAGAGCGGGGCCGCCGCCCTTGTAGGGCACATGCAGGATGTCCGCGCCCGATTCGGTCTTGAACAGTTCGGCGGCCATGTGGAATGTGCTGCCCGCCCCGGCCGAACCGAAGCTCAGCTTGCCCGGCTGCGCCTTGGCCATCGTCACGAGTTCCTTCACGTTCTTCGCGGGCAGCGCGTTGGTCACGACCAGTACGTGCTGCGATGTTCCCATCGTGCCAACCGATGCAAAGTCCTTGGCCGTATCGAATGGCAACTTTGCGAACAGCGACGGATTGACCGCCAGTGCGACATTGTTGATCGCCAGCGTGTAGCCGTCTGGCCGGGCCTTGGCCAACTGGTCCATGCCGATGTTGCCGGACGCGCCCGCGCGATTGTCGGCAACAACGGGCTGACCAAGCTGCTTGCCCCAGGCATCGGTGATCAGGCGGCCGGCGATATCGACGCTGCCGCCAGGCGCAAATGGCACGATCAGGCGGATCGGGCGATTCGGAAAATTCTCGGCGGCGAGGACCGGCACGGCGGCAAGCGTGGCAGCCAATGCCGTGACGGCAATGCCCGCACGCTTCGCCAGGCTGGCGAAGGGGATACCCATGATGTTGTCTCCTGGTTGGCGCCGGGCTCGGGCCCGGTCGAATGCCTGCCATCCGGAGCAGTTCCGGACATGGCGCAGGCAGTGTAACCATGAAACAAAGCGCAGGGATGCCCCCTTCAGAACGACATTGGTGCCGTCAACTCACGAATCGGCGACCGGCTCCATCCCTCATACGCTGGCATGTTGCAGGGCCGCCAGGTAATGGTGGATCTGCGCGACGACCGCCGCGCCCTCCCCCACGGCCGCGGCCACGCGCTTCGTGGACCCGGACCGCACATCGCCAATCGCGAACACGCCGGGCACGCTGGTTTCCAGCGTGTAGTCGGCGCGCTCGGTGCATGAGTGATGCGCGTCGTAACCGGTCAGGATAAAGCCCTTGTTGTCGGTTTCCACGTTGCATGAGCGCAGCCATTCGGTATTGGGCGCGGCGCCGATGAACAGGAATACATGGCGCATCGGCACCGCCACGCATTCGGAACCCTGCGCGCGGTCCTTGTATCGCACGGTGGAAAGCCAGCCGTCTCCCTCCATCGCCGTGATCTGCGAATGGGTATGCAGATGCACGTTGGGCAGGCTCTTGAGGCGGTCGATCAGATAGCGGGACATCGTCGCTTCCAGGCCTTCGCCTCGCACCAGCATGTGTACCTCCGCCGCGTGCGACGCCAGGTACACGGCCGCCTGGCCCGCCGAATTGCCGCCGCCCACGAGCATCGCGTGCTCATCCTTGCAGAGCTTGGCTTCAACGGGCGATGCCCAGTAATAGACGCCACGGCCCTCGTACTTGTCGAGCGAGTCGATATCGGCGCGGCGGTACTGGGCACCACTGGCGATCACCACGGTGCGGGTGCAAATCCGGCGTCCGTCGGCCAGTTCGAGCTGGATCGGGCTTTCCCCGCAATGCAGTGCCTTGGCCTCCAGCGGAATGGCCAGGTGTGCACCAAACTTGAGCGCCTGCACGAACGCGCGGCCCGCCAGCGCCTGACCGGAGATGCCGGTCGGAAAACCCAGGTAGTTCTCGATACGCGCACTGGCACCCGCCTGACCGCCCGGCGACCGGCAATCGAGCACCGCCACCGACAGTCCTTCGGACGCGGCATAGACCGCGGTGGCCAGCCCGGCGGGGCCCGCTCCCACCACAATCACGTCATATACGTGTTCCGGATCGAATTCGGGCACCAGCCCCAGGCAACTGGCAAGCTGGCCTTCGTCGGGCGCGCGCAGCACGCTGCCATCGGGGCAGATCACCATCGGGAAGTCGCTCGCCGGCGCCTTGCTGATATCGAGCAGGCAGGTGGAATCGGTGTCCGTCTCGACATCGATAACCCGGTGCGGATGTCCGTTCCGCCGCAGGAAAGCCTGCAGCGCCAGCAGCAGCGGCTGGGTACCCTTGCCCACCAGCACCGGACCGCCGCCCTGCTCGATCAGCCCCACCCGGCGCAGGATCAGCGCCCGCATGATGCGTTCGCCCAGATCGGCCTCGGCCACCAGCAACGCGCGCAAGTTCGGCGGCGGAATGACCAGGATAGTGGAATCTTCAAGCGCCACGGCATCGACCAGCGTGGGCTTGCCGGTCAGTTGCCCCACCTCGGCCAGGAACTGGCCCGGGCCTTCCTCGGTGATCGGGGTGCTGTGGCCAAAACCATCCCGGCGGTCGATACGGACGCGCCCCGTCAGCACCACATGCATGCCGCGTCCAGAATCGCCAACCCGGAACACCAGCTCGCCGGCATTCCACGTGTGTACTTCGCCAAAACGCCGGATGCGCGCGACCTCGGCAGCCGTCAGGGTAGGAAACATCTGATGCCGGCGCGTTTCCAGATTGGAAAACGGCGCATCGAGTTCGGGCGCCGGCTGCTGCGCGGCCCGGACGTCGTCGTTGTCAGGATTGGCGTCAAGTTCCGACGTCGCCTGCGTCATCTCCATGCTTTCCCCCATTTCCGTAAGCTGCCGGCCGGTTGCCGGCTTGTCATGCATCGATCAAAGACTGCATGGCCAGACTTGCTGGCCGCGCTGCAAAAAAAATAGTAGTCCGAGCCGCGCGGAAACACATCCGGAGTTTGCCGCAACCGACTCGCGCATGGCGCTTGCGCAGGATCATGAGCCGCCGGCAAACCTCCATGTAAGGTTGCGCACGCTACAACATTGTCATGCCGTTTTCATGACTATGAAAAAACCGACTGACTTCCAGAGCTATAAATCATGGTGAGAATATTAAGCGCTGGCTACACTGTGCTTCGCGCCTCCAAGACGCACCGTCCGTCACGGACCCAAGAGGCCCCTGGCGGCAGATCAGACAGCCCCCAGCAAGGAGACTAGATGTACCGCGATCGTATTCGCCTGGCCGCCCTCCAGGACAGAATCATGTCGGCCGATGAAGCCGCGACCCTGATCAAGGACGGCATGACCGTTGGCATGAGCGGATTTACGCGGGCCGGCGACTGCAAGGCCGTACCCATCGCACTGGCGCGCCGGGCTGCCGCCGATCCGCTGCAGATCACCCTGATTACCGGCGCCTCGCTGGGACACGATACCGACAAGATCCTGGCCGAAAGTAATGTGCTGGCACGCCGCATGCCGTTCCAGTCCGATGCCGCGCTGCGCCGCCGGATCAACGACGGCGAGGTAATGTTCATCGACCAGCATCTGGGAGAGACCGCCGAGCAGCTGCGCAGCGGCCAGATCGGCCCGGTGGACGTGGCGGTGATCGAGGCCGTGGCCATTACCGAATCAGGCGGCATCGTGCCCACCACTTCGGTCGGCAACTCGGCCAGCTTTGCAAAGATGGCAAAGCAGGTGATCGTCGAACTGAATCTGAACATGCCGGTTGGGCTGGAAGGCCTGCACGACATCGCATTCCCGGTGCAGCGGCCCTATCGCCAGCCGATTCCGCTGATTGCCGTGGAGCAGCGTATCGGGCTGCCGTACATTCCCGTCGATCCGGCGCGGATCGCGGCCATCGTCATCACGCAACGCGACGACAGTCCGTCGAACGCGCTGCCGCCCGATGCCGAAACCAACCAGATCGCCGGCCACCTGAACGCGCTGCTGGAGCGCGAGGTACGAGCGGGACGCCTGTCGCCGTCGCTACAACCGCTGCAGGCCGGTATCGGCACCATCGCGAATGCCGTGTTGCACGGCCTGTCCGAGTCGCCCTTTCACGACCTCACGATGTATTCCGAAGTGTTGCAGGACAGCACCATCGCCCTGCTCGACTCGGGCAAGATGCGTTTTGCCTCGGCTGCATCGATGACACTGTCCGCACCGGTGTATCGCCGCGTGCTCGACGACATCGAGCGCTACAAGCACAAGCTCGTGCTGCGTCCGCAGGAAATCAGCAACCACCCCGAAGTGCTGCGCCGGCTTGGCCTCATCACCATCAACACGGCGCTCGAGTGCGACATCTATGGCAACGTCAACTCCACGCATGTGGGTGGCACGCACATGATGAACGGCATTGGCGGCTCGGGTGACTTTGCGCGGAATGCTTATCTGTCGGTCTTCGTGACGAAGTCCGTGGCCAAGGACGGCAAGATTTCGAGCATCGTCCCGATGGTGACGCACGTCGACAACAGCGAGCACGACGTCGACATCCTCGTGACCGAACACGGCCTGGCGGATTTGCGTGGCCTGGCTCCCCGCGAGCGCGCGCTGCAAGTCATCAACAACTGCGCCGACCCGGCCTACCGCGATGGCCTGCTTGACTACTATCGCCGGGCCTGCCTGCGCGGTGGCCAGACGCCACACGTCCTGGAAGAAGCGTTCGCGTGGCACGTGCACTATCGCGACCACGGCACGATGCTCACGCAAGTGGGCAAGCCGGCGAACGAACCGCTCGCGGCCTGAAACGCGCGGCGCCACTCGGCGCCGCCTGCAATCCGGAGCGTTCGCTCCGGATTCGCTCCTACTCCTCCATCAGGACTCGAAGCATGCGCTCCGGGTCCACGAGAAAATCGCGCGTGATCTGGTAGTGCTCGGTCTCTTCATAAGCGACACGCACCACGCCATTGGCGGAGCAATGGTAGATCCACGCCTGCGGATAGGCCATCAGGATCGGCGAATGGGTGGCAATCAGGAATTGCGACCCATCACGAACCAGGTCATGCAGACGTGAGATCACTGCCAGTTGCCTTGCGGGCGACAGCGCCGCTTCCGGTTCATCGAGGATATACAGGCCCTCTCCTTGAAACCGCTCGGTAATCAAGGCCAGGAAGGCTTCTCCGTGCGACTGCTCATGCAGTGACCTGCCACCGTATGAAGCGATCACGGGCGGACCGAACCCTGGCTCCTCGTCGAGCCGCTCGATTTCCGTTGCCACGTTGAAAAAGCTCTCGGCGCGCAGGAAGTATCCCGTGCGCGGCCGGCGGATGCCCTTGGCGATGCGCAGGTACTCGTGAAGCTCGGAATGCGATGCACGGGTCGAGAAGCTGAAATTCCGGCTGCCCCCTTCAGCATTGAATCCGAGCGCCACCGCGATGGCTTCAAGCAGCGTCGACTTGCCCGAACCGTTCTCCCCGACGAAGAACGTCACCTGCGGATGCAGTTCGATATGGTCGAAGTCGCGTATCGCCGGCAGCGCGAATGGATAGCGATCGAAATCGGGCACCTTGTCTCTGAGCAGCGTGACCCGGCTGGCGTACTGGGTGGATAGCATGGCGGCAATCGATGCAGGAAGGCCCCAATGCTCACACATCTCGCGTCCTGCAGACCACCCCCCTGCAAGCCACAATATACGGGCGCCTCTGCTTCTTGGCGGTTAATTGCACTTCAATAAGGAGCGCTTTCGGCAGGACGACAATTTCAGAGCGCTGATCTTTTTGCCGGCCAGGAAGTGGCCTATCCTCTCCACACGACAGTACATTGACGATTTGACGGGCAAAGCTGCCCAACCATAACGACATGGAAAAGACTGCATTCGTGTTTGCTGGTGGCGGCAGTTTGGGCGCCATCGAAGTTGGCATGCTCCGGGAACTGGTGAACTGGGGCGTTTCGGCGGATCTGGTGATCGGCGCGTCGGCGGGTGCCATCAACGGCGCCTACTTCGCCAGCAATCCGCACGCCGAAGGTACAGCCAAGCTCGAAGGCCTGTGGCGCAGCATCACGCGCTCCGAGGTGTTGCCGTGGTCATGGCGCAGCATGTTCGGCATGATCATGGGCAATCGCGGGCATCTGGTGGAATCACAGGCATTGAAGCGCCTGCTCAATCGCCATTTTGGCGACGCGCGCGTGGAAAACGCCGAAGTGCCCCTGCACATCGTGGCCACCGACATGCATACCGGCGCGGAAGTGCTGCTGTCGTCGGGCAGCATGGTCAAGGCCGTGCTGGCCAGTGCGGCCATTCCGGGCGTCTTCCCGCCGGTCGAGATCGACGGCCGCAAGCTGATCGACGGCGGCGTGGCCAACAACACCCCGGTGTCCACGGCAATCCGGCTGGGAGCCACGCGCATCATCGTATTGCCGGCGGGCTTTGCATGCGCGGAGCGTCGCCCGCCCAAAGGCGCGATCGAGCACGCGTTCAATGCCCTGTCACTGCTGGTGGCGCGGCAGCTGGTGCATGACCTGGAACGCTGGGGAGATCATGCGCACATCGCCGTGGTGCCTCCGCTCTGCCCGCTCGAAGTCTCCCCGTACGACTACAGCCAGTGTGGCGAACTGATCGATCGTGCCGCGGCGGCCACGCTGGCCTGGCTGCGCGCGGACGGGCTTTCCAGCCGTCGCGTGCCCGGGGCGCTGGAACCGCACGATCACGACGCCGAGAATCCGAGTTGCAGCGCCGATATCGGTATGCCGCCTGCCAGCGCCACCCACTCGCACCATTCGCACGATCACTCGACCACGCATGGCAACGTCCACTGACATGGGCGCGGATTTACCTGGCAAGCGGGATTGGGTCCAGCGCGACGCCTCCGCGCGGAGCATGGAACGCATCGAGGCGTTTTTCGGCGGCCACGGCTATGACATGCACCGCCACGACACATATGCGATTGGCCGCACGCTATCCGGCGTGCAGAGCTTTTCGTATCGCCGTGGCATGACCCATAGCACGCCCGGCGGAACCATCGTGCTTCATCCGGACGAGCCGCACGATGGGCACGCCGGCACGGACGCAGGCTTCCACTACCGGATGCTCTATATCGAACCGTCGCTGGTGCAGCGGGTGCTGGGCGGCAGACCGCTGCCGTTCATTGCCGGGGGCCGCACCAGCGATATCCGGCTGTTTGCCGCGTCTGGCGTGCTGCTCGATGCAATGGACCATGCGCTCGATCCGCTGGAGGAGGACGATGCCATTTTCGATCTCTCCCACGCACTGGCCGCCGCCGCAGGGGTACCGCGCGGACGTCAGGCCGTCGACTACCGCGCTGCCGAGATCGCCCGTACCTGCCTGCTCGACAATCTAGATCGCACCGTGACCCTGGAGGAACTGGAGCAGGCCAGCGGCCGCGACCGCTGGAGCTTGTCGCGCGATTTTCGGGTGCTGTATGGCACCAGTCCCCATCGCTACCTGGTCATGCGCAGACTGGACACCGTGCGGCGGCTGGCCTCAGCGGGCCAATCGCTGGCCGATGCCTCGGTCTGGGCGGGCTTCTCCGACCAGAGCCACATGACACGGCACTTCACGCGCGCCTTTGGCCATTCACCGGGCCGCTGGCTACGGGCATTGCGCGGTACGTCCGGTTGACCTGCACGATCGTGCAAGACGGCGGCGCGCCGGGCCGTGCAGACTGGTTGCGTCCATCCACATCCAGGAGCCGTCATGAGTCACTCCCCGAGCCCATCGCCCGCCGCGCCAAAGTCCTATCACCCGATCAACTTCGCCCAGAAACTGAGTCTGTTCTCGGACCAATGGCAACCGCGCGTGATTGCCGAGATGAACGACTACCAGTTCAAGATAGTCCGGATCGAAGGTGACTTCATCTGGCACCAGCACGCCGACACCGACGAGACTTTCCTTGTGATCGATGGGCAGTTGCGCATTGATTTTCGGGATGGCCACGTCATGGTGGGTGCCGGTGAAATGTACGTCGTGCCGAAAGGCGTCGAGCACAAGCCGTCGGCACAAGGTGAAGTTCACATGCTGCTGATCGAGCCGCGCGGCGTGGTCAATACCGGTGACGAGGGCGGCGACCGGACCGCGCAGAACGATCTCTGGATCTGACGCAAGCTGTTGGCTTACGCCCAACCATTTTGCGGCCGGTGTTGGGCGAATCATCGTCCAACACCGTGTTTTCCCCGCCAAAAGTGATAAAAACCGCGCCCATCGGCGGTATTTAACGATGGCATGTTCTCTGCAATCAGACGGATAGAGCGCGGCGCCGCGCACGACCCTGATCCGGAGCCCACGGCTCCCCCCGGAGAACTGCCATGTTGATTCCGCCCCAGTTGCGGCCAGGCGTTGTTGCGCCGCCTCGCCCAAGCCAAGCCCGCATCATCCGCTATCGCCTTCGCGGCTTCATCCTGCTGTTGCGGGTGTTGCTGCTTTGCTTCCAGACTGCCGCGCACGCCGACAAGGCATTGCCGACGGCGCCCGCCCCAAACGCGGCACCGGGATTCCTGGAGGCCGTCGCCGTTGATTATGCGAACAGCCAGCTGTTCAACGCCGTCGAAGGCATTGCCGCCATCCGCGAGCCACGCGCCGTCCGTTCCGCTCCATCGCCCGCCCCCAGCGCGCCGGCTTCGAACCCTTCGACCGTCACGCCGGCGCCCGCGAATATCCGCCGAGTGAACGCGCAGTAACCCTGTCAGTGGCGCGGCGTGCAGTCTTTACATGCAGCGGCGCAACGCTTGCATGGCGCCCGGCCGGCGCGGCACACCGCCATGCCAGTCCACACAAGGCCTGGCGTCCGCGGTACGAAAATTGCCCCATTCCTGAAATGACCAGCGACGATGTGCGGCGAGTTTGCATGTGTTGACACGTGCATGCTGCCTCACCCGCCTGGTAATCCATCACTTTCAGGAGCGCAACATGGGTGACTATCACAGCGAGCGTTATCGCCGGAATACCCCCTGGCGGGCCGATGAAAGCCGACGCGACGACGACCTGGGTGACCCCTGGGACGACGGGCGCGGCTCACGCTGGTCTGACGAAGACTGGCAGCCCGAATCGTTCGACGATAGCTGGGACGACGCACGCCGACGCCAGCGGATGACCCCGGGCCAACTCAGCGAAGGCGGCCCCGCGCCTTCGGGATACCGCGGCACAGGCGACGCAGACGATCAAGGTAGCGATCTGCGCTACGGATTGAACGGCGGCTACGGCACGTCCCCCGAGGAAGAAGAGGCATGGCGGCTCAGGGAGCAGCACAAGAGCCGGCAATATGCCAGTGACTATGGCGACTACGGCGACATGGGCGATGAACGCCGCCGCACCGACTATGGCGTGCGCCGTCGCCAAGGCGAGTTCGGCAACTACGGTGGCGACTATGGCGGCCGTCGAGAGCGCCGGGACGAGCGCGAGCCTGGCCGATATCCCGACCCTGGCTATAGGCAGCGGCGCGGCTTTGGCAATGCGGATCAGGAATGGCTGCGCGAAGCGGATCGACGCGCCCCGCCCTATCGCAGCCAGCACGGCAGGCATACGGCCTACTTCAACGATCTGCGCAGCGATACGCGCTACTGGACCGAGCCGGACGACGAATGGGGCGAAAGCCGTCCGCCGTACCACGCACAACGCTATGGGCACGACTACCTTGGCTCGCGCGGCTATGACGAAGAACTCGGCTACGCGCCAACGCGCCGTGGGTCGTCATCGGGCGATACCTGGCGCGGCGACGACCGCGAACGTGACAGCGACCGCGATTATCGGGAGGACGAGCATGGTCCGCTCTACAACCTCGGCCATCGCATCGGCCAGGCCATGAGCGACTGGTTTGGCCCCGGATCGATGGAAAAGCGCTCCGGCCCGCGCGGCTATACGCGCACGGACGAGCGCATCCGCGACGAGATCTGCGAACGGCTGGCGTTCACGACCGGCATCGATGTCCGCGAAGTATCCGTGGACGTCGACAACGGCAAGGTCACGCTTGGCGGCACCGTGCGCACGCGCGGACAGAAGTACGACATCGAGGATCTTGCCGACAACACGTTCGGCGTGACCGAAGTCGAAAACAATATCCGCGTGCAGCGGCAGGACGTTGACTCCGCGGTGACCGGCGCGGGTGGCGCCAATGGCTGGTAGCAGCCAGGCGCCCTCCCGGTAACGCTACGGACCGATTGGGACTTGGTGCCCGCCTGACAGCGGGCACATCTTTTTCATGCGGCCAGACGGAATACGCTGACCGTCTGCTCCATCCGCTCCGCCTGTTCCTGCAGTGCGCGCGCCGCGGCGGCAGCCTCTTCCACCAGCGCCGCGTTCTGCTGCGTGACCTGATCCATTTGCGTAACGGCCTGGTTCACCTGTGCAATGCCGCCGCTCTGTTCGTGCGACGCACGGCTGATCTCGTCCATCATTTCGGTCACACGCTGCACAGCGCTCACCACCTCGCCCATCGTCGTTGCGGTGTCGTTGGCCAGCGCCGTGCCACTTGCCACGCGTCCGGTCGATTGCGAGATCACGGTACGAATCTCCTTCGCCGAATTGGCGGCGCGTTGTGCGAGCGTGCGAACCTCGCCAGCCACCACGGCGAACCCTCGCCCCATCTCGCCGGCGCGCGCGGCCTCGACGGACGCATTGAGCGCCAGGATATTGGTCTGGAAGGCAATGCTGTCGATCACCGCAATGATGTCGACGATACGGCGGGAATCGGCCTCGATCTCGCTCATCGTCTGGCGCATACGCACCACCGACTCGCCACCCGCCACGGCAATCCCCGCGGCTTCGGCGGCCAGCGTGCTTGCCTGGCTGGCGTTGCCAGCGTTCTGCTGCACGATCGAGGTCAGTTCCTCCATGCTTGCCGCAGTCTGCTCCAGCGAAGATGCCTGCGCCTCGGTGCGCTGCGACAGATCGGCATTGCCTTGCGCAATCTGCCCCGCCGCGACCAGCACATTCTGGGCGCTGTCCCGCGTGCTGCCGATGACGTCGCGCCATGCGTCCACCAGCGTCATCAGGTGGCGCTTGACGTCGCTCAGCTCATCACGGCCGCGCGCTTCGATCCGTACGCCGAGATCCCCGCCATTGATGCGTTCGACCAGTTCGGCCACATCCTGTACATCGTCACGCATGCCGCGGCTGAAACCCGCAAACAGGTAGAGCGCGCCGCCGACGGTGGCCAGCGCAAGCACCACCAGCACGACGAGCTTGCGCTGCTCCTTGCCGACGCGCTGCGCCAGCATGGTGCCCGCCAGCGCCGTGAACTCCCGGCTCACCGCCGACACGGCATCGATGGCGGCCGTGCCTTCCGCAAAGTACGCCTTGGCCTCGATCGTGATGCCGGCGGACCTAAGCATGCTGACCTTCAGCGTGCGATAGAAATTGTCGACGGCCGCCAGTTGCTTCGTCGCGGCCGCCACGCGGTCCCGATACTGCGGCGCTGCCTGCTCCACGCGGGCCATATCGCGGCGCACGGTTTCCAGTCCGTCCTGGATCTGGTCCGCCAGCGCGGCCAGATCGGCCTGCTGCGCGGCATCGGAATAGCCGCCTTGCGCGATGATGCCGGCGCCCCGGCCCCGCGCCAGCGCGCTCACTTCGGCAAGTTTGGGCATCGGCCCCACCATCAGGTTGATCAGATAGTACGAGCTGGCTTCAGGATCGAGCACAAGCGACGAACGATCGGCCACCTCGCCGATAAACAGCCGCGTCTGCTTCACCAGTGCCGTGTGGCGCTCGAACAGCGGCGCCGCAGGTGTGTCGAGGCCAAGCCTGCGGATCTGCTGCCAGGCTTCGTCAAGCTTCTTTGCCTCGGGCACCACGTCGAACGTCGTGATCGCGGCGGATTCACTGAGCAGGGCCGACAGATGCTGTGCGGCTTTGCCATCGGCGGCATCGAAAGTGGGCCGGAAACTGGCATTGCCCAGCAGCAAGCCATTGGCGGCACCACGGCGCACCTGCGATTCGCGCATGAAGTCCAGCGCGTATCCGGCGAGCTTCAGCCCGCGTTGTTCATCCTGCGTGTCCCGTATCGACTGGACCGACTGGTTCAGCACGGCAAACAACGCCCCGCACAGCGGGATCAGGAAGAGCACGGACAACAGCACCAGTTTGCGGGTGATGGTCAGGCGTGCCATCAGCCGAACGGCGGGAGTCAAAAAAGCGGTCACGATGCTCCTTGTATCGAGGGTCTCATTGCCCGCTGTAACGGCGCCGATCCCAGGAAATGAAGCCGTTTTTCCCGCTATTTCCAGCGTTCTTTGATGCCGCACAAACGCAGTGCAATCCGCGCACGACACCGGTGCCGCGCGCACAAAAAACGCGCGGCCAAACTGCACTTTCTTGTGCAGCCGGCCGCACGTTGGCGCGGTGTGCGGCGGTGTGTTTCCGATGCGGCGCTATGCCGCCATGTCAGGCCGTGGCGCCGCCATCCAGACCGATGGTCTGTCCAGAGATATAGCGGCCCGCCGGCGATGCCAGCAGCACGGCCAGCCCTGCCACATCGCTCGCCTCCGCGATGCGGCGCATCGGGATGGCGGCGGACAGTGCCTTCTCGCGCTCGGGGTCGCCCCACAGCGCGTCGCGCGAGAAGTCGGTGCGTACCGGACCTGGGTTGATGCTGTTCACGTTAATGTTGTACGGGCCAAGCGTCTGCGCCAGGTTGCGCATCGCCAGGTCCGTGGCGCCCTTCGAAATGCTGTACAGCGCCAGCATGGGCGAACCACGGCGCGCGGCGATGCTGGACATGAACGTGATGGAGCCATCCTTGCGCTCAATCATCTGCGGCGCCAGCGCGTTGACCAGTACCAAGTTGCCGCGCACGTTGCCGGCCATCACTTCATCGAACTGCTCAGGGCCCTGCCCCAGCATCGACCCCACTGCGGTACTGCCCGCCGCGTTCAGCACCAGCGCGTCCACGCGGCCGAACTTTTCCAGTACCTGCGCGGCAAAGGCGCGCACGCTGTCGACGTCGACGATGTCGCAGGCGACGCCGGTGGCATCGATGCCCTGCTCCCGCAGCCCGGCCGCCACTTGCTCGGACACCGCGGCCGCACGGCCGGAGATCACCACGCGGGCGCCCGCCTGCCCCAGCGCACGGGCCATTTCCAGGCCCATGCCCTTGGTGGACCCGGCAACTACCGCGACGCGGCCGGACATATCGAACAGTTTGAACATGACAGATTCTCCTTTGGACAAGGGACAGGTTTCAACACGGACCGCCATCGCTTCCATTTGGATGACGACCAACATTTATTGAATAAAGTATGGATGTCATCTAAACTCCGGTCAAGCTCGAATTTTCGGCATTCAATGCTTTTGCAGCAGGGAGAAGAAAGATGGCACGCGCGTCACGGGCAGTCGCCGATCAGCATAGGACAGCCATTGAAGAAGCGTCAGCCAGACTGTTTCGTCAGCACGGGCTGCACGGCGTCTCGGTGGCCCAGGTCATGGCCGAAGCCGGTCTCACCCACGGCGGCTTTTATGGTCACTTTGCATCGAAGGACGAACTGGCGGCGGTGGCCTGCGCGCGGGCCTTCAGCAGTTCGGCTGCCCGCTGGGAACAGAAGATCACCCAGGCCGGAGGCGACCGCCGCGCCGCGCGGCAGGGCCTTGTAGCGTCCTATCTGAACGAAATGCATCGTGACGTGCCCGGCCACGGCTGCCCGGCTTCGGCCCTGGTCACCGACGTGGCGCGCGAGCCGGCCGGCAAACCCGTACGCCAGGCGTATCTGGATGGCGTCAAGCAATTGCTCGCCGCGTGGAAAGCCACCGCGCCCGATGCAAGCGCGGACGACACCGCCGCCCATCGGGCCGCCCTGCTGGAGATGGCAACGCTGGTGGGCGCCATCACACTGGCGCGCGCCACGGCCGGCGACGCCATCTCCGACGAGATTCTCGAAGCCGCCCGCGCGTCGCTGCTCGATATCGACACTTTCACCACAGCCTGACCGGCGGGCACGCCCCCCCTTCTCTGCCCGCCCCTACCCTTACGGAGCCACATGTTTGCGCAAGCCCTATCGAGCCGGCTGGACCGGCGCGGCGTCCACTACGCCTGGATCGTCGCGGCCATCACGTTCTGCGTGATGCTGACCACTTCCGCCGCGCTTGGCCTGCCCGGCGCCTTCCTGAAACCGCTGACCGCCGAAATGGGCTGGAGTACCGACCAGGTATCGTCGATCCTGGCGTTCCGCTTTGCGCTGTTCGGATTGATGGCCCCGTTCTCCGCCCTGCTGATGGACCGCTTCGGGGTGCGTAACGTGGTCTGCGCGGCGCTGGCGCTGATTTCCGGCGGCATGGCGCTGGCAACCGTATCGACGCAGCTCTGGCAGCTGTTCCTGGCGTGGGGCCTGATGCTCGGCGTCGGCTCCGGCCTCACGGCGTTGGTGCTGGCCGCGCTGGTGGCCAACCGCTGGTTCACCGCGCGGCGCGGGCTGGTCATCGGCCTGCTCACCGCCAGCTCCGCCACGGGGCAACTGGCCTTCCTGCCGGTGGCGGCCTGGCTGATCGAACATATGGGCTGGCGCGTGGCCGTCCTGCCAGTGCTGGCCGCGTGCGCCACGCTGGCCGTGGTCGTGCTTGGTCTGATGCGCAACCGCCCGTCCGATGTCGGCCTGGCGCCGTTTGGCGAAGTGCCCGCGACGGCGTCCGCCGCGCCCGCGCCTGCGCCTGCCGCACCGATGTCATGGGCCGGCCCGTTCGCGGTGCTGCGCGACGCGGCGCGCACGCAGACCTTCTGGATTCTGGCCGGGACGTTCTTCATCTGCGGACTTTCCACCAACGGTCTGATCCAGACCCACTTCATCGCGTTGTGCGCGGACTTCGGCATGTCCGCCGTCCCTGCCGCATCGGCGCTGGCGATGATGGGCGCGTTCGACTTTGTCGGCACGATTCTGTCCGGCTGGCTGTCGGACCGCTACGACAGTCGCAAGCTGCTGTTCTGGTACTACGCGCTGCGCGGGCTGTCGCTGTTCTGGCTGCCGCACTCGGAATTCACGCTCTATGGCCTGTCGATCTTCGCCATGTTCTACGGCCTGGACTGGATTGCCACCGTTCCGCCCACGATCAAGCTGGCCGGTAGCACGTTCGGCCGCGAGCGCGCCCCAATGGTGTTCGGCTGGATCTTTGCCGCTCACCAGATCGGCGCGGCAACGGCCGCATTTGGCGCGGGGCTGTCGCGCACGCTGTGGCTGACCTATTCGCCCGCGCTCTATGTTGCGGGCAGCGCCTGCCTGGTTGCGGCTCTGCTGGCGCTGATGGTGCGGCGCAAGTCGCCGCAAATGGCGCCGCAACCGGCCCAGGCGTAACGTCTGGCGATGGACCCTAGACCGCGTCGGACGCGGTCGCCACGAATGCTTCGATCAGGGCGGCGGCCGACGCACGCTTGAGTGCCGACTGCCGCACCAGCACCCCGATCTCCCGATATAGCGGCTGGCCCGGCATCGGCACTTCAACGATGTTCGCGGTCTGCCGCAACGGCACGAGCACCGACGGAATGATCGCGCAGCCAAGCCCCTCGCTCACCATTTGCAGGATCACGGCAGGCTCGTCGAGTTCCATCCCTTCACGCACCCACATGCGGTGCCGCCGCAGGTAGCGATCCACCAGCTGGCCGCCCGTGGAGTGGCGGTTGTAGCGGATGAACGGCACGGTCTCCAGCAACGTCTTCAGGTTGTCCGGCGATCCTGTCGGCGCCACTGCCACAAAGCGCTCGCGCACCAGCGGCACCCATTTCAGTTCCGGCGGAATCCCAAGCCGAGGTTTCACCAGCACGGCGATATCCAGCTCGCGTGCATCCACCTGCGTCAGTAGCTGCGTCGACATACCCGGCACGATGTTCACATGGGTGTCCGGGTGCGCCATGCGAAAGCGCTGCATCGCGCGCGGCAGCAGGCTCGACTGCGCGGTGGACACCGCACCGAGGTCCAGCGGCGCCATGTCGCGCTGGGCACGCGCGCCCTTCATCGATTCATAGAGCGCGACGATGCGCGCGGCGTCCCCGAGCATCTGCTGGCCCTCGTCGCTCAACGCCACCGACTTGCCGGATCGGTCGAACAGCGAGCAGCCCAGATCTTCTTCAAGGCGGCGGATCTGGGTGCTGACGGCCGACTGGGTCAGCCCGAGTCGCGTACCCGCCGCTGAAAACGAGCCGGTTTCGGCGGCCACCAGGAAAGTCTTGAAATAGCGCAGCAAGGGACGGCCCCGGAAACAAGGAGTGGTGGCTCACGCATCGAAAATTTCGATACTCAGACAAAAAATGATTCGTTTCATATTACGAGTTCTGCTGATTACAATCAACGACACACGCTGACAACCACCCCGCAAACCCAAGCCATGAGCGCCATTCCCCTGTTTCACCTTGCCTTTCCCGTCCACGATCTAGCTACCGCGCGCCAGTTCTATGGCGATCTGCTCGGATGCCCCGAGGGCCGCAGCTCGGACGCCTGGGTGGATTTCAATTTCTACGGCCATCAAGTTGTTGCGCACCTGTCGCCCGACGAGTGCGGCCATCGCTCCACCAGCGCCGTTGACGGTGACGATGTGCCGGTACGCCACTTTGGCGCGATCCTGCCGATGGACGAGTGGGAGCGGCTGTCCGAAAAGCTGCGCGCCGCGGGCACGAAATTCGTGATCGAGCCGCACGTACGCTTCAAGGGCCAGGTTGGCGAGCAGGCCACGATGTTCTTCCTCGATCCGTCGGGCAATGCGCTGGAATTCAAGGCGTTCGGCGACCTGAGCCAGGTTTTTGCCAAGTAAGAAACCACCCACCGATATAGAGACACAGAGAGAAACCGAGCGAGACATGACCGAATTCGTGATCCAACCCGCGCTCCAGCCCAGCGTAGCCGTTGCCGGCAGCCAGGCCCGCTTTCCGATCCGCCGCGTGTTCTGCGTGGGCCGCAACTATGCCGCGCATGCGCGCGAAATGGGCAAGGACCCTGACCGCGAGCCGCCGTTCTTCTTCACCAAGCCCGCCGACGCCGTCGTTGCGGCCGAAGGCACGGTGCCCTATCCGCCGCTGACCGAGAACCTGCACCACGAGATCGAACTCGTGGTCGCCATCGGCAAGGCTGGCGCGAACGTCAAACCCGCCCAGGCGCTGGACCTGGTCTGGGGCTATGGCGTGGGCGTGGACCTGACGCGCCGTGACCTGCAGGACGTGGCCAAGAAGATGAGCCGCCCCTGGGACTGGTCGAAGTCGTTCGATGCATCGGGTCCGTGCGGTCCGCTGCAGCCGGCCTCCGCGATCGGTCATCCGTCGCAGGGTGCCATCTGGCTCAAGGTCAACGGCGAAACGCGCCAGCAAGGCGACCTTACCGAGCTGATCTGGCCCGTGGCCGATGTCATCGCCTATATCTCCGAGTCCATGACGCTGCAGCCCGGTGACCTGATCTTCACGGGCACGCCGGCTGGCGTCGGCGCGCTGAACCCTGGCGATGCCGTCACCGCAGGTGTGGAAGGTGTCGGCGAGATCGCTTTCACGATCGGCAAGCGCTAAGACATCGCTCCGCAAGTACCAAGGCGTTGGCATCCCAGAAGGATTGCCAGCGCCTTTTTTCTTTTATATTCAACGAATTACTATGGACTTCCGGCGCCATTTGAGCGATCGCTCCACCCCGTCCATCGGAATTTCTTCAAATTCTCCTTGCTTATCTATCTAGTAGTAGATAATATTTGACACATGGACGACGCGATGCCGGTAGCAACTGAAGCAGCAGCGCAGAAGCCAAGCAACAAAGGTTGTTTGTCAGTACCGGAAGCGGTCTTTTTTTTAACCCAGCGAATCTATCTAGCAGTAGATAGCAGCAAGAAAAAAGACCGCTACATCGCAGCACAGACATCGGCCAGCGATCCACACGAACCGAGATCGCCGGCTCTGAAAAGGAGAGCATCATGAACGCCAAGACCATCGTTACCGCCGCCGCCCTTGCAGCCGCTTTCGTTGCTGGCGCAGCCCAGGCCGCCCCCGCCGCTCAGAAGACTGGCGAAGTCTACGGTTACAGCTACCGCGTGCAAGACCAGCGCAGCGCCTTTACCGACGGCGCACGCCAAGGCAAGTTCGACTCGTTCAGCGAAGGTGCCCGCATCGGTAACCGCGACGCCTTCACCGATGGTGCCCGCGTAACGAACCGTGACGGTCTGGTTGCCGGCATCGGCAAGCGCGATGCCTTCACCGACGGTGCCCGCGTAACGAACCGCGACGGTCTGGTTGCCGGTATCGGCAAGCGCGATGCCTTCACCGACGGTGCCCGCGTAACGAACCGCGACGGCCTGGTTGCCAGCATCGGCAGCCGTGACGTCTTCACCGAAGGTGCGCGAGTTGGCAAGACCGACCCGTACACCGACGGTGCCCGCACCGTGGCAGGTCTGGACCTGAAGGGTGTATCGGCCAGCCCGGCTCGCACGGTAGACCCGTACCTTGACGGTGCCAAGGCTGCCCCGTTCGACCCGTACAGCGGCGGTGCCCACACCGTCGCCGGACTGGACCGCACCGGCGTATCGGCCCAACCGTCGCGTAGCTTCGACGTGTTCACCGACGGCGCGCTGGCCTGAGCCCCCGCAGCGGTTGCGGCCCGAGTTGCAGTAACGGGTCGCAACCGCACCGAATACCTGGAGTTAGATCATGACCTTGCGTGATACAGCCCTGATCCTGGGCGGCTGGGTGGTACTTTGCCTCACCAGCGGCGCAGTCCTCTCGCTGGTTGCGCAGTCGCTGTCAATCTGAGGGCGATCAGAAAGACGAGTGAACAACTGGAGGGTCCGCAGCCTCGACGGGCGCGGTCAATTGCCATGAAAACGCATTCCGTACGTGATCAACTGCTCGAGCACGCCTCCGTGCTGATCCGGCAACGGGGCTACAACGGTTTCAGCTATCGCGATCTCGCGGAGCTGGTCGGCGTAAAGACATCGAGCATCCACTATTACTTTCCGGCCAAGGATGACCTGGTGCTGGAAGTAGTGCGCCTCTACCGTGAACGCTCGCAGGCTCGCCTGGCTGCCATCGACACCTCGCTGCCGCTGCTTGAACAGGCGGAACGATATGTGGGGCCGCTGCGCAACGACATCGAGCTGAATCAGATTTGCCTGGCCGGCATGCTGTCGGCCGAGGTGATGGCACTGCCCGATACGATCCGCAAATACCTGCAGGAGCATTTCCAGGCCAACGAAACCTGGATCGCCAACCTGCTGCGCCGTACCGAGATCGAGAGCGGCCGGCCATATCCGGTGCCGCCGCAGGTGCTGGCCAAGGTGCTGTATGGCGCGATCCAGAACGGCATCATCACCGCGCGGATGTCCGGCTCCAGTGACCGGCTCGATGCCGCGGCAGACATGCTGCTCGGCGCGGTGCGTGGTTCGCTGTGCGTGGTGCCCCATCACGAACCGGTAGCCGCGTGAACGATTTTCTGGGCGCCCCGGTTCAGGCGCCCGACGCCCGCCGCCCTGCTCTCCTGGCGGGCGTCACCACTTTCTCCGACGCCGGGTTCGTTCTCCCGGCGGTTTTTTTTGGCATCGCCGCCTTCTTATCGGCAGTCTTCGCCGGTGCCGCAGTCTTTCCCGCCACCTTCTTCGTAGCCACCTTCTTCGTAGCCACCTTCTTTGCCGGTGCTTTCTTTGCCGGTGCTTTCGCAGCAGTTTTCTTCGCGGCAGCCGGCATGATATCGATCACCGCCCACGCCGGCGCATGATCGCTCGCCTTCTCTTCCCCTCGCACCCACTTGTCGACGCCCGCGTCGCGCATCCGTAGATCCGGACTCAGCAGCAGATGGTCAATGCGCAGGCCCGAATTGGTTTGCCAGTGCTGGCGAAAATAATCCCAGAACGTATAGATCCTTTCGTCGGGAAAGCGCTCGCGCAATGCATCGGTCCAGCCCTGCGCAAGCAGCCGCCGGTAGCACTCGCGGCTTTCGGGCTGCAGCAGCGCGTCCTTGAGCCATGAGCGCGTGTTGTAGATATCGTCGTCGGTGGGCACCACGTTGAAATCGCCGGCGATCACCACCGGGTGGCCGCTATGCAGCAAGCCCTGCGCATGCTGGATCAACCGCTCGAACCACGCCAGCTTGTAGTCGAACTTCGGCCCGGGCTGCGGATTGCCGTTCGGCAGGTAAAGGCACGCGATCAACACGCCTTCCACCGCCGCCTCGATATAGCGGCTCTGCGTATCCGCGTCGCCACCCGGCAGGCCGCGCCGCACCTCCACGGGGTCGGCACCCTTGGCGAGGATCGCCACGCCATTCCACGATTTCTGGCCATGCCAGATGGCGCCATATCCGGCCGCGCGGATCTCTTCGATCGGAAAACCCTCGTCCACCGCCTTCAGCTCCTGCAGGCAGGCCACGTCAGGCGCCTCGCGTCCGAGCCAGTTCAGCAGTGCCTGCAGGCGCGTGCGCACGCCATTGTTGCGCGCGGATTTCCTGTCGGTGTCCGATCACTGTATATTTATACAGTCCCGCGATTCCATTGTCATTTGCGCCTTGCCCATCACCTCCGCCGATCCGCCCCGCTATACCGTCGCCGTGCGCACCCTGTGCGAGTTCACGGCCAAGGCGGGCGATCTCGACCTGCGCTTCACGCCTTCGCCCACCGGGCAGGAAGGCGTGGCTGGGCACGGCGTGGTGACCAGCCGGCGCGGCCCCGGCTACGAGGCCGAAGTGGCCCTGTCGGGGGATTTCGAAGGTTTGCGCGTGCGTGGCCGGGCCGATGGCTACAACCCGGTGACCAACCGCGTCGAGGAAATCAAAACCGTGCGCGGCGAGAAGGTGGAGATTCCGCCGAACCACCAGGCGTTGCACTGGGCCCAGGCCAAGATCTACGGCTGGCTGCTGTGCGAGTCGCGCGAACTGAAGCAGATCGACGTGGCACTGGTCTATTTCGATATCGTCAGCCAGCGCGAGCGCGTACTCAGGGAGCGCTTCGACGCGCAAGCGCTGCGCGAATTCTTCGAGGATAGCTGCCGCCGCTTCATGCATTGGGCCGAACGCGAAGCGGCACATCGCCTGGCCCGCGATGCCGGGCTGCAGACGCTGGCCTTTCCGCATGGCACGTTCCGCGATGGTCAGCGCCTGCTGGCCGAATCGGTCTACAAGGCCAACGCAACCGCGCGTACGCTGCTGGCCCAGGCACCAACCGGTATCGGCAAATCGATCGGCACGGTGTTCCCTGCCCTCAAGGCCATGCCGGCGCAGCGTCTGGACAAAATCTTCTTTCTGTCCGCGCGATCCACGGGCCGCGCCGTGGCACTGCATGCCACGCGGCAATTGCGACAGAACACCGACGAAACCCCGCTACGTGTGCTGGAACTCACCGCGCGCGACAAGTCCTGTGAGCATCCGGACCTGGCGTGCCACGGCGAATCGTGCCCGCTCGCACAGGGCTTCTACGACAGGCTGCCCGCCGCGCGCGACGCCGCCAGCCGCGCGCCGCTGCTCGATCGCGCCACCACGCGGGACATCGCCCGCGCGCACGATATCTGCCCCTACTACCTGGCCCAGGAGATGATCCGCTGGAGCGATCTGGTAGTGGCCGACTACAACTACTATTTCGATCGCAGCGCACTGCTTTACATGCTGACCGCGCTGAACGAATGGCGTGTCAGCGTACTGGTGGACGAAGCGCACAATCTTGTGGAACGTGGCCGCGCGATGTACACGTCCACGCTGGATCATGCGGCGTTCCGTGGCGTGCGGCTGGCCGCGCCGGGCGCGCTGAAACGCCCGATGGACCGCGTCTACCGGCAATGGAATTCCCTGGCAAAGTCGGGCGAGGCGGCGTATGAAACGCGCGACGACGAACCCGCGGCTTTCGTCGAGGCCCTGATCCAGCTCTGCACGGCCATCATCGACGACATGAGCGAGCATCCGCAGCGGCATGACGCCACGCTGGAACGCTTTTACTTCGATGCGATGCACTTTCTGCGTCTGGCCGAGCAGATGACCGAATATGGTGGCAAGCATTCGCTGTTCGACATCACGCGCACGCCGCGCAACAAGTCGGGTGTGGATGCCGACCTCTGCGTGCGTAACCTGCTGCCCGCCCCCTACCTGGCCCCGCGATTCGCGGGTGCCCATTCCACCACGCTGTTTTCCGCCACACTGCAACCGGCCGACTACTATCGAAACCTGCTGGGCCTGCCAGCGAGCGCGGTGTGGGTGGAAGTGCCATCGCCGTTCCAGTCCGAGCAGCTCGACGTCCATGTGGCACGGCACATCTCCACGCGCTATGCCCAGCGGCAGCGCTCGCTGCCCGCCATCGTTCGGCTGATGGCCGAGCAGTTTGCAAGACGGCCCGGCAACTACCTGGCTTTCTTCAGCAGCCATGAATACCTGCAGCAGGCGGCCGCGCTGCTGACCGAAAGCCATCCCGATATCCCGACGTGGTCGCAGGCACGCGGCATGACGGAAGCCGGCCAGACAGCATTTCTCGATGCATTTGCACCGGGTGGCCAGGGCATTGGCTTTGCGGTGCTGGGTGGCGTGTTTTCGGAAGGCGTCGATCTGCCTGGCGATCGCCTGATCGGCGCCTTCGTGGCCACGCTGGGCCTGCCTCAGGTGAATCCGATCAACGAGCAGCTGCGAGAGCGAATGGACGCCGCGTTCGGCCAGGGCTACGACTATGCCTACCTTTATCCGGGACTGCGCAAGGTAGTGCAGGCGGCGGGCCGCGTCATCCGTACCCAGCAGGACCGCGGCGTGGTCTGGCTGATTGACGACCGCTATGCGCGGAGCGAAGTGCGGGCGCTTTTGCCGGCATGGTGGGAAATTCTGACCGGCGCCCCGCCCAGCGCGCAACCGCTGTCGCTGGCAGAATGACGGCTACGCCGCCGGCGCGGAATTCGCGTGCCGGCGCATCAGACAACCGTGCCCGAACGGAGCCTCGCCGATGAGCATGACCCGCAGCTTTGCCACCACCGAACCCACGCGCGCGGAGATCGATGCCCTGCGCGGCGCCACGATCCTGGAGTTCGGCACCGACTGGTGTGGCTTCTGCCAGCGCGCACAGCCGCTGATCGAAACCGCTTTCGACGAACACCCGGCGATCGACCACATCAAGGTTCAAGACGGCAGCGGCCGCCCGTTGGGAAGATCGTTTCGTGTGAAGCTGTGGCCCACGCTGATCTTTCTGCGCGATGGCCAGGAAGTGGCCCGTCTGGTGCGCCCGAACGCGGCTCGGGAAATCACCGAGGCGATGCGCAAGATCGACGGGTGATTACCCGCAAAACCGGGCGGCTGGTTCGCTTTGTCCCACTGAACGTTCGATTCGTCCCTTGATGGCGCGCGAAGGCCGGCGCTAAGGTTGTGGCTCTCTTCGCCACGACAATATCAAGGAGACAACGCGTGTTTCAGCCCCAACGCCGCAAGGTCCTCGGCCTGGGCATGGCCGCCGCCGGCACGGCCCTGCTTCCACAACTCCCGTTCGCACAACCCGCTGCCAGACCAGGCGGCACCCGCCTGATCCTGCTCGGCACCAAGGGCGGCCCACGGGTGGGCGGCTCGCGCTCCAATCCCGCCAATCTGCTGCTGATCAACGGCGTCCCCTACGTGATCGACTGCGGCACGGGTGTGTCGCGTCAACTCGTCAACGCGGGCGTGCCGCTGTCGGCACTGCGCTATGTATTCATCAGCCACCACCATTCGGACCACGATCTCGAATACGGCAACCTGATCTATAACGCGTGGGCCACTGGCCTGAACCAGACCGTGCACACCTACGGCCCGAAAGGCACGGCCGAGATGACGCGCACGTACTGGGCGCTGAACCGCTTCGATATCGACACGCGCATCGCCGACGAAGGCCGCCCCGACATCCGCAAGCTCGTGGAGGCCACCGATATCACGGACAACGGTGTGGTCCTGCAGAATGCGGACGTCAAGGTGACCGCGTTCCGCACGCCGCATCCACCCATCGTCGACAACTTCGCCTACCGCTTCGAGACCGCCGACCGCACCATCGTGTTCTCCAGCGACACCGCGTACAACCCGAAACTGGCCGAGTTCGCCAAGGGTGCCGACGTGCTGGTGCATGAGGCGATGTACGGCCCGGGCATCGATGCGCTGGTCGCGCGCGTGGCCAACGGCGCCACCATCAAGAAGCATTTTCTGGAAAGCCACACGCTGACGGAAGACGTCGGCCGCATCGCCGCGGCGGCGGGCGTGAAGACGCTGGTGCTGAGCCACTTCGTGCCCGGCGACGACGATCGCATCACCGATGAAATGTGGGCGGCCGATGTGCGCAAGCACTACAGCGGGCGGATCGTCGTGGGTAAGGATCTGATGGAGGTACGGTAGGACCCGTGCGGTGCCTGCGTGCTCCGCAAGGTGTTTTGGAGGACGCAGCCCGCGAGGGGAGAAGCCCGGTTTCCAGCCCGTTTTGAAAAAAACGCCCACGCCGGGACACGACGTGGGCATGAAGACCACGGATGCGGTGTCCGTGGCCGACAGATCGTAGGCAATTTTTTCAAATCCGATTGCCAACAATTGTGTCGGCAAGCATCGTTGACGCGTGCGTCGCACACGCGCTTGGGCCCTTTCAGCCGGCCCGATAGCGTAGCGGCAGCCAGATCGAGAACGTTGCGCCCTCGCCCGCCGCGCTCTTCAGCATCACACGCCCGCCGTGCCGTTCGGCGACGGTTTTCACGAAGACCAGCCCCAGCCCGCTGCCCGATGGCGCGTCGCTACCCGGTGCATGCACGCGGCTGAATGGCCGGAACAGACGGGCCTGGGCCTCCGGCGCAATGCCCGGCCCCTGGTCGGTCACCTCGATGGCCATGTACGGCCCGAGCCTGCGCAGACCCACCGTGACCGGCGCCCCGTCGGGGCTGAACTTGATGGCGTTGCTGACGAGGTTTGCTATCGCGCGCACCAGCAGTGCCGGCGCGGCCCGCAACGTCACACCATCGCCATCGAGATCGAGCCTCAACTCAATGCCGCGCGACTTGGCCAGCGCCCACATCTCATCGGTGGCATCGAGCACCAGCGCGGTCAGCTCGACATCGGCAAACGCCAGGCTTTGCGATTCGGCCTGCGCAAGCCGGATGAAATCGTCGGCCAGCGCCAGCGTGCGGTACGCGTGCTCGCCGATGCGGCCCAGCAGCTCCGGCTGCGGCAAGGCCCGCTCGGGCCGCGACTGCAGGTCGATCAGCGCCAGAATCGAAGCCTGCGGCGAACGCATGTCGTGCGACAGGAAGTGCAGCGTCTGCTCGCGCTGGCGTTCCGCCCGCCGCACGGTCGTGATATCGATCAGACTGACGATGACACCGGCCGGGCGCCCTGCCTCGCCGTGCAGCGGTGCGCCATGAAGCAGGTAGCGACGATCGTCCTCGGTGGCCAGCTCCACGCCATGCGAATCCGATGACGACGTCACGGGGGCATCGGCATCCAGCGCGCCACACAGCGCGTCCCAGTACGCCAGGCCAGGCCCGGGCACCGGAAACAGCGTCTCGATGATGTCCGGCAGGCCGGGACGATCGAGTCCGCCATAGGCATCGGCGTGGTGCGCGGCATAGCCGTCGTCGGCGGGGAGTCCACCCAGGCCCGCCGGCTGGGGCAGGTCGTTGATCCCCTGCAGCACGGCGGGAACCAGCCCTACCGCGCGGCGATTGGCCACGAGGATGCCGCCATCGAGATTGCAGATCACCGTCGCCTCGGGCAGGCTTTCGAGTCCGTCCGACAGAAAGCGGCGCATGTCGCGCAGGCGCGACGTCATGTCGTAGACGGCCTGCATGCGGCCATCGAGCGAATGATCGACGCGCGTCGGCGCGCCAAGCAGGCCCGGCTCGCGCACCAGCCGCGCCAGTTCCTCCGACAGAAACCGCAGCGCGGCTTCCTGGCGCCGCCAGCTCCATAACGGATACACCAGCAGACAGCCAAACACCGCCGCGGACGGGGCGAACCAGAGCTGCATGCTGCCCACCAGCATGATGCTGCCGCCGATCAGCGCCGCCACCAGCACGGCCACCGCAATCAGCGCGTCGCGTGGCGTGAGCATCCACGCGGCCAGCGCCGCCAGCATTACGGGCAGCAGCGTCGCAAACCAGCCAGCCAGCGATGGCACCCGCACGATGCCCGTGCCATCGCGCAATGCCTGCAGCACGTTGGCCAGGATTTCCACGCCACTCATTCCACGGCCGTTGCGCGATACCGGCGTGGTGAACACATCGCCGATGCCGGTGGCCATCGCACCAACGATCACGTATTTGCCGCGAAAGAACCCGGCGCCAAGCTCGCCGGACAGGACATCGAGCACCGACACCCGCTGAAATGTGCCCGGCGGCCCGGCGAACGGAATCCGCAGGCGGTCTTCGCTGATCCAGCCCGCGCTGTCGATACGCCGCGCGACTTCATGGCGGAACGACGCCGGCGACGGCGGCGACGCCTGGCCGTAGGCGGCCATCGCCGCGGCAAAGTGCCAGGCCGGCGCGACATTGCCGTCGCCCTCTCGCAGATATACCGAGCGGGCCAACCCGTCGGCATCGGCAGTCATGTTGATATGGCCGGTGGTCGTGGAGAACGCTTCGAGGGGGCGCCGCATGACAGGGCCGGTCGCTCCCGATTCCGCCACCACGGGCAGGATCACGTTGCGCGCCCGCGCAATGGCCTGTGCCAGCTCCATGTCATCGGCGGGATATCGGATGTCCGGCTCGGACAGAATCACGTCCATACCGATGACACGCGGCTTGTCCGCCGCGATATGGTCGATCAATGACGCCAGTACCGTGCGCCGCCACGGCCAGCGCCCGATCGCGCTGATGCTCGCGTCGTCGATCGCCACCAGCACGATATCGTTGCGCGGCGCATGTGGCTGGCTTGAAATGGAGAAATCGAGCACGGCCAGGTCGGCGCGCTCGAACCATTTGAAGCGTGCCACCAGCGCCGTGACGAGCACCACGGCGACCAGCAGCAGCACCCACTCCACGCGGGTGCGGCGATGAAAAAAGGCGGCAGCGGTGCTAGCGGACACCCGTCTCGACGCCACGGTCCATGCCTCCCATCAACACCACGCCGCCGCCCGCGTCGCGCAGGACGGCGCGTAGTTCGATGCGCTGCGGCGCCGAGAATGCGCCACCCGTCGGCACATCCGTGCCGTCGGCGCGCGCCACCCGGACATAGTACGTGCCGGCCGCCGGGCGCGGCACTGCGAGTTCGTTGCGTTCCGCACGCAACGTCACGAGATTCCGCCCGAAGCCCGCATCGCTGGCCATCTGCAGGATGTAGCCCGACTGGGCGCCCCGATCTTCCGGCCAGCGCACCAGCAACTCGGCGCCATTGTCGCGGGCAGCGGGCACGGGTGGCGCCGGCTCTACGCGCAGGCGTTGCGCGTCGCCCCACGGCCCCGGTTCCCCGCGCGCGTCCAGCGAACGCAGCCGCCACCACCACTGCCCGTCGGGCAGTTTCCGGCTTGTTTCCACATCGGTCTCGCGGCGCACATCGCTCTGCCGCGCAAAGCCCGCATCGGCCGCAATCTCCAGCTCATAGCCCGTGGTACCGGGCACGGCCGCCCACCGGAACTGCGCTTCGCCGCCATAGGCCACGCCATCGGGCCGTGGCGTCAGCGAAAACGGCGCTGGCGGATTGCGTCTGACGGTGATCGGCAACACACCGGCATGACCGGCCAGGCCATCGGCGTCCAATGCCTGGACGGCCACGAACAACGCGCCATCCGGCAAATTGTCGAGTACCGCTTCCGGCACGGGCACCTCGGTGCCCAGAACCCATTCCGTCAATGCCGGGTCGCGCGCCACGCCCAGGCGATAGCCCGACGCGCCCGGTACCGCTGGCCATTGCAGCGTCAGCGCAGCCGTGGTCACGGGCTGCGCCACCGGGACCAGCCCGGGCGCCGGCAGCAGTGGCACCGGCTTGCCCAGCCGGCCATGCGCCGATGCATTGACGCCGAATCCGGCGGCCACGGCCTGCTCGCCGGTAGTGCGCGCGCCGACGCCGACCTTGCCCTCGGCAACCTCGCTGCGGCTGCCCGCGCGGTCCACGGCAACGCGATAGCGCGTGCCGCGTACGCCGGTCACCATCAGCGGCGTGCGGATTTCATAGCGGCCAACCCCACCGCCCTGCGGCGCCACACGCGAATCCGCCGCCCCGCGGCCCAGGTCGATCCGGGTATCGGTCAGGCCGCTGCGCGCAAAGGCCCGCAAACGGCGCACCGTGACCGACGTGGCGGCCGGCAGCGCCACGCGCGTGCCGTCCGGCAGTTCGAGCGTGACCGCGCCATCGGCGCCGGTTTCGATTTGGGAGGATTCGGGAAGCTGCATGCCAGCCTGGACGGGGCGGCCATCGGCCTGAACCTGTCCGCGCGCGAACACCACTTGCGCCACGACCGGCACCACGGGAATGCTGGCCAGCGGGATGCGAATGCGCGTCCCAGGCACCAGCCGGTACGGATCGGCAACGCGGTTGCGCGACTGCAACAGGCGCCAGTCATCGGGATGCTTCATATAGCGCGCGGCAAGCCCGATCAGCGTGTCGCCTGGCTCGACCTCGTAAATGAAGTCGCCGCCCTGGCTACCCGCGGGCCCCGCCATCGCACCGCCAGGCAGAATCAGACCAGCCATGCCGGCGCAAAGCGCCGCGCGGCCAAGCCAGCGCCGCTTACGCATCGCTCGTGCCGGCACCGGCGCCCTCGAAACGATAGCCGTGCGAATAGACCGAACTCAGGCGCACCCCGTGTTCGGGACGCAGCGCCAGCTTGATACGCAGGCGCGAAATATGGGTATCGAGGGTGCGTGAACCGGCATCCATCGCCCTGCCCCAGACGGCCTGCTCGATGACCTCGCGCGACAGCAGCCGGCCAATATTGCGAAACAGGAACAGCGCCAGGTCGAATTCGCGCGGCGACAGGTCAACGATCTGCCCTTCCAGCGCAATGGCGCGGCGGCGCGCGTCCACCACGTAGTCTCCCTGGCGGATCAGCTCATCGTCATGCACGGCCTCCGGATAGGCCCGGCGCAGCAGCGCACGCACGCGCGCCACGAACTCCGCTGGACGCAGCGGCTTGGCGAGGTAATCGTCGGCGCCCACGCTCAGGCCCGCGACGATGTCGGCTTCATCGATACGGCTGGTCAGGAACAGGATGGGCGGCAGCCGGCCCGAGTGCTGGCGCACCCAGCTGACCAGCTCGTAGCCGCTGGTATCGGGCAATTGCCAATCCATCAGGATCAGGTCGAACGCCTGATCGCGCAGCGCGCGCAGGAACGCGGCACCGGTGGCAAAGCTCGTGCAGCTGAAACCCGCTTCCTCAAGCAACTGCCGGATCTGCCCTGCCTGGGCAGTATCGTCCTCCACTGAGGCAATTCTCATCTACTTCCCTCTGATCATTGCGGCCTGTGTCTGGCACGGCGGCGTCATGTTACCGAAACGCGCCATGACGCGTCGAGGCCACGTTAGAGGGGAGGCACCGTATTGGGTGTTGCACGCACGCCGCAGACAAATGGCAGCACCGTTTTGAACTTGCGGGCGTAATAAAAACGTGGCCCGCGGCCCAGGACGGGCGGCGGGCCACGCACATGGCTGCGGAGGCTTACTGCAGCATGTAGGTTTCGTATTCCAGCCGGTCCAGCTTGCGGTCCAGCAGGTACAGCGACAGCGCCACCACGATCAGCAGCGATACCGCGAAGCCATACCCGTACCACGCCGGTCCCAGCGAAAGCGTCAGGCGGGTCAGCACGAAGTTCAGGACCACGAAGGTGCCGGTCAGCAGCAGCACCTCGCGGCGGCGGTCCAGGTAGAAGTAGATGTTCAGCACGCCCAGCAGTACCACCTGTAGGCTTGCGCCGATCACATCGACATAGAGCAGCGGCAGGTACAGCTCGGAGATACCCAGCAGCCGCAGCAGCCAGCCGCCCACCACGAACAGCAGCAGCGAAGCGATGGCCTGCACCTTGACGATCTCGTACAGGCCAAGGCGGATGGTCTGCACCATCGTATTGCGCATGTCTTCGATGTGCTCCAGCGAGCTGCCGCCGCGCACCGCGTTGTAGAACGCGTCGTAATACTCCACGAAGTCGGTTTCAATACGCACCAGGAACACCGCCATGCCGGGGATGATCGCCAGGTAGGCCAGGAATACCGGAATGTCGTAAATGATCGACGCATGCAGCGGCCCGATCACGGGCTGGCCCGTGGATGGCGCATACCAGAACATGAATTTGTCGATCCAGATGCCGAGGTTGTAAAACAACCCGATGGCCACCAGGCTCGGGTATGCATAGCGCCGCTGAAAGACCTCGAACGACATGAAGCGATGGCTCGTGTAGTTCCGGTAGATCAGCGTAATCATGCCCACCAGCAGGCATAGCTGGCCGAACACGAAGCCGCCGAGCAGCCCCTCCAGCCCATGCGACCGCAATCCCAGCGCCGTCAGCACGGTAATCGTGTATCCGACGAAGAACGTCCACACGATAGCCTTGTACTGCTTCATGCCCGACAGGAAAATCGCCGCGATCCAGATGTTGCTCATGATCACGAAGCCCGCGATCATCAGCAGCCGGTACAGCACCGACTGTTCGTCGAACGCCCACACCGCGCACGCCAGGCCGATGGCGCCTGCCAGCACGGTGCAGAGCAGCGCCACGGCGTGGTAGTTCGACAGCACCATGTCCGCGCGCTTTTCGAACAGGCGGTCCGACGTGAAGCGCGTAAACGATAGCTGCATCGGCCCGGTCAATATCAGGCTGCACGCTATCAGGTAAGTCACCGACACCTGGAACTGCGTGATCAGCGCGCCGGGAATCACCCATCCGATCGACAGCAGCCCAATCAGCAGAATGCCCAGAATCGACAGGACCCACGGGCCGGAGCTGATCACGCCAGCATAGGCGTACGCGCTGAGCATGCCCGACAGGCTATCCCGCCGGAGCATCTTGCGAAGTTCGAATCCAATCCCGGCCATGTCAGCGTCCTCCTGCCTGCGCACCGTGGTGCACCGGGCACTTCGCGGGGCTGGCGCCGTGCTCGCGGCGCGTGTTGTCCGGCATTGTCATCAGCTCCGAATAGAGCGTGCGATAGCTGCCCACCATCTGTTCCTGGGTGTAGAACTTCTCCACGCGCGCGATGCCCGATGCCTGTGCGGCCTGCCAGCGCTCCGGATGCTGCAGCAGGCCCAGCGCAGCACCCGCCAGCGCGGCCGGATCGGCAATTCGCACCACGTCGCCCGCGGCGCCCAGGTCGGCGTCCTCGCCAGGCAGGCCGAAGATCAGTTCGGCGCACGATCCCACGTCGGTGGTCACGCACGGCACGCCTGCCGCAAAACCTTCGAGCACCACCAGCGGCAGCGCCTCGGAGATCGAACTCAGCACCAGCACGCCTACCTTCGGCAATAGCTCGTCGATCTTCTGGAAACCCAGGAACTTCACCTTGTCCGCCAGCCCCAGGCTTTCGGCCAGGCTGCGGCATTCCCGCGCGTATTCCGGGTCCTCATCCTCGGGGCCCGCGATCCAGCCCTCTGCCTCGGGGTACTCGCGCACCACGGTCAGCATGGCGCGGATGAACGTCTTGATGTCCTTGATGGGCACTACGCGGCCAATCAGGCAAAGCACGGGCGGCACGCCAGGCGCGCGCTTCTCGCGCAGCGCCGACAGACGCGGCAGGTTGATGCCGTTCGGAATATTGCGCGTGCGCTCGGCAGCCGCACCGTCCAGCACCTGGCGGCGGCGGTTGCCTTCGTACAGCGCCGTGATTTCGTCGCCGGCCTCGTAGCAGACCCGGCCCAGCGTTTCGAAAAAGCGCACCCAGAGTTCGCGGAAATAGCTGATCTGGGAAATGTCGCGTTCGAAGATGTTGCGGTTGTCACGGATCCACTGGCTCTGGAACAGATCGATCTTGCGTTCCTTGGTGTAGATGCCATGCTCGGACACCAGCAGCGGCCGGCCGTTGCGATGGCGCAGCATCGCGCCCAGAAAACCCGCGTAGCCGGTGGACACCGTGTGATAGACCTTGGCCGGAATCAGGCCGTCGGCAATCCGCACGAGCTGCCACAGCGGCTTGTGCATGATGCGGATGGTCCAGAAGTAATCCGTGAACGACGGGTCCGTGCAGAACGTGCGGTACTGGTCGGTGATCGTGTCCCAGGCACGCTTGCTGTACAGGAACGCATCCTCGGACAGCGCCCCGCCCTCGCGCAGCTGCGGCATCAGTTCACGTATCAGCTCGCCGGCTTCGGCTTCCTTGCCCGGCTCGCGCAGCAGTTCGTGAAGTTCGTCGGAGCGGTCGAACGCATGCACGTCGCCGGGGGTGCCATGCACCAGCGGCGGCGGCGGAAAGTCGTACAGGAAATGGGTTTCCAGATGCACGACGTTGTCGGGCAACTGGTAGACCATGTCGCCATAGTCCTGGCGGCGGCTGCCGATGAAGACGATGCCGAAGCGGATATCGGGAAACGCGCGGATCATCTGGTTGACCCAGCTCGACACGCCCCCGCTTACATACGGGAACGTGCCTTCCAGCAGCAGCATGACGTCGGCGGACGTTCCCTTGACCAGAATTTCGCTCATGATTGCCAATACCGCAGCAGAGGCCGCACCAGCGGGAGCGGCGAAGGACTGTCGAAAGCCGCCATCAGGCGGCGCACCGCGGCGTAGTCGCGTTCCAGGTAGGCCGCTTCCGCCAGCAGCGGCAGCACGCGTTCGCGCGCAAAGCCCAGTGCTTCGGCACGGCCAAGGAAGTCGCGCGCCTCGCCCGGGGCATTGCGGGAAAGCGCCAGGCGGCCACGCATGTACCACAGGGCTGCATTGCTATCGTCGATCTCCAGCGCGGCGCTGGCGTAGCGCTCCACCTGACTGGCCGTGTAGCGATAGACATCGCCCTGCACCAGGTTCTGGTAGATCAGTTCCCAGTACAGATCGGCCAGGCGCTTGTTGATTTCCAGCTTTGCCTGCGGGGTAACGGCGGCTTCCAGGCGCGGCAGCTCGCCGAGTATCTTCTGCGTCAGCTGCTTTTCCGCGCCGTCCAGCATGCCGTAGGCCAGCAGGCGGATATCGTCGGTGCTGTCGGCCAGCAGTTCGCGCAGCACCGGGCTGGCCGTGCGCGTCGGCATCGACTGCATCGCCACCAGGGCCGTCATGCGCTCCGGCAACGGCGCGCGCGTATTGCCGAGCTGCGCGCGCAAACGCGCGCCGCCGCCATGCGTGACGCGCTGGATCAGATGCGTGACGAACTCGGGCAGCGCCACCGACGCGATGCCAGCGCTGTCTCGTTGCCGGGGGAACAGCTTCGAGAACAACAGGCTGCCCAGACAGACCAGCGCGCCGCCCAGCGGCACGAAAAAGCAGAACCCTGCCAGGTAGGCGTAGCTCCACACGAACGGCGTGCGAAAGCGCCGCGGCAGCAGGCGCCACAACGCCAGCCCGAGCAGCGCGGCGGCGGCCGCCTGCAGGCCCAGGAACGACAGCAGCAGCGGCAGGCCCGTGTCGCCACGGAACAGCAGGTACAGGGCCGATATCTGGATGGCGGTGCCGCCGATGGTCAGCTTGCCCATGCGTCAGCCCGCCTGCGTCTGGCCGGCGGCCGGCGCGGCGCCGGAGCCTGGCGTGGTGCCGGCGGTAACGGACGCCGTGGCATTGCCATCCAGATGGCAGCGATGCTGCAGGCGCACCAGCGCTTCTTCCGCGCCGGCAGCCGGCACGGACAACGTGTACACGCCGATATGCGCGCTGGCGAAATCGGTGCCGAACTGCGCGCGCAGCATATCCTCGATACGCACCAGGTAGGCCGATACCGCCTGGCTGTCCGACAGCGGCATCAGCGTCAGCATGGCACGCTGGTGCGCGCCACGCGCCGGCCAGGCCACGTCCAGTGCCCGGCGGCTGCGCACCACCTGCTCGAACAGCGCGTCGCGTGCTTCGTCCAGATCGAACACCAGGGCCACCACGGAGCTGTGGACGCCGGTTTCGCGGCGCAGGCGCGACAGGCGCGCATAGTCCAGCGCAAAGGCGTACGGAATCGCCGGGGCCAGCTCCTGAATGCCGTGCGTGGCCTGGGCATGCTCCACGCCATCGGCGTAGTAGCCCATCAGCACCATCAGCAATTGCAGGTTTTCATAGGTCAGCGAGAGGAACGGCATGCGCTCCACCACCAGCACACCGATCAGGCGGTCGGACCCGGCCAGCACCGGAGCCACGGCCACGTAGCGGGTCTGTGCTTCCTGCTGCAGGCCCGTGGTGCGCAGATGCGCCAGTTCGCGCGTGTCGATGCAGTGCCGCACGAGCGGATCGTCGACATCGAGCGTAAAGCCGGGACCGATCGACGCCACCGCATCCGGTACGATTTTCTCGCCCTCGCACGCGAACAGCGCCGCGCCTTCCACCTGGCAAGCCTGTGCCACCACTTGCAGCATCGGCTGCGCGCCGGCCAGGCGCTCGGCCTGTGCACCGCGCGCGGCGTCCTGCAGCGCCACGGCACGCAGCTGCGACAGCGTGTCGCGCAGCGTGGTCGGGCGGGCCAGCAGGTCGTTTTCGAGCCGAGCATGCGAAATGCGCAGCAGGTAGTGGTTCTTGGTGAGCGCGGCAAGCCGCTCGTCCAGGTAGCGGTTCACGGCGCGCGCACGTGCCAGCCGCGTGTTCCAGACATCGCCGAACTGCCCGGCCACCAGCACCAGCAGCAGGCCGCCCAGGAAGAACATGCGCGGGAACGCCTCGTGGTGCGCACCAATGCCGTCAAAGAAGAACCAGCCGCCCAGCAACATCAGCACGGCACCCACACCCACCAGCGTGCCGTAGCGCAGCGCCAGAATCACCGGCAGCAGCCACGCCCACGGAAAGCCCAGGCCCAGCAGCAGCGGGTTCTGCGGCAGGATCACCCAGGCGATGGCCAAGGCCGCCACCATCACGATGATCATTTCCAGCACGGCCGCCGCTCCGCCTCCCGCGGGCGCCAGCCAGCGCGCATAGCGCCCGCCAAGGCTGATGCCCTGCCCCTGGCGAGTCGTCTGGCGCTTTTTTTCCGCGGTGTTAGCCACGCTTGTCACCCGTCCTTGTTTTCAACTCTGTTCAACCTGACCTGTTCTCAGCCCTGCATCAGCGGGGCCAGCAGGCGGCGCAGCAACTTCTGCGCCACACCCGACAGCGACTCGCGGCTCCAGCCCGCGTTGCTGCCCGTGGCCGACCAGACCACCTGGCCGGTGGCCACGTCGATCAGTTGCAGCGAGATACCCACGGCCGGCTCGCCATCGACGCCCACCTTGTAGCGCCATTCCTGCACGGCACCGGTCAGCGCATAGCGCGCGCGTTCGCCACGTGCCCATTCCAGCGCCTTGCCCACCGATTCACGCTCGGCCGGCTCGAACAGCGTTTCCGGGTTCAGCGCGGCCGGATAGCGCTTCAGGTTGGCCACGCCGCCGGTCTTCAGCAGCGATTCCGCGATGGCTTCGGCACGCAGGCCGGCCTGCGGCGTTTCCGTGTAATTGACGATCGGCAGCACGGCCACGGTGTCGCCAGCGGCCATCTGCGGCGCGCGGCCCACATCGGTCACGGCGCAGCCGGCCAGCCACAGCGCGGCGCCGATTGCGGCACCCCATGCCATCAGCCGGCCCATGCGGGTATTGGTCCTGTTCATCTTAGATCCCCCTCGTTATCTTGAAAAAATCAATAGAGCCAGCGATAGCGCAGGCCAACTTCGGTCAATGGCGTGCCCGTGGTGCGGGCCGCGGTGTCATGCGAGACATACAGCGAAAGATGATCGTTGCCGAACACCGATCCGGCTACGCCAACCTGTCCCCGGAAGTTGTGCCCGGCGCGCGTGTCGTACAGTGCGCCGGCCTCCAGGAACGGCCGCCACTTGCGGGTGTAGTCGTCGATCAGGTCGGTGCCGAAGCCGAACAGCACACCGGCCTGCGTGAAGCTCTGCGGCATGTAGAACGCCGGCGTCGCATCGTCGTTACCGGCCGGCAGCAGCCGCTGCATCGTCGAAGACAACGTGCCGCCATTGGCGCTGTAGATGCCGCGCGTGCCAACGATGCGCACCGTGTAGTCCGGATACTGCGTGCGGATACGGTAGCCGGCCTCGACGTCGAATACCATGCCGTGGCCCAGTGCCGTGCGGTCCTGGCCGTAGAAATGGTTGTACTGCACGCGGCCGCCGATGAATTCGCGCAGGCCCAGCCGCCATGTGGCGCCAAGCTCCACGACATCCTTCATGCCGCCCACGCGGAGTTGCGACGATTCGTCGGCCGACTGGTTGTAGCCAAACGTGCCGGTGTACTGGATGCGGCCTTCCTGGTTCCAGTTGCCGGTCAGGCGGGCCGTGGTAAAGCCCTGCAGGCCATCGCGCCGGCCCACGCCGAGCAGCCAGTTCTTCTGGCTGTCCCGATAGCTCAGCCCCAGCTCGGCGCGGCGGTCCGATGCGGGCACGTTGTCCAGTTGCGTGCGGTCGATGCTGCGCTGGTCGCGGAACACGCCACGCAGATTCACCGCAAAGCCGTCCCACAGGCGCGCGCCGCCAGCCAGGCTGTACTCGTAATACTCCAGTGGCTTCTGGCGCTGGAACGTAACGCGCGGCTCGATGGCCTGGGCGTTGAACAGCAGTGCGTCTTCCAGCGTTTGCTGGAGCGTATCGTCGGTACGGGCCAGTTCCTGCGTTTCGAACGCCTGCGTCTGCGCGGTGGACAAGCGGTCCAGCTGGCGGTTGGCTTCGATCTGGCTCGTCACCGGTACACGCCCAGCCTGCCGTTCCATGATCCGGCCAAGCTGGTCCATGTCGTTGCTATCGAGCGCGATCGAGATTTCGGCATAAGCGGGGCGCTGCATCCGGTCAGCGTATTGCCGGGCCAGCCACGCTCGCGCGAGATCGTTCGATTCGGACGACATCGCCCACGCCAGCGCCGCCTCGCGGCCCGCCGCCGAAAGCTGGTTCTGCCGACGGCGCTGCGCCTCGGTCAGCGCTGCCGGCGGCGCCACGTCCAGCGACGGCAGGCCCGGCACATTGCCCAGTTGCGACGATGACTTCCGATCGCTCGGCGTCGTACGGCCCGCTGCCACTTCGGCGCGATCGCGGCGCAGCATTTCGATCACCAGGCTGCGCGACACATCGCCCGATGCAAAGATCTGGCCCAGCGCCACTTCCTGGCGGCGCAGGTCGGCGCGCGCGGGTCCGTCCTGCGCATCGTCTTCGTCATCGCCTTCCGAGGCGTTGGCCCAGTTCGCGCCGCCGGCCGCCCACGTGTGATGCAGGTCGATCCACGCCTGTTTGCGGATACGCCAGGCCGTCGACGTCTGGCCGATGGCGTCGTACGCATCGGCGGTCAGGCCCAGCCAGAGCGGATCGGCGTTCTTGCCCTGCTGCATCTTGTGCAGGTAGTGCAATGCGGTGCGGCCATCCTGAAAACGCATGGCACCCGCCGCGTACGCGCCCCATAGACCCGGGTCGTTTTCCGCGCTGGGCTTCAAACGCTGCATCACCGCGCGCACTTCGCTATCGGTGCCCGTATCCACGAGCGCCCACAGCAGCGCGCCGTAGGTCTCGCTGTCCGCGTCGGCCTGCCCGGCGGCACTGCGCAGGTCAGCCAGCGCGCGGTCGCGGTTGCCGGTCAGGCGCCAGTACTCTGCCCGGCGCATCAGAAACAAGGCCGACGATTCGGCTTCGGCCTTCTGCTCGGGAGTCAGGTCGGCCAGCAGTTTCTCGATGCGGCGATAGGCGTGCGCGCGCGTGTAGTAATACACCGCGAGCTGGAACTGATCGAACTTGCCGCTTTTGCGCCAGCCCGCTTCGGCGATACGACCCGCGTCGATGGGCGAGCGGTCGTAGTACTGGATCATGTTCGAAAAATCCGCTTCCTCCGTATCGCGCACTTCCGCAACGCAATCGTTGCGGGCGGCGCCGGGCGGAAACTGCATGCAATGATCGTCATGGGTCTGCGCCATCGCGAACATCATCTGGCGATAGCCGTCCTTGAGCAGATCCTCGCGTTGCGTCAGGCGGGCAAGCTCGGTGTACGTGCGCCAGTACAGCAGGTCCTGCGGGCCTGCCTGGCTGCGCGCCGGCAGCAGCGCGTCCATCGCCTCGTTCAGGCGGCCCCGTACGAAGAGGATGTTGGCGCGCTTGACCGCGTAGCGCGGCCGGGCGCCGAAGCGCTTCTGCAACTGGCCGTAGAGCTCGAAGGCGCGATCGTCCTTGCCCGCGCGCTCGGCCAGGTCGGCATTGCGCTCCATCACCTGGCGCGCATTCGGACCATTCGCCAGGCCATCGAGGAACGCCATGCCGGCCTCGGGTTCGCCGAGCCGCTCGTAGGCGGCAATCACCTCGTCGATCGTCTTCAGGTCTCCGCCCGCGGAACGGTGACGCAAGGCAGCCAGATAGGCGCGGTCGTCGTTGAGGCCCGGCGCCAGGCGCATCACGTTGTTCCAGGCGCGCTCGTCGTTGGTGGCCTGCGCGTATTCAAGCCAGCTCTGCAGCGCGACCGTCGGCTGGCGGTTCCATTCGGAAACCTGCGCCAGGCGCTCGCGCCAGACCGGCTCATTAGGCAGCCGGCGCACGGCGGTCTGCGCCACGCTCTGGGCCTGATCGAGCTTGCCCGCGGCCAGAAACACCCGATAGGCCAGGTCGTAGTCGTCGGCGTTGAAGGACTTGCCCGCTGCCACGGCGGCGGCCACTTCGTCCTTTGCGGTGGCCTGGGCTTCGGCCTGCGTAGGATTGCCCGGACCCGGCTTGGGCGCGGCCTGCGCCAGCATCGGCGCCACTTCCGCGTGCACGCGGCGCATGCCGAAATCGTGCATCTGCTCGCGCGCGGCCACACCGCGCGGGCCGTCCAGGAACACATAGCCACGGGCCAGCCACGGCTCGGTGTCCGATACACGGCGCATGGCGGCGCGCGCCTCGTCGCGGCGCAGCTCGGCCAGCGCGATCCGTGCAGCGTCCGATGGCTTGCTGGCCGACAGTTTCAGCAGCCGTTCGACGTACTTTGCTGCGACATCCGGCTTGTTGGCGGCCAGCGCCAGCTTCGTCAGGTAACGCAGGACCTCGGCATCGTCGAGCAGCTTGCCGCCGCGGCGCTCGGCTTCGACCAGGGCTTCGTCCAGCAGGTTGCCCGATTGCAGCGTCTGCAATGCCTGCAGGAACAGCGTGCGCTGTTCATAGAGGTTCTTGGAGCGTGCCTGCGCGTCGAACAGCGCCTGGGCGGAGTCGCGGTAATTGCCGCCGGCCAGCGCGATGCTGGCGAGCTGACGGTTATAGAAATCGAGATTGGCCGGGTCGCGCCGGCCCAGCGCGCGGAACAGCACGCCGGCCGCGTCGGCATCGCCGATCTGGCGCGACTGCGTGGCCAGCGTCTGCAGGTCGGCCAGCGACCAGCGGCGCATGGCGGCGTCGCCGGTGGCCTGCTTGAGCAGGTCCTTCATCAGCGTCAGGCGCTCGGCACGTTCCGGCGAATCCGGCTGCGCCGCATAGGCGCGCTGCTGCGTGATCTCGATGCGCGTGCGCAGGATCTGACCGGTCAGATCCTGGCCCTGCACCGCCATCATGCGTTCGAGCATCTTCTCGGCGTCTTCCAGCCGGCCGCTGCGCGCGTACTGTTCGGCCAGCACGCTCATGAAGCTCGTGTCGTTGGGCGCCACGCGCGACCAGGCTTCCAGATAGGCCACGGTCAGGCCATCGACCGTCCGGCCCTGGCCAAGCAGGCGTTCGCGCAGCGTTTCGCGCGGGAACATCAGCGCCAGGCCGACTCCCACCATTGCGGTAAAGGTCAGAACCAACGCCGGCGGCAACAGCCGCTCGCGCTCAGGCGCCGCAGCGGACTTCGACTTGTTGCTGGACATGGATCGGATCATTCACCGCAGGGGTATCGAAACGCAGCGTGTTGTTCTCGCGCACGCCACGGGCGGGCTTGCCATCGATCGTCACGCTGCACTGGCCGGCATTGGCGAGCCGGAAGAACGGCTTGTAGTAGCCGGAGAAAGCAAAACGGGTGGTGTTGCCGTCGCGGCGCCAGTCGCGCACCAGGCCGTTGGCCTCGGGCAGTTCCGGCACGGCGCGCGTGGCCGCCGGCACGAAGCCGAAGCGCGCATTGCCGCCGTCCAGGTGCACATAGACGCCACCGCCGGGCGCCGGCGACGAGCCGGTCACGCCGCTTGCCGAGGCCACGTCGGGCACGCCCGCGCCGCTCCAGCGCAGGTTGCGCAGGTTGCCGTCGCCGCGCACGCGCCACGCGCCATCGGCCGCCGCGCCGTCGGCGCCATCGCCAAGTTCGCGCGCCACGGCCATGCTCTGCCAATCGAGCACCTTAAGCACGTAATCCGTGGAGTGCATCGGCAACAGGTTCTGCGTCAGCACATAGTCGTACACCTTGCGCAGCGCCTTCAACGATGCCGCCTTGGTGCCCGCGTAGCTGTGGTAGTAGATATTCACGGCCTTGAAGCGATACGGCTTCTCGGTCATTTCGAAGGTCTCGATCACGCGTTCGAAACCGTAGTACGGACCGCGCCACAGATTCGTGTAAACGTTCTCGTTCTGGTTGGTCGCGAATACCTGGAACGTGTGATCGGCCTTGTGGATGCCCAGCGGCGCGATGGCGGTCCAGGTGGGATTGCTGCGCGTGATCAGCGTGTCGCCGCCGTTCATGTTCAGCACACCCGCGGCATCGGTCAGCTTGATCGCTTCTGGCGGGGCCTGGCAGTCGCCGGGCCACAACAGCATCTTCACCGGCTTGTTCGGCGACAGCACCTTGTTGATGTAGTCGATGGAGCCACCGATCTCGCGGTTCAGATCCAGCTTGTAGCCGGGGATCGCCAGGTGGTAGTCGTCGTCGCCTTCGGTGACGCGCGCGTCGTTTTCATGGCCCGGCACCGTGCGACCCCATTCAAACGGGTGCGAATAGGTGTGGCTGGCCACCTCGACATACGGCTGCGCGAAGATCTTGCGCGCGATCGGCTCCAGTTCGGGGCTCAGTTTCGGATACATGCCCGTCTTGCCTACTTCGCCCTCGATCACCGACATCGTCATCGGCAGGCGATAGCGGTCGAAGATTTCCCGGAGCAGCACGTCGCCGGAGAAGCCGCCGCCCGGTATCTCGGCCTTCGAGGCAAACCCGTCGCCATCGATATGGATCGTCAGCAGGCGGCGCCCGCTCTCGGTGGTGGTGTCGGGTACCGGCATCGGTCGCAGGCGCAATGCCTCGCGCAGGAAGTCGAGCGGCTGCACGATCCAGCGGTCCTGGTCACTGGAGGAATTCTGGCGAATGGCGTAGTTCTGGCGCACCGCGTAAGGGCCGGTCACATAGCCGCCCCACTTAGTAATGGCCGCGGCGTCGTAGGTCACGGCACCCGCGCGCAAGCGCAGCAGCGAGCGCGTGTTGGCGGCCCCGTCCTGTACCTGCACGGCGACCGCCTCGGTGGCATCCGGCGCCACGGGCTGCTCGAAGCCGAGCATCTTGTCCTGCGACACGATCTGCACGGGCCCCGACAGGCGCCCCTTGACCGTCTTCAAACCCAGGTTCCGCAACAGCGGACTGCTTGCGGGCATGCCGAACCCGTTCATGAACGCGACGGGCACGCCCTGCTCGGTCAGTTTTTCAAGCCAGGCCTGGAAGCGGCCCGCGTTGCGCGAGAAATAGCCGTTGGCCCAAACCACCACGCCCGCGTAGCGGTCCGGCGTGATCTCTGGCAGCGGATCTCTCGTCTCGGCAAAATCGACGCGATAACCAAGGTAGTTGAGCGGCATCGACACAAAGCGCACACCCTCGCTGTTATCGATCGACACGCCCGGCTGGCTTTCCTGCAAGACCAGCACGCGGCGCGGCATTACCTCGATCTGGCCCACGCCCACGGTCTGCAGCCCGGAATCGGTCACGTACGGCGTAATGCCGAGCGCACGGATGCGGCGCGCGGCATCGCGCTGGCATTTGCGGTCGGCCGGCGGGCAATAATCGATCGAGATAACCGGCAGCTTGTACTGGTCACGGATGATGCGGGCCTGGTTCAGCAGCCAGTCGCGGTCCTGCTGGCTGACCTCGGTGTAGGCGCCCTGCGCCTGGTTCCAGCCCCGGAACAGCGATTCGAACACCACGCCATAGGCCAGCGAATGCACCTGCGGCAGGATCTCGAAGCCTCGGTTGAACAACAGCTTCGCGTCGGGATAGCGCGCCTTGATCGCCTGGATCACGCGCACCATACCGGCTTCCTGCTTTGCGCGGTCGGCGTCGGTCTTGGCTACCAGGTGGTACGAATCCATCGTATCGATGAAAAAACCACGGTAGCCGCGGTCCCACAGCGGCGCGATGACCTTATCGACGTAAAAGGCGGGCCAGCCTTCGGCGGCCTGGTCAACCACGCGGGCATTCCATGCGTCGTTGCTGCCAGTGAGCCACGCCTTGGGGATGTCCTTGAAGTAGGCGCGGCTGGGCAGCACCTCGCCCAGGCTCACGTAGGCGAACCAGGCGGTATTCGGGGTCTTGGCCTTGCGCGGGTCGAAGCCGCTGTCAGGCTCGACGACAGCCACGTCGAACGCCTGCAGCAGGTCGACGGGCGGCTTGCTGCCGTAGTGGAAGGCCACGTTGGGAGCGGCCGGCGCCTGAACCGCCGGGGCCTGAACCACCGGGGCCGGGGCCTGGGCCAGGGCATCGGCCGAGGGCGTCAACGCGCCCAGCACGACCGCACCCAGCGATGCGACGACCGCGACAGCCAGCATCGCATGGCGGCAAGCATGCGATGCCGCACGCCCTGGCGCATGGTTGCCAACTTCATGGAAAAGCCCCCGGAAAGAACGCTGCAATCGCTTCACTCGCTGTTGTCCGCTTTTTTTCGGTGTTGGTTTGGCGCGCGGTTGTGCTGCGCGTCCGGACGCATCCGCCTGTGCGGCTCGCGCCCCGCATTATGCCGTCTGCCCGTATTCGAACTAGTGTTTTCGCTAATTCACGAGCAGGTCGGATGCTAGGTCATTCGCCACGGAGAGATTGTCAAAAATTGTGCCGAATGGTCCGTGACATATGCAGGACATGGGCGAGTGCTATCACGCCGGGTATTGGCACGGCACGAACCTGACCACTGCAGGAAAATGCGGCTGCAAGAATCGCCGGCGCAATACCGGCGGCGGGCGCCGCGGCCCGCGTGTCGCCATTTCTGGCTACAAATGCATGGACATTGGATTCCCCGTTCTATCGTTCGGCGCATGCGACGCCGCGTTTTCCGGCATGCGCGCGCATTCACGCGGCTGCCGGGTTGTGGTTATTGGCGCATTGTCATGGCATCACCCATTGGTAGCCATAGTCCATATGGAGTAGTCTTGCGCGGCCGAATCTGTGGCAGCGATGAAGCGTGCGCGGACCGGCGTTACCGGATCGTACGAACTGTCGGTACCACAGATATCGAAATGCGTGTCATGTGATCGGCTGGATTTGGTCTGATGTCCGACAAATGCTGAAATGATCTAGAAATCTCTAATATCTGCTGTTCGCATGCCGAAATACCGTTAGGGGCTAAGTCTGATTGACACGCGAAAAAAAACCGGCAGAATGGCTGCTCGCATGTGCACCGGCCTGTAGCGTTTTTGCTCCGGTTCGTTTGGGCAACATGCTTGGTCGGGCAATCACGCTCATCTGAAATTCAAGGTTGGATAGATATATGGAAACCGGTACCGTTAAGTGGTTCAACGACGCCAAGGGCTTTGGCTTCATCACCCCGGACGCAGGCGGCAACGACCTGTTCGCGCATTTCTCGGCGATTGAAGGCAATGGCTTCAAGTCGCTCAAGGAAGGCCAGAAGGTCCGCTACGTGAAGGCGATGGGCCAGAAGGGCGAGCAGGCCACGAAGATCCAGGCCATCTAAGCCTGAATCGCCGGGCCAGTTATCGGCCTGGGAAGCCCCGCTTCGGCGGGGCTTTCTGCTTTTATGTGGATCGATAATGTATTGCCTTGCTGACGTTTTGACCGCCCGGTCGATTAACTCGCGAATGGCATGGATTGTCGGGATTCCGCTTGTCGGCATATATATATGCGCGACAGAAGTTGCACATGCTCAATCGCTGAGCAACTTTGGCAACGATCCGTTTGCGCGGGTTTCTCATGCCATTGCCGACTGCCCCGAGCCGGCCGGACCGAGGGTTTCCGAGGCTGAATGGAAACGCGAGGCGCATCACCGCATCGAGGAAGGCAACCACTGCTATGCGGAAGGCCGTTGCCGTCTGGCCAACTCCTATCAGTACGACAAGGGCATTGCCGACGCCCTGCAACGGCGGTTGGCGGACCTGCGCCGGACCATGCCCGCCTGGCAGAACAGTTCGCTATGGATCATGGTGCGCGGGCGTTGGCTGACCGTGCAGGGTTGCGTGCCGGCGGATTTCAAACGCGCGACGTTCCTGTCGGCCCTGCGTGAAATCCCCGACGTGGAAAAGGTGATCGACCAGACCACCGCCACACCGGAACGTGGCGTGCCGTACGCAAGATACCCTGCTCCAGGTAATGTTTTCGGCACAAATCCGTCCAATCGGTGAAGTTGCTATAATCGCCCGACTCTAAAAACCCCGAAACCAGGCGCTTCCGCTTTCATATGGAGCCGCCTGTTATCAAGCGTGCCGAGGAAACCCGTGGCCGGTACTGAAATCGCAACGCCTGGCGCCCCGCCCGCCGGACCCGCCGTGTCTTCCGGAAGTTCGTTCCATACGGCCATGCGAATCCTGCCGCCGTCGCAGCGGCAGGCCATGTTCGAGATTTACGCGTTCTGCCGCGCCGTGGACGACATCGCCGACGGCGATACCCAGCATGCCGACCGCCTGGCAGCGCTGGAAGACTGGCGCAAGGACATCGCCGCCTGCTATGCGGGCAATGCGCCTGCCGCGCTGCGCTCGCTCGACGAGCAGATCAGGACGTTCAATCTCCAGCAGCAGGACTTCTCCGCCGTCATCGACGGCATGATCATGGACGTCGTGGCGACCATCGTCGCCCCCGACGCGGCCACGCTCGACCTCTATTGCGACCGCGTGGCAAGCGCCGTCGGGCGCCTGGCCGTACGTGTGTTCGGTCTGGAAGAAAAGCCCGGCATCGAACTGGCCCATCATCTGGGCCGCGCGCTGCAACTGACCAATATCCTGCGCGATCTGGACGAAGACGCCGAGATCGGCCGGCTCTACCTGCCCGCCGAGGCACTGGCCGCGGCCGGCATTCCGGTGAGCACGCCGCGCGCCGTCATCGACCACCCCGCGATCGACACGGTCTGCCGCGGCATCGCCCGCGATGCGCAGGCGCATTACGACGCATCGGCCGCCATCATGGCGCGCTGCCCGTCGCGCGTGGTGCGCTCGCCGCGCATCATGTACGAGGTCTATCACGAGATCCTGACGCGCCTGCTGACCCGTGGCTGGCTGGCACCGCGCACGCGCGTGCGCGTCAACAAGGCCAAGCTTGCCTGGATCGTGCTGCGGCATGCCATTGCATGATCCCCTGTTTTTTGCCGATGTCCGCGGCCCTGGCCGCGGCATCGCCATGAGAGAAGTGCCCCCGAATTGATGAATCAGGCTGCAACGATCACCCGCTCCCATGACGACGCGCTGAACCGGCGCGCCATCGAGGCGTCTCTACCCGATCCGCTCGACGACGGCATCGCGCAAGCCGTGGATGCCCTGCTGGCACAGCAACAGCAGGACGGCCATTGGGTCTACGAACTCGAAGCCGACGCCACCATCCCGGCTGAGTACATCCTGATGGTGCATTACCTGGGCGAGGCGCCCGACGTGGTGCTCGAAGGCAAGATCGCCAACTACCTGCGCCGCATCCAGAATGCCAACGGCGGCTGGCCGCTGTTCCATGCCGGCGCTTCCGATGTCAGCGCCAGCGTCAAGGCGTACTTTGCGCTGAAGATGGCCGGGGACGATCCCGAAGCCGAACACATGCGCCGTGCGCGCGCCCGCATTCATGCGATGGGCGGGGCCGAGGAAAGCAATGTGTTCACGCGCACGCTGCTGGCGCTGTACGGTGTCATGCCGTGGCAGGCCGTGCCGATGATGCCCGTGGAAATCATGCTGTTGCCCGAGTGGTTTCCGTTCCATCTGTCGAAGGTTTCGTACTGGGCGCGCACGGTCATCGTGCCGCTGCTGGTGCTGAACAGCCTGCGTCCGCAGGCGCGCAACCCTCGCAAGATCGGCATCGACGAGTTGTTCGTGCGGCCGTGCCAGGCCGCGCGCCTGCCGCGCCGCGCGCCGCACCAGAGTCCGCTGTGGGTAGGCGTGTTCCGTGCGCTGGACGCTGTGGTCCGGGTGGCCGAGCCGCTGTTTCCGCGCAGCATGCGCCAGCGTGCCATCGAGCGCGCGCGCGTGTTCACCGTCGAACGTCTGAACGGCGAGGACGGCCTGGGCGCGATCTTCCCGGCGATGGTCAACTCGGTGCTGATGTTCGACGTGCTCGGTGTACCGGCGGACGATCCGGACCGCGCGATAGCCCGCAAGTCCATCGACAAGCTGCTGGTGGTGCGCGACGACGAGGCCTATTGCCAGCCCTGCCTGTCGCCGGTCTGGGACACCTCGCTGGCCGCCCATGCGCTGCTGGAAGTGGGCGAGCCGCGCACCATTGCCGCGGCATCGCGCGGGCTGGACTGGCTGGTGCCGCTGCAGGAACTGGAACTGCGTGGCGACTGGACCGTGCGCCGCCCCAACGTGCGGCCCGGCGGGTGGGCTTTCCAGTACAACAACGCGCACTATCCCGACGTTGACGATACGGCCGTGGTGGCCGCCGCGATGGATCGCGCCGAACGGGGCGACTGCTCGAATCGCTACACGCCGGCCATTGCGCGCGCCTGCGAGTGGGTCATCGGCATGCAAAGCGGCAATGGCGGCTGGGGCGCGTTCGAACCCGAGAACACGCATCTCTACCTGAACAACATCCCGTTCGCCGATCACGGCGCGCTGCTGGACCCGCCCACCGCCGACGTGTCGGCACGCTGCCTGGCGATGCTCTGCCAGCTCGGCCAGATGCCTGCCAACAGCGAACCGGCCGCGCGTGCCCTGCGCTACCTGCTGGACGAACAGGAAGCCGACGGCAGCTGGTTTGGCCGCTGGGGCACCAACTATATCTATGGCACGTGGAGCGCGCTGTGCGGCCTCAATGCCGCCGGTATCGGCGCCAACGCGCCCGAGATGCAACGCGCCGCAAAGTGGCTGGCCTCGATCCAGAACGACGATGGCGGCTGGGGCGAAGCGGGCGACAGCTACAAGCTCGAATACCGCGGCTATGAAAAGGCGCCCAGCACCGCGTCGCAAACCGCATGGGCCATGCTGGGCCTGATGGCGGCCGGCGCGGGAGATCACCCGGCCGTCGCACGCGGCGTGGAATATCTGCTGCGCACGCAGGCCAGCGATGGTTTCTGGGATGAGCCGTATTTCACCGCGGTGGGTTTCCCGCGCGTGTTCTACCTGCGCTATCACGGCTATTCGCGCTTCTTCCCGCTCTGGGCACTGGCGCGCTTCCGCAACCTGCTGCGCGACGGCAACCACGCCGTGGCCTGGGGATTGTGAGCACCGTGGCGTCGCCGCAAGCGCCGGTGCTGGCCGTCTGCGGCATGGATTTCGAGGCGCGCATCGCGGCCGGGGCCGGCGTGGAGCCGTTGTACGGCCAGCGCGGCGTGATGCTGGCGCGCGCGCTGGACGTCCGCCTGATGCAAGGTTGCGCCGGCGTGATCAGTTTTGGCGTGGCCGGTGGCCTCGATCCCACACTGCAGCCCGGCACCATCATCGTGGCCACGGCGGTCCGCGGCGGTCAGACGTCGTACAGCACCGCCCCGTACTGGACCGCCGCACTGCGGCGCGCGCTGCCGCAAGCCGTATGCGGATTGCTGGCCGGCTCCGACACCCCCGTGCTGACCGTCGCCGACAAGGCCGCTCACCATGAAGCGCATGGTGCGCTGGCCGTCGACATGGAATCGCATATCGCCGCGCGTGCCGCCCAGGCACACGGCATTCCGTTTGCCGCACTGCGCGTGGTGATCGACCCCGCCGACCGGGCCGTACCGCCGCTGGCGTTCGCCGGCATGGCCGCCGATGGCAGCACCGATGTTGGCGCGGTGATCCTCGGCCTGCTCAAGGCGCCGCACCAGCTCGGCGGCCTGCTTCGGCTGGGACGCGATGCATCGCTCGCCAAGAAGGCACTCGCCGAGGCCCGCCATGCGGTGGGCACGGGATTCGCACTGCCTGCGCCTGTGGACGCCTGAGGCGGCGGCCACGTCTTTCGGCCCTCGCCCCCTCTCCCGCTCGTCGGTCTGATTGCTTGACGATGTTCTCCCCTGTCCCGCGTGCGGGAAAGGGGAGCCAAACATCGGCTGACGTCGCGGCGCTCGAAGTCATCACACGATTGCTCTCCCGCTCGGCCGCCTGACTCTGCCCGACTGTGTTCTCCCCTCTCCCGCGTGCGGGAGAGGGGCGGGGGAGAGGGCCGGCGGCTCAAGTCGAGACAAGTCGCAATTTGAACCTCAACGCCCTCTCCCCCAACCCCTCTCCCGCGCTGCGGGAGAGGGGAGCACACCCACGCCTACGCCTACACCCACGCCCACGCCCACGCACTCGCGCACCCGCACACCACCACACCCACACTCACACCCGCAGCCACACCACCAGCCACTCCCCTCACCAGCTCCCCGCCGAAAAGCGCAGCCTCATCCACGTTCATCCGCCTACGGTTTCCCCCTTCCCACACGCGGGAGACGGGCACCACCCTTTCAAATTCCTTACCCGCTTTCCCACAACTTGACAGCCCTCCCCTTCGCTCCTATTCTCACGATCATTCTTTCTTTAAGATCGATGTTCTGTCTAATAGAACATTAGAAACGGAGACACGCATGACGCCGCGCCGCACTTTCCTTCATTCGCTGCTTGCCCTGGCTGCCGCGCCGGTACTGATGACCGGTGCCATCGCCGCCGACGCCTACCCCGCGCAGCCCATCCGCCTGGTCGTGCCGTTCCCGCCGGCCGGCGGTACCGACGTGCTGTCGCGCCTGGTGTTCAACAAGGTGGGCATATCCACCAAGTGGACCGTTGTGGTGGAAAACCGCGCTGGCGCCGGCGGCAACATTGGCCTCGATCTGGTGGCCAAGGCCAAGAACGACGGCTATACGATCGGCATGGGCCAGACCGCCAACCTGGCGATCAACCCGACCCTGTACCCGAAGATGCCTTACGACGCGGTCAAGGATTTCACTCCCGTGGCGCTGGTGGCATCGCAGCCGGTGGTGCTGATCGTGCGGCAGGACGCGCCGTACAAGAACCTGGCGGATCTGGTGGCCGCAGCGAAGTCGAAGCAACTGTCGATGGCATCGGCCGGCACCGGCACGGTGGGCCACCTGACTGGCGAGATGTTCCAGCGCCGCGCCGGCATCAAGGCGCTGCACGTGCCGTACAAGGGGGCGTCGCCCGCGCTGACCGACCTGATGGGCGGCCAGACCGACTTCTACTTCGCCACGCCGCCCATCGCCATGCCGATGATCAAGGCCGGCAAGCTGCGCGCGCTGGCGGTGACTTCGGCCAAGCGTGTGGCGCTGCTGCCCAACGTGCCGACCGTGGCGGAACAGGGCTATGCTGGTTTCCAGGCTGAAGACTGGAAGGCACTGGTGGCACCGGCCGGCACGTCGGCCGACGTGGTCGCCAAGCTCAACGCCGAAGTCAACAAGGCGCTCAAGGACAAGGACACGATCGCCAAGCTCCACGACGAAGGCAGCGAACCGCGCGGCGGCACGCCGGCGGACCTGGCCACGTTCATCAAGAGCGAGAACACGCGCTGGGGTGCGATCGTCAAGGAATCGGGCGCCCGCGTCGAGTAACCATATCTGGCAGGACCCCATGCAAACGTCGCAGAATTCGCACAAGCCGCTACGCAATATCCGCGTGCTCGACCTCACCAACGTGCTGGCCGGCCCCTTCTGCTGCCACCAGCTGGCGCATATGGGCGCCGAGGTCATCAAGGTGGAAACACCGGGCACCGGCGATCTGGCGCGCCAGTTGGGCGCCGATGCCGAGCTGAACCGCAACCTGATGGGGGTGTCGTTCCTGGCGCAGAACCCCGGCAAGCGATCGATCACGATCAACCTCAAGCACGCGCGCGGCAAGGAGGTATTCCGCAAGCTCGTGCAGAGCGCCGACGTGGTCGTGGAGAACTTCCGCCCCGGCGTGATGACCCGGCTGGGCCTGGGCTACGACGAGCTGAAACTGGTCAACCCGCGCCTGATCTATTGCGCGATCTCGGGCTTCGGCCAGGACGGCCCGCTCTCGGACCTGCCGGCCTACGACCAGATCATCCAGGGCATGTCCGGCGTGATGAGTATTACCGGCGACAAGGAAACCGCGCCGCTGCGCGTGGGCTATCCGGTCTCCGACACCATCGGCGGCATGACGGCCGCGTTCGCGATTGCCGCGTCGCTGGCCGACCGCGATCGCACCGAGGGCTATTTCCTCGATGTGTCGATGCTCGAAGCCACGATGGCCACGATGGGCTGGGTCGTGTCGAACCACCTGGTCGCCGGCAAGAACCCGGTGCCGATGGGCAACGAGAACATGACCGCGAGCCCGTCCGGCACGTTCCGCACCGGCGACGGCCCGCTGAACATCGCCGCCAACAAGCAGGAACAATTCGAAGCCGTGTGCCGCGTGGTGGGCCGCCCCGACCTGGCCAGCGACGCGCGCTTTGCCGAACGCCAGTCACGGCTGGCCAACCGCGCGGCCTTGACCGCCGAACTCGAAGCCGAACTGGCAAAGAAGCCCGCTACCGAATGGTGGCAGCTGCTGAACCAGGCCGGCGTGCCGGCGGGTCCGGTGCTGAACGTGCCCGACGTGCTCGCGCATCCGCAGGTGCGTGATCGCGGCATGATCGGCGACTTTGCCAACGTGCCCGGCGTGGGCCGCGACATCCGCCTGGTTCGCACCGGCTTCAAGGTGAACGGCACCGCGCCGTCGGTCGATACGCCGCCGCCACAACTGGGCCAGCATACCGACGACATTCTTGGCGAACTCGGCTATGGCGCCGACGACATCGCCACCCTGAAACAGGAGCGTGCACTATGAGCGAAGCATTCCCGATGGACGCCGGCCGGCAGGCCTCGCAGGACTGGTGGCGCACGAAGATCATCGACATGAAGCCCGGCGAGATCCGCTACCGTGGCTACCCGATCGAACAGTTGATCGGCAACGTGTCGTTCGCGCAGATGATCTGGCTGATGCTGCGCGGCGAATTGCCTGAGAAACGCGAAGGCGAACTGCTGGACGCGGCGCTGATGGCGGCCGTCGACCACGGCCCGCAGGCCCCCAGCATCGCCATCGCCCGCATGGCCGCCACGTGCGGCGTGGGCCTGAACAATGCGATGGCCTCGGCCGTCAACGTACTTGGCGACGTGCATGGCGGCGCCGGCGAACAGGCCGTCGAGCTGTATCAGGACATCGCCCGCCGCTTCGATGAGGGCGTGCCGTTCGACGACGCCGTGGCTGCCGGGCTGGCCCACTACCGCGACCTGCACGGCAAGTTCGTCTCGGGCTTCGGCCACCGCTTTCACCCGCTCGACCCGCGCGCGCCGCGCCTGCTGGCGCTGGTGGATCAGGCGGCCGACGCCGGCGTGGTCTCGGGCCGCTATGCCGCCATCGCCCGTGCCGTGGAAAAGAAGCTTGGCGAAGGACGCGAGAAGCCGATCCCGATGAACATCGACGGCGCCACGGCCGTCATCTACGCGGAGCTGGGCTTCCCGGCACCGCTGGCGCGCGGGCTGTTCTGCCTGTCTCGCTCGGTCGGCATTCTGTCGCACGCCTGGGAACAAACCCAGCAGGGCGGCCGCAACAAGGGGCCGATCCCACGGCAGTTCCTGTGGACGTACGACGGCGAGCCGCAACGGGATGTGCCGACGGCGTGACAACGGTTGATCTCCCTCTCCCGCATGCGCGAGAGGGAGATCGCACGCGCGCCGGGCGTCAGTGAAAATCCCGACTCCCCACCAGCAGCTTGCCCAGTAGCGGGCTCAAGTCCACCAGTTCCTGCGCCACCAGGTGCCTGACATCGCCCTGCCGCTGCCAGGTGCCGATCACGCCCAGCAACGTGGCACCCAGCACCTCCTTGCGCTGGCGTTCGACCAGGTCGGGCCAGATGATCACGTTCACGGAACCCGTTTCGTCCTCGATCGAGGTAAAGATCGTGCCGCTGGCCGTCGACGGACGCTGGCGTACCGTGACGATGCCGCACGCGCGCACGAGGCGGCCATTCCCCAGGCGGGAAAGCTGTTGCGCCGTGACGTACTTGAGCGCGGACAGCCGGCGCCGTAGCAGCGTCAGCGGGTGGCACTTCAGCGACAGCCCCATGCTCGCGTAGTCGGCCGCCACATCCTCGCCGATCCTCGGCTCCGGCAATGCCAGTGCAAGTTCCTGCGGCGGCGCTTCGTGCAACAGGTCGCGGTGCGCGGTCTGCACGGCGGCGCCGCGCGCATGCCAGCGCGCCTGGCGCCGATGGCCGGCCAGCGAGACCAGTGCATCGGATGCGGCCAGCACATCGATATCGTGCGCGTCCAGCGCGGCGCGGCGCGCCAGGTCTTCCACGCTGATGAACGGCTGCGTCATGCGCGCGCGTTCGATGCGCAGCGCGGCCTCTTCGCGCATGCCCTTTACACGATTCATGCCCAGGCGCACATCCCGATGACGCTGCCCTTCCCTGCGCGGCTCCAGCGAGCTTTCCCACCCGCTGATCGTGACGTCCACCGGCTGCGTCACCACGCCATGCCGGCGCGCATCCTGCACCAGTTGCGAAGGCGAATAGAAACCCATCGGCTGGCTGTTGAGCAGCGCGCACAGGAAGGCATCGGGATAGTGGCACTTGATCCACGCACTGACATAGACCAGCTTGGCAAAGCTGGCCGCGTGGCTTTCCGGAAAACCATACTCGCCAAATCCCTCGATCTGCTTGCAGATGGCCAGCGCAAACTGTTCGGGGTAGCCGCGCGAAGTCAGAGCGCGCACCAGCGCGTCCTGATGTTTCTTGAGATCGCCGCGGCGCCGCCACGCCGCCATTGAACGACGCAGTTGATCGGCCTGCCCCGGCGTGAATCCGCCCGCTTCGATGGCCAGCTGCATCACCTGTTCCTGGAAGATCGGAATGCCCAGCGTGCGGCCCAGCACGCGGCGAATCACGTCGTTGAAGTAAGTCGGCAGCTTGCCGGTGCGGCGCAGGTCTTCACGCCGCTTCAGGTAGGGATGCACCATGCCGCCCTGAATCGGCCCGGGTCGCACGATGGCTACCTCCACGACCAGGTCGTAATACTGGCGCGGCTGCAGACGCGGCAGCATCGATTGCTGCGCGCGCGATTCGATCTGGAACACGCCGATCGTATCGGCCTTGCAGATCATCTCGTAGGTGGCGTCGTCGGTCTCGGGCAGGTCCTCCATGCGCGTGGGCAAGCCCGCGCGCTCGGGCTCGGGATTCGGGATCATCGCCAGTGCGCGGCGAATCGCGGTCAGCATGCCCAGCGCCAGTACATCCACCTTGAGCAAGCCCAGAGACTCCAGGTCGTCCTTGTCCCACTGGATCACGCTGCGGTCCTTCATCGCCGCGTTCTCGATCGGCACCAGCCGCGACAGCTTGTGCCGCGCGATCACAAAACCGCCCACGTGTTGCGACAGATGGCGCGGGAATCCGCGCAACTGTTCGGTCAGGCTGGCCCACTGCTGCACCGCCGGCGAATCGGGATCGAGTCCGTAGCGCGAGATCCGCTCGATAAACGCGGTGCCGCCATCCCACCACGCCTGACCCTTGACCACCTGCTCCACCACGCTCGGGTCGATACCGAGCGCGCGCCCCACGTCGCGCAACGCGCTGCGCGAGCGGTACGTGATCAGCGACGCCGCCAATGCCGCGCGGTGACGGCCGTACTTGTCGTAGATGTACTGGATGACCTCTTCGCGCCGCTGGTGCTCGAAGTCGACGTCGATATCGGGCGGCTCGTCACGTTCACGCGACAGAAAGCGGCCGAACAGCAGGTTGGCCTGCTCGGGGCTGACCTCGGTGATATGCAGGCAGTAACAGACCAGCGAGTTGGCCGCCGAGCCGCGCCCCTGGCACAGGATGCCGCGCTGCCGCGCAAAGCGGACGATATCGTGCACGGTCAGGAAGAACGGCTCGTAATGCTTTTCCTCGATCAGCGCAAGCTCGCCTTCGAGCTGCTTTTCCCACTCGTGCTCCATGCCGTGCGGAAAGCGTTCATGGCGCCCTTTCTCGACCTCCTGCCGCAGATACCCAATCGGCGTCAGGCCATCGGGCACCAGTTCTTCCGGGTACTCGTAGCGCAACGCATCGAGCGAGAACCTGCATTGGTCGGCAATCTTCAGCGTCCGCGCCAGCGTCTCGCGGGGATAAATCCTCGACAGCACCTGCCGCATGCGCAGGTGCGCCTCCGCGTTTGGCGCGAGCGCCATGCCGCATTGCGGCAGCGGCCGGCCCAGGCGGATCGCGGTCAGCACGTCTGAAAGCGGCTTGCGCGACCGCACATGCATATTGACCGCGCCAGCCGCCACCAGCGGCACGCCGGTGGCCCGCGAAACCTCCTGAAGGCGCGTGCGATGCAGCGTCTCGGCATGGCCCTGCAACAGTTCGAGTGCGATCGATACGCGCTCGCCAAACACATCGCGGCACCATTGCGCCTGCGCGTGCAGTACATCGGCATCGGCACAGTAGTCGGGCAACAGGATGGCCTGGCAATCGGGCAGGCCGCGCAGATGGCGCTCGTCGGGCTGCGGGTCCGCGATGTCGGACGGATACAGCAGATAGCTGCCCTTGTCCGCGCGCCGGCGGCCGAGCGTGATGAACTCGCTGAGATTGCCAAAGCCGTCGCGGTTCTGCGCCAGCAGCACCAGGCGCGGCGGCGGCATGGCGTCGTCGGGGGCAGCCGTCAGCGTGAAGCGGCTGCCGATGATCAGGTTGAATCCGTCGGCCGCGGCGGCCAGCGTTTCCAGCATCGCGTGGCGGCGCGCGGCGGCATCGGGATCGTCGCCGAAATCCGCCGGTTCTTCATGCTCCTCGTCGTCTTCCTCGACGAAAGCCACGATGTCGTCGACGTCGTCAATCTCGCCGTCCGCCTGCCCCGCTGCCAGCCGGCGAGCGCTGCGCGCCACCGCCTCCCACATGTCTTCGCGCAGCACCTTGATCGCGTGGTGAGCGCGCGCGGTACCGGCCACGGAGCACTCGTCGGTCAGCGCCAGCCCGCTATATCCGAGCTGGAACGCGCGGGTGATCAGTTCCTGCGGATGCGAGGCGCCGTCCAGGAACGTGAAATTGGAAATGCAGTGCAGCTCGACGTAGTCGGGCAGCGATGGCAGCAATGAAGACAATCCGGGCAACATCGCCAATCCTTCAGGCAAACAGGCCGTGCAGGAACCAGCGGTATTCGCCGCCGTCTTCCTGCCCGTCGCGCATGGGACGGCCGGGGCGTTCGCGATAGACCCAGCAGCGCAACCCGTCGGCGCGTTCGGCAATGAAATAGTCGCGCGTGGCCAGGCCGCCGTCCCACCAGCCGGCCTCGATGCGTTCGGGGCGCGTCAGCATGACCAGCGGCCCCTGATACACGGGACGGTGCTTTTCCACGCGCAGCGGCTGCGGCGATTCCAGCAACCACAGCGGACGTTCCGGCGGCAGCACGCCAGCAGCCGGCGCGCGCGCCGGGGCTTCGCCAACCGGGCACCACTGGTTGGCGCACTCGGGGCGATGGTCGGCCAGCGGTTGTGGCTGCAGCACGTTGTCGCGGCCCAGGCGGGCCACCAGCGTGTCGAGCAGCCGGCCCAGTTCGGCCGGCTCGGCACCGGGTTCCGGAAACAACGAACCGCTCTGCGGCACGCAGGTTTCCATCGTTTCCACACGAAGGCCCAGGCCGCCCACCGGTGCCTGGAAGCGGACCTTGTCGAGCTTTTCACGCAGCAGCTTCGACAGGTGCACCGGATCGCGGCTCGGTTGCGCCAGGGCCAGTGCTACCGGCGTGCTCTCGGTCTCCTCGCCCAGACGGTAGCGCTCGTGTTCCAACACCAGCACGCAGCGCGTGACGCCCGCCTGCTGCGCCGCCAGCCAGCCGGAGAGCGCCAGCAGCAGCCGCTGCGCGCCGGCCAGCACGCCTTCGGCCGATTCGATGCGGCCCGGCAACTCCATGCGCTGCGCAAAAGTGGGCGGTGCCTCGAACCAGGCAAAGCCCGTTGGAGATCTGCCATAGGCCTGGTCCAGCCGTGACAGCAGGTCGGTGCCGATACGGCGCGACAGGCCGGCGCGCGGCAGGCGCCGCACCTGCCCCAGCGTGCGGCAGCCGATGCCTTCGAGCCATTCCGGATCGGTGTACGCATGCAGGCATTCCACGGGCAGCTGGTCCAGCAGCCGCGTCATGCGCGCCGCCTTGACCGCGCGACGGGCGGGCCGGACGATGCCGCGCGGCGTCTTGCGAATGGGCTGGCGCGCCAGCCAGGCCGCACCCTGCGCCGTGGTGCCGCTGCCGATTTGCGCGAACGTGCCCAGTTGCCGCACACGAGTGCGGATCTGCCGGCAAAGCGCGCGATGGCCGTCGAACAGTCGCAGGCTGGCCGTCACATCGAGCATCACCGTGGCCGACTCGGGTTCGGTATCGATCGTCACGGCCGGCGTGAAGTGCAACAGCGTCAGTGCCACGGAGGTCAGCAGGTCCGCTTCGGCTGTCAGGTCGCGCTCGATCTGCACCACATCGGCCGATAACGCCTGCACGCCGCCGCGCCGCATGCCATAGCGCACGCCCAGCGCCATCGCCGGGCCATTGGCCAGCACCACGCGCTCGTGCTCCACCACCGCCACCGGCAGCTGTTGCAGCGTGCCGTTGCCGGGTGTGGCGGGCGCACCGGCCGGCTCAGGCCAGCTCGGCTGCAGCGCGTCCAGCGACAGGCGCGGCAGATGCACCGCGATCCAGTACGTCATCGGCAACATGATCAACGCCCGCGGGCGTGGCAGGCAAAACAACGGGCATGCCCGTGCGCCGCGGCACATGGGCCATGCCTTCGAGCGGCAGGAGCAACGGCGTATCGCGCACCGGGCCGCGCCGCTTGTGAAAATCGATCGACATCAGATTGCCCGGCTGCGGCGACAGCGCCAGCCGCAGCACCGCGGGCGACGATTCATGCAGCACCCGGATCGGGCGCAACACCCACACCACGGTATCGCCGGCTTGCGCCAGCACCTGCAGGCGCCGCATCGCCTCGGGCCGCGCACGGGCCAGCCAGACCAGCACCGCCCCAAACGCCTGGCTGCGCAGCATCTGCTCGGCGGCCCACAGCATGTCCGTGCGCTGCGACGCCATCGTGGCCGCCGCGGGCGGGCGCACCCAGTACAGCTGGCGCGCCGGCAGCCGGCCCTCCGCCAGACTGGCGGCATTGGGCAGGTAAGGCGGATTGATCAGGCCGATGCGCCGGCCACTGGCGGCCAGCGTGCGCAACGCCGGCATCAGCAGGCGCATTTCGCCCGCGCCGTGCTGCGCCAGCAGCAACTCCGTCACGGCACCGGCCGGCCAGCCACCGCCAGGCAGCTCGGCGGTCAGCGCGTCATAGCCCGTCGGACACACCGGCAGCCGCCCGGCACGGCCCAGTTGGCCCGCGCGCCACAGGCCGGGGTAACGCTGCTCGAGTTCGCGCACCGATTCGCGGAGCGCATCGGGATGCGTTCCGGGGTGCGGCATGGTGGATGGGGGCACATGGTCCTCCGCCAGAAGCGGCGGCTGCCCATGCGGAAATGCGGTCATTGGTGGCAATCGGTCCGCGCTGCGGTCGGCGGCGCGGATATGGGATTTGATCGAATACTGTATGTTTATACAGTATCAGGGCGAGCGCAAGAGACAGCTCACCCAAGTGCCTGTTTCAACGCTTTTCAGCGGATTTTTGCGCGCTTGCCACAGTTCCAGGCGGAGGATTGCAAACAAGTGTCAAGTGTCATTGTGAAGTGTCAGGCAGTGCGGAAAAATGCGCGGCATGAAAAGGAATACGCGCGAATGCGTGCATCTGCTGATCGAAGGCTTGCAGCGTCAAGGCCCATTACGCCGTGACGCGCTGGCGGACGGGTGCGGCCTCACCGCCGAGGAGACCACGCGCGCCCTGAAAGCCGCGCGGCAGATGAGCGTGATCGACCATGTGCCGTATGGGCCGGGCACGCCGCCAGCCGCCGTCTTTTATCAATTGACCGGCCGCCAGCTGCCGGCGGCCCGCAAGAGCACGCGCGTGCCGCCCGCGCCCGATGACCGCTTCCAGCCACTGCTGGAAGCCTGGTGGAACAGCAGCGAACTCGATCGGGCCTGAATCCGGCGGGCCGGCCAGTCAGGCTGGCCGCAAGGTAACCGGCTGCACCGTCACGATGGGAGCCTCGGCCCCATGACAGGCCGCGTAGTGATCGCAGCCCTCGCACGACGGCTCGGGACAGGGATGGATATCCAGCCGCTCACAGACGCGGTGATAGAAGAACTTCTTCCACTTCATATCCGTGGTATTGGCCGCGAAAACCGGCGCAAAGACCTGTTGCAGCAGCGTCGACACATCGTCGCGCCCTGACAGTCCCATGTCCTGCCACAGGTGCGTATGGCCGAAGCAGCCCGATGCCAGCGCGTGCGCGGCCCAGTGGACGTCCGGACCGTACTGCCCGGATGTGTGGCCATCCTCAAGCATCTCGACCAGATCCGCGAATTCGCACGGCAGCGATGCCGGGTCCTGCGGCGGGACATCGGGCTCCCAGCCAGCCGCCGCCGCGCCAGGAAAATGGTGGTCGAGCATGCGGCGGAATTCCACGGGCGGCAAACCCAGCCACTGCGCAAAGCGCGGCAGGCGGCCCGCGCAGGCACTTTCCAGTACGCCCGCCAGCGCCCGCGTGACAGGGTCAGCGGGGTGGGCGGCAAAGGCATCCAGCAACAGTAACGAGCGGTTCATCTTGGGACGGCATGTAAGGCCTTCCCGCGCGGACGGCGGGTATCGCAACGCAATATAGTCTCGTATATAGCGGTGCGTCAATTCACGATTGGTGCCGGGCCGGCGACACTTCACCTCAGCGATGCTCCAGCTCGAATCCGTAAAGCGCGGAGGCATTGCGCCAGCCCACTGCCTCGGCAAGATCGGGGTGCCGGGCAAGCCAGTCCACCACCGCCCTGCACTCCTCGGCTCGCGCCGGCGCTTCGTGGTTGGTCCAGGGCCAGTCGCTGCCCCACAGCAACCGGTCCGGCCCCGCCACCGCCATCCATTGCATGGCCAGGGCGGGCCAGTCCTGCGGCGAAGTCAGCCGGTACGGCGCGCTGATCTTGACCCAGACCTGGCGCCGCGCACGCACCGCACGGGCGCTCTCGAACACCGGATCGCCGACGCCCAGGGGACCTGGCCTGCCGAAGTGATCGAGCACCACCGGTGTCGGCGCATCGCCGAGTGCAAGATCGAGCGCGGACAGTACCTGCGCACCGTCGCCGTTGTCGAAGTGCACCTCGACATGCCAGCCGAGGCTTCCAATGCGCCGGAACAGCGCTTGCCACGGCGCGGTTTCGATGCGGCGCCAATCGGCATCGCCAAACAGGTTGAGCCGAATGCCCCTGACGCCCGCGCCATCCAGCGCGGCAAGCTGCGCGTCGTCGACGGCCGGATCGACCACGGCAACGCCGCGCAACCGGCCCGGCATGCGACCCAGCGCGGCCAGCAACGCCGAGTTGTCGGTGCCCAGGAAACTGGTCTGCACCACCACGCCATAGGGGTCCGGCTGGGCCGCGCCAGACGCGCCGCCCAAGGTGCCAACCATCGCCAACCAGTCACCCAGCTTCGCCGCATAGGGTGGTCGATAGCGCGCCGAGGCCACGGCCGCGCCGGCATCGAAGATATGGAAGTGGCAGTCCACCAGCGTCTGGCTTGTCGTCATCGACACGATCTCCTTTGTGAGGGTTACCCCTGATTTGGCGGTCTGGCCCGCTCCGGGTACTCTAGTCCTCTATAGGAGTTGAATTTAACACGGACCAGAGATGCCAGACAACGCCATGCGCCAGCCGGGCGCCGCCGCGGCGGGTATGAGCCGCTACGGCCAGATTGCAGCGCAATTGCAGCAGAAAATCGTCACGGGGGAATGGTCTCCGGGCACGGCCATTCCCGCCGAAAGCGCTCTTGCCAGCGAGTTCGGGATCGCACTCGGCACGATCCGGCAGGCCATTTCGGTACTGGTGCAGCAGGGTCTGCTGGAGCGCGTGCAAGGCAAAGGCACTTATGTGCGAACCGGACTCAGCGGCGCCAGCATGATGCGGTTCTTCCGCTTCCGCTCGGAGGCCGATGCAGATGCGGCCCCCACCGCGGTGCCACGTTCGGAAATCCTGTCCTGCCGCAGCGTGCGGCTGGACAAGGCCATGAGCAGCCGCTTCGGACTCGATATCGGCGCGCGCGGGCTGTGCATCTCGCGCCGCCGCTGGGTGGATGACACCCCGCGCCTGCTCGAATCGATCTGGCTGCCCCTGCCGCGCTGCGCGGCGCTGCAGGAAACACCGGTAGCCGCGTGGGGCCAACTGCTCTATCCGCTGCTGCAACAGCGGTGTGGCATCACCGTGCATCGGGCGATGGATGAAGTGACATTCCGGCTGCTCGATGAGCAGGAAGCCGGCTTGCTGTCACTGCCGCCATCGCACCCGTGCGCGATGGTCACCCGCCAGGCATTCGACATCCAGGGCCAGTGCATCGAGTACCGCCTGACGCGGGGCGATGCCTATGCCTTCCGCTACACGGCAGAGATCCGCTGACCACCGCACCCTTCACAATCGATGGAGACATCCCTCATGCGTTCCCCAACTCGCCTCGCATTCGCCGTCACCGGCGCGTGCCTTGCCCTGCAGCCCGCGCTGGCGCGCGCCGCTGACCCCGCCGCGTCCTGGCCCACGCGCCCCGTGACGATCGTCGTCACGTATCCGCCGGGCGGGGGCGCCGACCTGATGGCCCGGCTGATCGCACCGGGGCTTGGACGCGAACTCGGCCAGACCGTGATCGTGGAAAACCGCCCCGGCGCCGGCGGCCAGATCGGGGCATCCTATGTGGCCAAGGCCGCGCCCGACGGCTACACGCTGATGGTGGACGCATCGTCCTACGCGGTGAACCCGAGCCTCTATCCGCGCCTGCCCTACGATCCCGCCAAGGCCTTCCGGGCAATCGGCGTGCTGGCGCGCTACCCCAATGTGCTGGTGGCCAATCCATCCTTTCCGGTGGCTACCGTCAAGGATGTGCTGACGCTGGCGAAACAGAAGCCGGGAACCGTGGCGTTTGCATCGTCCGGCAATGGCTCCGCGCAACATCTGTCCGGCGTGTTGTTCGAGCAGCGTGCCGGCGTGGATCTGCTGCACGTGCCTTACAAGGGCGGCGGCCCCGCGATGACCGATGTCATCGCCGGACAGGTGCCGCTGTTCTTTGCCAACGTGGCCTCAAGCCTGCAGCACATCAAGTCCGGCAAGCTGCGGCCGCTGGCGGTGACCAGCCATACGCGCACGTCGGCGCTGCCGGCGGTGCCGACAATGGCCGAAGCGGGCGTGGCGGGCTACGAGGTCTACGAATGGAACGCGGCGTTCCTGCCCGCCAATACGCCGGACGCCATCGTGGCAAAGCTTTCCGATGCCATGCAGAAGGTCATGACCAGCCCGGAGATCCGGCAGCGCGTGGCCGAGCTGGGCGGCGAAGTGGTAGCCGCTCCGCCAGCCGAGGCGGCCCGCTTCATCGATACCCAGACGCGGCTCTGGGCCAAGGTCATCAAGGACGGCAACGTCAAACCCGAATAACAACGTGGCGCCCGCACCGGGGCACCCTCAACAAGATCAGGAGACTCCAATGAATACGTTCGATTTCTCTCGCCGTGACATGCTCAAGCTGGCCGCCGCGCTGGGCGCCGGGGCATTGGCGCCAACGCTGGCGCGTGCACAGGCCTGGCCGTCCAAGCCCATCCGGCTGGTGGTACCGTTCGCGCCGGGCGGCAGTTCCGAGATCGTCGCGCGCTCCACGGCGGCCGAGCTGACCAAGCTGCTCGGCGTATCGGTCTTCGTCGAAAACAAGCCGGGAGGCGCGGGCAATATCGCTATGGCCGAAGTCGCGCGGGCCGACGACAACCACACGCTGATCCTCGGCCACATCGGCACGCTGGCGGTTAATCCCTATATTTTCCCGAAGCTGTCGTATGACCCGATCAAGGATTTCCGGCCGATTTCCCTGCTGTCGAAGGTGCCCAGCCTGTATGTGGTGCACCCCGATGTGCCCGCGAAGAATCTGAAGGAATTCATCGCGCTGGCCAAGAGCAAGCCGGGCAAGCTGAACTACGGCTCGGCTGGCAACGGCAGCGCCGGCCACCTGGCATTCGAGTACCTGAAAGCCACCACGGGTACGTTCATCACGCACGTGCCGTATCGCGGCAGCGGTCCGCAGATTACCGACCTGCTTTCAGGGCGGCTCGATGCGGCCGCCGTGGGCGCGCCCGCCATCCTGCAATTCATCAAGACAGGCAAGGTGCGTTGCATTGCCACAGGCACCGCGCAGCGCATTCCGCAATTGCCTGATACACCCACGGTGGCCGAGCAAGGCTACCCAGGGTTCGAGATGACGCAGTGGTACGGCCTGCTTGCGCCGGCGACGTTGCCGCAGCCGGCGGCAGCCAAGCTGGCCGAGGCCACGATCAAGGCGATAAGGAGTCCGAGTTCCGTGGAACGGCTCAGTGCCGATGCGGCCCTGGTGGCCGGCAGCACGCCCGAAGAATTCGCGCGCTTTATCGCGGCGGAACAGCTGCGCTGGAAGCCGATCGTCGCACGCGCCGGAATCAAGCCGGACTGACGCTTCATGGCACCGCTCGCTCACTGCCGGCGCGGCATCCCCGCGGGCAGTGAGCGGCCACCGGCCGCCCCGCCCTGCCACGCAAGGCCCGGGCGGCGAAGGTGGTATGATTCGGCCTCCCTGCCATTTGCCGACGCCCCGTCGGCATCAATGCGCCGGCTGCAAGACATCACCGAAAACGATGTTTGCGGCCCATCGGGCGTACACCCGATTCTTTCAAGGCGACATCGCCTGCAACCCACCTGACCGGCGGCACGTCCGCTCCGCAACCGCCGCACATGTACCTGGACGTCGGCTTGTGCAGGCACGGTCCACTTCACGTCAGCCACTTTTCTGCCGACGCGCGGGACATGACGTTGACTTTCGCAATGATCCCCCGATCGCGATGCAAGCACGCGCCTTTCAGGTCAAGGCCGCGAAACGAAGCTTTCCGGATTCAAGCGGGCACGCCGTGGGCAGCCCTGCCGGAGTCCGATCACAGGAGAACAGGTTCAGCATGCCGAACAATGAAGAATGGGAAGAACTGCACTTGACGCCGGACGGATGGATTGCCGGCAGTTATCGGCACACGCCCTGGCAGGCAGTCAGCGTCGCGCAACCGGACGCCAGCGTGCTGACGGTACGCCGCCACGTCACGGCGATATACGGCGGCCCCTCGCGCGCCATCGAAGACCGCACTCCTCAAACCGAGGACATGGGACTGATCGAATCGCTGCTGACGCGCTTTGGCAATCCCGAGTTCAAGATCTAGCCGCAACAGGCAGGGCAGCGCCACATGAGAGACGAAAGCCGATAGCCGCCAACCGCCAGCCGTGCCTGGCTATCGCGCCCGCGCCCTGCCCGGCGCCGTGCCTACGGGCTTGAGCTCTCCGTCCCAAGGCGTGGCATTCGGGTCCAGGACGGCATCGCCTTCCTTGGCTTTCTCGTAGAGATGATCCCGGATCGCCTGCCCGATCGCCAGCCGGCACAGTGCCTCGCCGCTTGAGGCGATCCCGCCCTCCAGCGATGCTTCATCGGTCAGTATGCCGAACGCACGCCTGCCGGCGCCTACAAAACTCGTAAAGCGAACGCCTGTGGGATGATCGGCATCGGCGAAGCTGACGGCGACGTGGTACGCAATGCCTGCGCCGCTGGCCGGCAACGTGCACAAAAAGCTGAATGGCGCGGCAACGTTGTCATACCCCTTGTAAGTTGCAGTCGGAAAAGCATCCATAAACACGCTCCGGGGTCTTTGCAGTCTGTCGCCACTCTACACTCACTGCACGGCCGGTAGCGTCTTTATTTCACCGGCGGCGTCCAGGCTCCCGGTGCCAGCGCAGCGTGGCGCCGCCCCATCCCCCTATGCTTCGCGGCGATAACGGGCCTGCATGATCTGGTTCCACGAGCCGTCATCGGCCTGCATGAACGACGTGAGCGTGCGATTGTTGTCGTCCTGGAACGCGATGACATCGCGGTACTTCGCCATCTTGCCCGGCACCACGGTGCCATCCGGGCCAAAGGCCGGACCGTCGGCGCGCAGCGTCAATGTCTTGCCGTCGGCCTCCAGGTCTCCTTCGTACACCCACATATGGGTCATCATCGAGCCGATGAACGTACCCACGAAGTGCTTGCGCGCCGGGTCATAGCCCAGCGTCATGACGGTGGCGGCAGGTCCGCAGCCGGGGAAATCGCCCTCCGAGCGCGTCTGTACCCAGACATCACCTACCTTGTCGACCTGCTCGGGAATCTTCCACTTCTCGGTCGGGCCGTCCGGGCCCATCTGGGCCTCGCCTTCGGCCATCCAGTTGCCAACCAGCCGGTGCAGCCAGCGGTGTTCGTTGGTGGTTTCGATGTTCATGCAAACGTCTCCAGTTGATGCTTCGGGGTTCATCGCTCAACACTTTTCGCTGTCTTGTGTACAGCGTACACAAAGCGTAGGCGACGATCTGGTCGATGTCCACATTCGCATGGCCGGATGACAGAAATTTAATGTTGCGCCCCACGCATCACATATCGATAACGATCGACTGGCGGCCGGATTGAGACGGCCGAGCAAGACATTGAGTCGTGCGCGTCTGCAGTCACGCCCATGTCTGCGTACTATCTGATGCATCAACGAAAAACCATCACGAGCAGACTATGGGCGCCCCCACCCCAACCCCCGCTTACAGAACGATTCCACTCTCTTTCTTCGGCATCGCCGTCGGCATCATCGCGCTGGCCAACGTCTGGCGCGGTGCCGTGCAGGTCTGGGCGCTGCCCACGCTGCCGGCCGTCGTGCTGACCTGGCTGGGCCTGGGCATCTGGATCTCGCTGCTTGCCGCCTATGTGCGCAAGTGGCGCGTGGCCCCCGACGCCGCCCGCGCGGAAATGGCCGATCCGGTGCAATCGTCGTTCGCGGCGCTGATACCGACGTCCACGCTGCTGGCCACGCAACTCGTGCATCCGTACGCGCCGAATGTGGCGGCCGTCCTGTTCGGCGCCGCCACGATCGGACAACTGGCGCTGGGCGCCACGTTGCACGGCCGGGTCTGGCAAGGTGGCATCCCGGCCGGGGCGATCACGCCCGCGGCCTACCTGCCGGCCGTGGCTCCCGGCTTTGTCGGCGCCACCACGGCTACGCTGTTCGGATGGCACACGCTGGGCATGCTGCTGTTTGGCGCCAGCCTGCTGTCGTGGATCGCAATCGAATCGATGGTGCTGAACCGTGCCGCCGTCAACGCACCGCTGCCCGAGGCGCGCCGCGCGCTGCTGGGCATCCAGCTTGCGCCGCCGGTGGTGGGCGGCACCGCCTATCTGGCGCTGACGCAGGGACAACCCGACCTGTTCGCGTATGCGTTGCTGGGGTATGGCCTGTACCAGGGACTGGTGTTGCTGCGCCTGCTGCCGTGGATCGGCACGCAGCGTTTTTCGCCGGGTTACTGGGCGTTCAGCTTCGGCGTGGCCGCGCTGCCCGGCATGGCGATCCGCATGGTCGCGCGTGGCGGCGACATGCGGGAAGTGGCGTTCGGCCTGTTCGTCGCCGCCAATCTGATCATCGGCCTGCTGGCCTGGAAGACGGTCGTGCTGCTGCTGCGCGGCAACCTGCTGCCGGCAGCGCCGGCCGCGGCGCAATCGCCGCGCGGCACTGAAGCGGCGTAAGGAACGTAGGCGACGGAAGCGACGGAAGCGTCCGCGATACCGATCCCGAAAACCGCCGCGGATTTACTGCGGCAGCCGGATCTTCGGCACGATGAACTGGTTGCCCGGTGCGCGCATGACGTCGCACTGGGCCTCGCCCTTGCGTGCTTCGCCGGCCTGATTCACATACTCGACGGTGCCCACCACGCTGTAGACGTCTTCGGCCACACGGCGCGTGGTGCCGCGCACCCAGCGGAACTGATCCGGGTTGGGCATCTTCGCCTTGATCGCTTCCATGCAGGCGCCCGGCGCCTCGGGTGCCTCGGGCTTGCCGCCACGTTGACCCAGCTCGATGTTGACAGGGGCGTCTGCCGCCGATGCGATGACCGGCAGCGCCAGGGTGGTCACGAAAGCGATAGCCGCTACCCGTTTGCGGCGCGCATGCGTTGTCATGGGAATTCACTCCAAACAAAAACGGCCGGCACGCGCGATGCATGCCGGCCGGTTGCCATTGTACTGCGGCTGATAGCCTGACGCGCTTACACGGACATATCGCGCTGCTCAGGCTTGCGGTCGTCGAACCAGCGGTACAGCGTCGGCACCATCACCAGCGTCAGCAGTGTCGACGTGATCAGCCCGCCGATCACCACCACGGCCAGCGGCCGCTGCACCTCGGAGCCCGGTCCGTCCGAGAACAGGAACGGCACCAGGCCCAGCATGGCGATCGTCGCGGTCATCATCACCGGCCGGAACCGCTGCGTGGCGCCGCGCACCACCGCGTTACGCAGCGACATGCCTTGCTCGCGCAGCGTGCGGATGTATGACACCAGCACCACCCCGTTCAGCACCGCCATGCCCCACAGCGCGATGAAGCCCACCGATGCCGGCACCGACAGGTACTCGCCGGTGACGAACAGGCCGATGATGCCGCCGATCGATGCAAACGGCAGCACCGTAATGATCAGCGTGGCAAAGCGCAGCGAATTGAACAGCAGGAACAGCAGGAAGAAGATCGCGGCAATCGTGATCGGCACGATCAGCTTCAGATGGCCCATCGCACGCTCCATGTTCTGGAACTGGCCGCCCCACTCGTAGTAGTAGCCCTCCGGCAGCTTGACCTTGCTCTCCGTGGCGGACTGCAAATCTGCCACGAAGCTGCCCAGGTCACGGTCCTTCACGTTGATCATCACCACCACGCGGCGCTTGGCCATTTCGCGGCTGATCTGCGCCGGGCCATCGCTGACCTCGATCTTTGCCACGCTCTGCAGCGGCACCTGCACCCCGTCGGGCGCCTGCACCAGCAGATTGCGGATCGACTGCACGTTGTTGCGGAACTCCTCCGGCAGACGCACCGCCGCCGCAAAGCGGCGCTCGCCCTCGAAGATGTCCGTGGCACGCTTGCCGCCGATGGCGATCTCGATGATGTCGTGGATATCCGATACGTTCAGCCCGTAGCGCGCAATCGCCTGGCGATCGATCTCGATCGACAGGTATTGCTGGCCCGAGATGCGCTCGATACGGATGTCCTGCGACCCCTTGATGCCGCCCGCCACGCGCGCGATTTCACCGGCGAGGTCGCGCAGCTTGTCGAGGTCGTCGCCGAAGATCTTCACGGCGATGTCCGAGCGCACACCGCTGACCATTTCGTCCACGCGGTCCGAAATCGGCTGCGCCATCACGATCTGCACGCCGGGAATGGCCTTGAGCTTGTCGCGGATGGCGTTGGCGATGTCGTCCTGCGTCCAGCCATCGGGCCACTCGTCGCGGTCCTTCAGGCTGGCGATCGGCGTCGATTCGTTCTGGCCCTGCGGGTCGGCCGGGCTTTCGCCACGGCCCACACCGGACACCACCGACTTCACACCCGGCACTTCCAGCACCAGCTTGTTGGCTTGACGCTCCAGCTTGATGGACTCTTCCAGCGAAATATTCGGCACGCGGTCCAGCGCCGGCACGATCGAGCCTTCCTTCATTTCCGGAATGAACGATGTGCCAAGCATCGGCACGATCAAAACCGTGGCGACGAACAGACCAACCGCGGACAGCACCGTTTTCTTGCTGTTGAGCAGCGCCCAGTGCAGCATGCGCAGGTAGTGGCGCTTCATGAACGCGATGATGCGCGTGTCGTGCTCGGCACCGCCCTTGAGCAGATACGACGACAGCACCGGCGACAGCGTCAGCGACAGAATCAGCGAAATCGCCAGCGCAATCGAAATGGTGATGGCCAGCGGCGCGAACATCTTGCCTTCCATGCCCTGCAGCGTCATCAGTGGCAGGAACACCAGGATGATGATGCCCACGCCCACGATCACCGGCGTGGCCACTTCCTGCACGGCCTTGACCAGGATCTCGGTGCGCGTAAGGCCGCTCTTGTCGGCATGCCCCAGCCGTTCGAACGCGTTTTCCACCACCACGACCGAACCGTCCACCATCAGGCCGATGGCGATGGCCAGCCCTCCCAGTGACATCAGGTTGGCGGACAGCCCGATCCGGTTCATCACGATGAAGGTCAGCAATGGCGTCAGCACCAGCGTGGCCAGCACGATGACCGACGAACGCACATCGCCCAGGAACAGGAACAGCACGATCACCACCAGCACCACGCCTTCGAGCAGCACCTTGGTGACCGTCCACAATGCGGCGTCCACCAGTTCGCTGCGGTCGTAGTACGGCACGATCTGCAGGCCGCCGGGAATCATGCCCTTGTCGTTGATCTCCGCGACGCGCTTCTTGACCCGGCTCACCACTTCCTTGGCATTGCCTCCGCGCATCATCATCACGATGCCGCCAACGGCCTCGGTCTGCCCGTTCTTGACCACGGCACCCTGGCGCACCTCATGGCCGATCGTCACCTGCGCCACGTCGCGCAGATAGACCGGCGTGCCGTTGATCTCCTTGAGCACGATGCTGCCGATGTCTTCCACGCCCTTGGCCAGGCCCACGCCGCGGATCAGGTACTGCTCGGCGTAGTGCGGCAGCACGCCACCGCCCGAGTTGGCGTTGTTACGCGCCAGCGCCTGGTACACCTGCTGCAGGTTGACCTCGTAGTGGCGCATGCGCTCCGGGTTCACCAGCGCCTGGTACTGGCGCACGTAACCACCCTGCGAGTTGATTTCCGCCACGCCCGGAATCGAGCGCAGCAGCGGACGCACCACCCAGTCCTGCGCGATGCGGCGCTCGGCCAGTTCCTCCTGCGTCAGTTCGCGGTTGCCGTCGTCGGGGCGATCCAGCGTGTACTGGTACACCTCGCCCAGACCCGTCGACACGGGACCAAGCACCGGCGCCACACCTTCCGGCATGCGGCCGCCCACCTCGATCAGCCGCTCCATGACGAGCTGCCGCGCAAAGTAGACGTCGGTCTTGTCCGTGAACACGAGCGTGATCAGCGACAGGCCGGCCTTGTTCAGCGAGCGCATCTCTTCGAGTCCTGGCAGACCCGTCATCGACATTTCGATGGGCACGGTGACAAAGCGCTCCACTTCTTCCGGCGAGCGTCCGGCGGCTTCCGTGGCGATCTGCACCTGGACATTGGTCACGTCCGGGAAGGCATCGACCGAAAGCTTGCCGGCCGCGCGCAGGCCGAAGAAGAACAGCACCACCGCAATCACGCACACCACCAGCCGCTGCTTGATCGCGGCTTCCACAAGCGATGTCATCATGGCGGCTTACCCCTGTTCCAGGCGCTTGCGCTCGTTGTCGAGGTGGAACGCGCCCTCCACGACAACGCGGTCGCCCGCCTTGATGCCGCTCTGCACCACGCGCATGCCGTCGCTTTCCGAGCCGAGCTTCACCTTGGTCAGGCGGTACTGGCCGGGCGCCGTTTCCACGTAGACCTGCTCGTCATTGCCGTCCCGAACCACGGCGGAACCAGGCACCACCAGCGTGTCGATCGGCTTGCCGGCGATCAGCATGCTGGCCAGCATGGCAGGCTTCAGCCGTCCTTCTTTGTTTTCCAGCTCGGTGCGCACGAGCACCGTGCGCGATTGCGGATTCACGGTACGGCCCACGTAGATCAGCTTGCCCGTAATGCGGCCGTTGCTGTTCATCAGCGACGGCACCTCGATATCGACGGCCTGCCCCTCGGCCACCTGAGCGGCCTGCTGCTCGGGCACCTCGGCCACGACCCAGACGCGCGACAGGTCGGCCACCGTGTACAGCGCATCGGCGGGCTGCACGACCTGGCCCTGCGCCACGTTACGCTCGACCACCGTGCCGCTGATGCTGGAGAACACTGGCGAATAGGAATCGATGCTGCCGTTCTTGGCCAATGTGGAGATGGCCTGCACCGACATGCCCAGCACGCGTAACTGGTCTCGATAGGCGCGCATTTCGGCGGCGGCAATCGCGTATTCGCTCTGGCGGCGCTGCAGCTCCGCACGGCCGATCACATCGGCATCGAACAATTGACGCGCGCGTTCGGCGTTGCGGGCCTGCAGCTCGTTCTGCGCTTCGGCCTTCAGGAAGGCCATCTGCGCCGCTCCCAGCTCGCTGCTGTGCAGGCGGGCCAGCACCTGGCCGGCCTTCACTTCCTGGCCAAGGATGGCGTACAGGTCGGTCACGCGGCCGGTCACAGTGGCGCCGATACGCGACACGCGCTGTTCATCGAAATCGACACGGCCCGCCACGCGCAGCATTTCGCTGAACGGGGACGTGGCCACGGCGGATACCTTGAGGGTTTTCTGGAGGTTTTCGGCGGGCTGGACCACGCCGGGTGCCAGCTTGGGCGCTTCGGCCTCGGGCTCGGGCTCCTTGGAGCAGCCGGCCAGCGACATCGCCATCACAACGGCGGCGGCAATGGAAAGCAGGGAATGTGTGGGGCGCATGTTCAGTTCAGATTCGGGGAAACGGGCATGGAAGGCATTGCGCCGGTGGGTGCACCTGGCGTGGCCGACATGAGCTTTTCAATCTGGATGGCGGCGATCTGCAGCTCGTATTGCGCGTTGATCAGTTCACTGCGCGCATTGCGCAGCACGCGCTGGGCATCGAGGTAATCGAGAATGCCGCGCTCGCCAAAGCGGTAGGCGGATTCCGCCACGCCCAGTGCCGATTCGGCTTCACGCACGATGCCCGATTCGAGCGCCGTGACCTGGGCCTGCGTGATTTCATATTGCTGGTACGCGGCGTCCAGCTCCTGCGCGAGTTCGAACTCGCGTGCCTCAAGCGCCGTGCGCGCCTGCGTGGCCTGTGCCGTGGCTTCGCCCACCGGGCCACTGCGCCGGTCCCACAACGGGATCGTCATCACAAGGCCGATCTGCGAAACGTTGTTGTCCGGCTGGCGATCGGTGCTGGCGCGCACCGATACTTCGGGCCACCGCAGCGAACGCTGATAGTCCACGCCCAGGCGGGCACGTTCCAGTTCGCTGCGGCGCTGGCTCAGCTCGGCGTTGTTGGCCTGCATGTTGTCGCGCAGCACTGCCAGGTTCGGCACGTCGGGCGTATTGGCCAGGCTGCCGTCCAGCGCATAGCGCACCGGCATGGCGCCGCCGACCTGCTGGCGCAGCGTGGCCTTGGATTGTTCGACGCGCAGCTCGGCCGTCTGCAGTGTCTTCTGCGCGGCCAGCAGCTCGGTATCGGCCTTGATCAGCTCGTAGCGCGGCGCCTCGCCCACATCCACGCGCACCTTGGCGCGCTCCTGGATCTGGCGCGTCAGGCTCAGGTCCTCACGCGCGGCGGCCAGTTCGGTCTCACGGCGCAGCACCTGGAAATAGGCGGTCTTCACGCGCGCGGCCAGTTCGGCGCGAAAGGTCTGGCGCTGTGCTTCCGAGGCTTCCAGGCCACGTCCGGCCATCTGCTGGCGCAGGTTGCGCTGGTTCGGATAATCGAATTTCTGGACGACGGCATACGACGGAGCATTGCCGCTGGCCACGCCCGGCTGCTTGCCGGACAGGCGCCCGTACATCACTTCCACCTGCGGGTTCGGATATGCGCGGGACGTGGTGACGGCGGACGTTGCCGCATCCACATTGGCCTGCGCCGCTTCCACGCCCTTATTGGTCGATTGCGCAAGCTCCAGCAGCTGGGGCAACCCAAAGGTCTCGGCAGCGGGGGTGGTGGCACGCGGCATGGGCCTGGCGGCCAGTTGCTTCGGGGCCGGCGGCGCGCCGGCTCCGGGCTGGGTCTTCGCCGCGTTGGGGCTGGCCGGAAGGGGCTGCGCGGCCCAGGCCGGCGCGGCCACAAACGACAGCGACGCGACCCAGGTCAACGTTTTCTTGGTCTTCATGTCGGATTGGTTCAATCGGTACGGCTGCCCGGCGACCCACGACATTGGCGCCGAGTGCGTGCCGGCGTCAGCTAGGGACACCGGGGGCAAGCGGCAAACGCAACAGGCCGCGACGCATATCGGTCGCGGACTTTTTCGGGGCGCAAGGGCAAGGGAAGCGCTCCGCCGGACAGTCGGTCCTGGCGGAGGCCTGGAGACTCAGGCGAGCAGATTGGGCGGCCGGAACAGGCCTTCGGACTCGAACGTGGTGCGCGCGGCGGGCGCCTGGAACAGGTCGCTCACGGACTGGGCAAGTTCGAAGTTGGGTAGCACGAACAGTGCGCTGGTTTCATCGACCGCGTCGAACAGGTCGAGCGGATCGAGCAGGTCGGCCGACCAGATATTGCAGTAGCCGGGCGGCGGGCCGTCATCGACGGCGGCGTCGTCGGCACCGAAGTCCGGATCGCCGGGCAGCACGAGCTGGGCAAGGTCGTCGCCGGTGGCCAGCATCGCGTAGTCGGGCCCATCCACGTTCTGTACGGCCCGTTCCGCCTGCGGGGCGTCCGCGCGCACGTTCGCGGCTGCCGTAAAGGACAGCGCGGACAGGCACAAGGCGGTCAGCAGGAAGAGGACGAAACGTAACAAGATGGGGGTGCGATAGCGGACATTTGCAGACAATGCCAGACAGGCATTGCTGCGGCACAGCATTGTAACCGAACGTCACAATTGACTCGGGAAACGGCTATGAGTTCCGCGATGGCAGCGGTGACCGCACCCGGCGGCCAGCCCCGCCGGCATGACGCTGGCCAGTAGCCAGCGTCATCGGTGTGAATCAGCCGCCTTCGCCCTGCCCTGAAGCGAGCCTGTCCGAGGGCAGCAACAGGACGACCAGGGCGGTGCAGGCGGCGATGCAGGCCATCCCCAGAAACAGCGAAGCAAAGCTCGAAGCCTTTACGACCGGCCCCAGGAGCCACACCGCCAGCGAACTGATGCCAAATGAGACGGCCAGGCGCATGCCGGCGACGCGGGAGCGCACGCTATCGTCCACATACCGAACGATCATCGCGTCCGTGAACGGAATACTGCCGAAAATGCAGATCATCGCCCCGAGCAGGGCGACGAACAGCCACCATCCACTGGCCAGCGCGGCTAGCGTCAGCCACGGGATCTGCGCCAGCACCAGGCCAAGGTAAAGCCGCTTGAGCGGCACCCTGTCGATGAGCTTTCCGACGATGACCTGGGTAAAGGACGCCAACGTATAAATGACGGCCAGCAACAGGCCGATCATTGCCGGATCGTGGATCAGTCCGTCGAACCGCTCGGTCAGGAACTGGGTGTTGCCGTTGGTGGTGAAGTTGAAAAGAAGGCTGCCGGTGACCGCCGCCGCCGTCATCACCACCAGCGCGCGCGCCAGAAGCCGGGGTGGCAACACTACCTGCGGCGGCTTGCGGCCACGGCCGGGCGCCTGACCCTGCGGCGCACAAAGAAGGACAAACGCGACACCGCACACGATGGAAATGGCGCCGGGCACTGCAAATGCGGCGCGCCAGCCCCACGCCTGAACCAGAAAGCCGGTCAGCAGCGCTGCACCCGCCACGCCGAGATTGCCTGCCAGCCCGTTGAGTCCGATCGCCGAACCAGGCCGGCTGGCGCGCTGCACCAGCATCGGAATCCCGACGGGGTGGTAGATCGACGCAAACAGCCCGATCAACGCCAGCCCCGCCGCCAACTGCCACGGCCCCTGTGCCAGTGCCGTAAGCAGCGCAGCGACGCCGAGCCCGAAAAAGAACACGATCATCATCTGACGGCGTCCCCACAGGTCGCCAAGCCGGCCGGAAGGCACCGACCCCAGACCAAACAGGAAGAACGCCCCCACGCCGTAAGGCATCAGGTCCTCCCATCGGGCAAAGCCGAATTCGGCCCCGATGGTTCCTACCGCCGTGGCAAAGATCAGCAGGAACAGATGGTCGAGCGCATGGCCGACATTGAGCAGCAATACAACCTGCAGCGGATGATCGTGGGTGGCAGCCTGACCCAACTGCGGCGGCGGCGAAAGCTTGGTGTTCATCGTGGGTGTCTCCCCCTGAGGATTCCGCGCCTTCTTGTATGTCATCTTCGAAGCGCGACACCGTAGTCTGCCGGATGTCCAACGGGACGTCCTTCGCAATTTGTCAGGCGACTATCGCGAAACGGACACCCTGACAGCGCAGACGCCACGTTGAGTCCGACAGCGTCTAGCTGTGTCGGACTCAACGATTTCCCGCGCGCTTCAGGCTGCCTTGGCCGCCAATACCGGGTAGTCGGTCAGGCCATGTGCCCCGCCGCCGAACAGCGTATTGCGATCGTGCAGGTTGAGCGCCGCGCCGGTACGCAGGCGCTCGGGCAGGTCCGGATTCGCCACGAACGGTCGGCCAAACGCAATCAGGTCAGCCCAGCCCTCGCGCAGCGCAGCGTCGGCACGCTCCGCCGTGTACTTGCCGGCGTAGATCAGCGTGCCCGGAAACACCTCGCGCAGACGCTGCTTGAAGGCCAGCGGCATGTGTGGCGCATCGTCCCAGTCCGCTTCGGCGATGTGGATATAGCCCACGCCGAGTTCACCGAGCAGTTTCGCCGCGGCGGTATAGGTGGTTTCCGGATCGGCGTCGACGCAGCCGTTCAGCGTGGTCAGCGGCGCCAGCCGGATGCCGACGCGGTCCTTGCTGCCCGTGCCTTCAATCAGTGCCTGGGCCACTTCGCCAAGAAAGCGCAGGCGGTTTTCCAGCGCACCGCCGTATTCGTCCGTGCGGTCGTTGGCCTCGGAGTCGATGAACTGGTTGACCAGGTAGCCGTTGGCGGCGTGCAATTCCACGCCATCGAAGCCGGCCGCCATCGCGTTGCGCGCGGCCTGGCGGTATTCGTCGACGATGCCGTGAATCTCGGCCACCGTCAGCGCGCGCGGCTGCGATGCCTGCACAAAGCCCGGCGTGCCATCGCGTTCCGCCACAAACACATTGACACCCTTGGCCTGGATGGCGGACGACGATACGGGCGAATGGCCATCGAGCAAACTGACATGGCTGAGGCGGCCAACATGCCAGAGCTGCGCGAAGATGCGGCCACCGGCCGCGTGCACAGCGCTGGTGACCTTGCGCCAACCGGCCACCTGCTCGGGCGTATGAATGCCGGGCGTCCACGCATAGCCCTTGCCAAGCGGCGAAATCCACGTGCCCTCGCTGACGATCAATCCGGCGCCTGCGCGCTGTGCATAGTAGTCGGCCATCAGGTCGTTGGGTACATCGCCGGGCTGACTGGCGCGCGAGCGCGTCATCGGCGGCATGACGATGCGGTTGGGAAGCGTCAGCTCACCCAAGGCATGTGGCTGGAACAGCGGTGCTTGCGAATCCTTGCCGATCGAGGGAATGCTCATCGGAAACTCCTGTGTAGTCCTTCGGAATGCGCTCGACGGCTTAGTCCCACGCAGGCGCGAGGCCATCCGGGCTGACTTCACGGCCATTGCGTTCCAGTGCGGCAATCGCGGCCATATCGTCGGCATCGAGCTTGAGGTCGCGCGCCAGCAGGTTGCTGGCCAGATTCTCGCGCCGCGTGGACGACGGAATCACCGCGTAGCCAAGCTGCAATGCCCAGGCCAGTGCCACCTGGGCCACGGTGGCCTGATGCTTGTCCGCAATGCGCGCCAGCACCGGATCTTTCAGCACCTTGCCGTAGGCGAGCGTCATATACGACGTCACGGCAATGCCTTGCTCCTTCAGAAACGCCGTGAGCTTGCGGTTCTGCAGATACGGACTCAGCTCGATCTGGTTGGTCACGATCTCGCCCTTGCCCACCACTTCCACCGCCTGGCGGGTCAGTTCGATATTGAAGTTCGAGATGCCGATCTGGCGCGTCAGGCCGCGTGCCTTGGCCTCTGCCAGCGCGCCCATGAATTCGGGCAGCGATACGCCATTGCCCGGTGCCGGCCAATGGATCAGTGTCAGATCGACGTAGTCCGTGCGCAGCTTGGCCAGGCTGTCGCGCAGGCTCGGCACGAGCTTGTCGGCCGCGTAGTTCGCGGTCCAGATCTTGGTGGTCACGAACAGCTCGCCGCGCTTGACGCCGCTATCGGCAAGCGCCTGGCCGACATCGGCCTCGTTGCCATAGATCTGCGCGGTGTCCACGGCCCGGTAGCCCAGCTCCAGCGCATTGCGCACCGAATCCACGGCGGCCTGGCCGGTCAGGCGAAATGTGCCAACGCCAAAGGAAGGAATGCTCATCGGTAACTCCTGTGATTTAGCCAACTGGGTTTCAACTTGGAATGACCGCAGTTTGCCGGAGTTACATTTGTCGATTAAGCCATGTATCAGCGAATCACCCTTGAAACGGAATCAACAATCTGGCGCCCCGCCCAGGGCTCATCCCGCATGTTCGACGCGCGTGCGAGGTTGAAGACCGGTTGTGGGGAAAGCGGCGCTCACCATAGTAGCGAGGGCGCCCGCATCGACGTATTTGCCATTTGCGAATCGGGGCTTCGCCTGCGCCAAACGGGGGGCGCTACCCATATTCAATCGCGCGGGTCCCGTGTAACAATCGCGCCCACAAGAACATTCGATTCAGGAGACACCCAGCCATGCAGCCCAGCCCGCAGGGTTCGCGGCGGCAAGATGACGATGGTGCTGGCCTGCCGGCCATCGTCGTGTCGAAACTGGTGCCACCGGCCCGCGCCGGCTCGCACTTGGCCCGCCCGCATCTCGTCGACAGCATGCTGGCCGCGCACAGCGCGCGGCTGGTGCTGATCCGTGCGCCGGCCGGCTTCGGCAAGACCACGCTGATGCAACAATACGTCGCTGCGTGCCAGGCGCAAGGCCACGCCACGGCCTGGATGCGGCTCGATGCCGCCGACAACGACCTGCCGCGCTTTCTTGGCCACCTCGATATGGGGTTGCGGTCCTTGACGCCAGACAGCGGGCACCGCCCCACGTCCGCCGAGCAACTGGCAGCGAATGTGATTGCGATGGTGGCGTCGCTGGAAAACCCGTTTGCGATCCTGCTCGACGATTTCGAATCGATCCAGAGCGAATCCGTGCTGAATTTCGTCCAGTTGCTGCTGGAATCGCTGCCACCGACCGGCACGCTCGTGGTGGCATCCCGCACCACGCCGGCACTGGGCCTGGGCCGCGTTCGCGCACGCGGGCAACTGCTGGAACTGCAGCCGGGCGCGCTGCGCTTCACCCTGCCGGAAGCCACCGAATTCATTCGGGATAAATGCGGCATCGCGCTGGGCGACGCCGATATCTCGCGTCTGCATCGCTATACGGAAGGCTGGGCCACGGCGATCTTCCTGGCAACGCTATCACTGCGGCAACGCTCCGACCACGGCCGCTTTGTCGCGTCGTTCTCGGGTTCGAATACCGAGCTGGCGGAGTACCTGGCCGAAGACATCCTGGGCAGGCAGAGCGAACAGGTGCGCAGGTTCCTGCTCGAAACCAGCATCCTGTCGCAGTTGTCCGCCCCACTCTGCGACGCGATGCTGGGCCGCACCGACAGCCACGCCATGCTGGCCACGCTGGAGCGGGACAATCTGTTCCTGTTCCCGCTCAACGGCGAACACGACGAATACCGCTATCACAGCCTGTTTGCAAGCTTTCTGCAGCACCGCCTGCACCTGATCGATCCCGCACGCGAGACACAACTGCACGCAGCAGCGGCGCGCTGGTATCTCCAGGCGGACCGGCCGGTTCCCGCAATCGATCACCTGTTGCGTGCCGGCATGCACGAAGATGCCATCGCACAGATGGCACTGCATGCCGATGCGCTGCTCAACAACGGACGAGTCAGGCTGCTGTCACGCTGGTTCGATCTGGTCCGAGAAAAACTGCCCGATGCGGACCCGCGTGTACGTATCAGCGCGGCATGGGCGCTGCTACTGAACCGGCGTTTTGACGAGGCCATGTCCGCCGTGCAGCGCATCCTCGCTGACACTGTCGCCGACGCGCAGCGCGAAGCCGTCATGCTTCAGGCCGAAACCCTGCGTTGCGTGCTGTTCGCCATGCGGGACCAGATCGACGCATGCTGTCAGACCGGCTTGCCGCTGCTGGACCGCTTGCCGCCCGACGATTCGTTCCAGTACTGGATGCTGACGAACTCGGTCGCCTACGGACTGGTCTCCGCGCGCCGTCACGACGAGGCACGCAAGGTGCTGGCCCACGCCTGCGCGTGCGGCCGGCCCCAGGGCGCCGCACTGCTGCGCAGCGTGGCCGATTGCCTTGAGAGCATCATCGATCTGATTCACGGCCGGCTGGGCCGCTCGATGGCCCGCCTGCGCACCGCTCAGCAGGCATGGCACGAACGTTCCGACGCCGTCACGGGCGGACGCGCCGCAGCCGGTGTCATCCTCGGGCTACTGCTCTACGAGTCGGACCAGATCGACGAAGCCGCGCGCTTTGTCAACGACACGCTGCCATTTGCCAAGATGACCGGCCCCGTCGATTCGATGACGACCGGGCATATCCTCAGCGCACGCATCGCCCATTTGCGCGGAGACCGCGATCTCTGGCAGCGCCGGTTGCATGAACTCGAAGAACTCGGACGCCAGGTGCAATCGCAGCGCGCGGTCTGCTCGGCGTGGCTGGAACGCGCCCGACTGGCCACACTCGACGGCGCCCTCGACGCCGCCGCGCAAGCGTTGGAAGCCGCCGAAGCACACGGCGCCTGGGAGGCGCTCGACGATGCCGGCTATGCGAATGAAATCGATACCCCGTCCGTGGCACGCTGGCGCCTGCGGATTGCGCGCGGTGCCGACCGTGCCGTATGCGACGCCCTTGCCGGCGCCATCGCCACGGCCGCGGCACAGCAGCGTCATTGGCGCCAGGCCAAGCTTCGGCTGCTGCATGCGATGGCCCTTGATGCCACGGGACAGGAGCGGGCCGCGCTCGATGCACTGACCGAGGCACTGCGGCTATCGAGCCATGAAGGACTGGTTCGGACCTTCCTCGACGAAGGCCCCCGGCTTGCCAGGCTGCTGGCCCGATGGCTTGCCGCCCAGCCCACGGGCACGGCACCGGCCGGCGTGGCCGCAGCCTTCGTGCCGTCTCTACTGGCCCGCCTGGGCGAAAGCGTCGTCGAAACGGCCACCACCGTCGAGACCCAGCCCGTGCCCGACGCCGGTGGCATGGACGCACTGACAGCGCGCGAACTGGACGTCGTGCGCATGCTGTCGCACGGTCACCGCAATCGCGCGATTGCCGAAAAACTGTTCGTGTCGGAACTGACGGTGAAATCGCATCTGCGCCGCATCAGCGCCAAGCTGGGCGCGCAGAGCCGCACCGAAGTGGTAGCCATCGCGCGCGCACGGGGCCTGCTCGACTGACCAGCCGGCGGCCCCGCGGCGCGCTCAGGTGCGTCGCATGCGTCAGAGCGTGCGGGCGATCAGTTCCTTCATGATCTCGTTCGATCCGCCGTAGATCTTGCCGACCCGCGCGTTGACGTAGAGCCGGGCGATCGGATACTCGGCCATATAGCCGTAGCCCCCATGCAGTTGCAGGCATTCGTCGATGATCTCGCAACTCTTCTGCGTGCACCACCATTTCGCCATTGCAGCGGTCTCGGGGGTGAGGTCACCGCGCAGCACCTTGGCCATGCAGTCGTCGACAAAGGCACGCGCGATCGTCGCATGCGTCTTGCACTCGGCCAGCTTGAAGCGTGTGTTCTGCAGCTCGATCAGCGAAGTGCCGAACACCTGACGGTCGCGCACATAAGCCACGGTCTCATCGAGCGCCCGTTCCATCGCGCCCAGCGCCCCGACCGCGATAATCATCCGCTCCTGCGGCAACTGTTGCATCAACTGGTAGAAGCCGCGCCCTTCCTCGTCACCGAGCAGGTTGTCGCACGGCACACGCACGTTGTCGAAGAACAGCTCGGCAGTGTCCTGGCCCTTCTGGCCGATCTTCTCCAGCACGCGACCGCGCCGGAAGCCTTCCAGCCCGGTCGTTTCCGCCACCACGATGGATACGCCCTTGGCGCCTTTGTCGGGAGCGGTCTTGACGACCACGCATATCAGGTCCGCCAGCAGGCCATTCGAGATGAACGTCTTCGAGCCATTGATGACGTAGTGGTCGCCATCGCGCACGGCACGTGTCTTGACGCTTTTTAGGTCGGAACCCGCGCCGGGTTCGGACATCGCAATCGCGCCCACCATCTCGCCGGTGGCCATCTTCGGCAGCCAGCGTTGCTTCTGGGCCTCGGTGCCATAGCGCAGGATGTAGTGCGCCACGATGGCGCTATGCACGTTGGTGCCCAGGCTCGACGCCAGCGCGCGCGACTGCTCGTAGGCGATGATCGCCTCGTGCGCGAAGGAGCCGCCGCCACCGCCGTACTCCTCGGGAATGCTGGCGCACAGCATGCCGATCTCGCCGGCCTTGCGCCAGGTTTCCCGGTCCACGTGCTGCTGCTTGCACCAACGTTCTTCGTGCGGCACCAGTTCGCGCTCGATGAACTTGCGTATGGCGTCCTGGAACATCGACAGGTCTTCCGTAACCCACGGGCTCTGGCTAGTCGGCATGAGATGGCTCCTTGCGTTTACCGGGGGATCAGGGACGGCCGCCGCCCACCACCAGCACCTGGCCGCTGATGTAGTTCGACTCCGGAATGCACATCAGGTAGACAGCCCCGGCGGCCTCGGCCGGCGTGCCGCCACGGCCCACGGGGATCATCGCCTCCACGTTCTTCATCAACTGCGCGTTGACGCCGACCTTGATTTCACGCCCCGCGATATCGATCGTGGAATTGTTCCCATCGCCAGCAACCGCCTCTGTCAGGCGCGTCTTGATCAGGCCAAATGCCACGCTGTTGACGTTGACCTTGTAGCGCCCCCATTCCTTGGCCAGCGCACGGGTAAGCCCGTTGATGGCGGCCTTGGCCGCTGAGTAGTTGGCCTGCCCCGCATTGCCCATCACACCGGATACCGACGAGATGTTGACCACCTTGCGGAAGACCTCCGTGCCTGCCTCGGCTTCCGCCTTGGCCGTCTCCTTGAAGTGATCGGCGGCGGCGCGCAGGATGCGGAACGGCGCGGTGACGTGCACATCCATGATCGTCGACCACTGCTCGTCGCTCATCTTCTGGATCACGTTGTCCCACGTGTATCCGGCGTTGTTGACGATGATGTCCAGCCCGCCAAACTCCCGCAGCGCGGTCTGCACGAAGCGCTGCCCAAAGTCGGCGTCGGTCACGCTGCCCGTGCACGCCACGGCCCGGCCACCGGCTGCCTTGATTTCCTGAACCACGGCGTTGGCCGGTTCGGCATCGAGGTCGTTCACCACCACCGCGGCGCCTTCGCCAGCCAGCTTCAACGCAATCTCACGGCCGATTCCGCGCCCGGATCCCGAAACGATCGCCACCTTGCCATTCAACTTGCTCATTACCTTGTCTCCGTATGATTCAGGCGTCGGGCGCGATCAGCGCCTCGCCGCTCAGTTTGATTTCGCCGTGCTGGTTGCGGGTGGACAGCACGATGCGCACTGTCCGGGTCGTCTCGTCCTTCTCCGTGATCACGCCTGTGCATGAAACGGCGTCGCCCACATGGGTGATGGCCGCGAACCGAACCGAGAATTCGCGGATCGCCCGCTGCGGCACCCAGTTGGTCAGCAGCCGGCCCAGATAGGCCATCGACAGCATGCCGTGCGCGAACACGTCGGGCATGCCCGCCTGCTTCGCAAAATCCAGGTCGACGTGAATCGGGTTGTGATCCCCGGAAGCGCCCGCATAAAGCGCCAGCGCGAGCCGGCTCAGCGGCTCGGCGGTAAAGGTGGGCAAGGTGCCACCCACCTCCAGTACATCGAATGCAATGCTGCTCATCGTGTCTCCTGGCTGTTGCGCACCACCACCACGCTGCGCAGGTCTGCCACGGCACCGCCGCCGGCATCGGTAACGCGCGTCTCGCGCACGACAAAGCCCAGCGCGCCGCCCTTCTTTTCATAGATGTCCGCGATACGCATCTCGAAGTGCAGCCGCTCCCCGGCAAACGCCATGCGGTGGTATCGGAAGCTCTGCTCGCCGTGCAGGATCCGGCCAATGTCGATGCCCAGCAGGTCGATCGTGGCGCGCGGGTTCGGCGCCTCCATTTCCAGGCAGAACAGAAACGTGGGCGGCACCGGCAGGGCCGGGTAGCCCGCCGCCGCGGCCGCGCCGGCGTCCGTGTACCGCACATCGGTCTGGCCCGTGGCCTTGGCAAAGAAGCGCAGGCGGCCCGCCTCGACTTCCGCCGTGTGCCGCGACACCACCGTGCCAATGTGTCTTGTATCGAGCATCGGCACGCTCCTTATTGGCGCTCGTACAGCGTCACCACGCAGGCGCCGCCAAGACCCAGGTTGTGCTGCAGCGCCAGCCGGGCACCAGCCACCTGCCGGTCCTGCGCCTGCCCGCGCAGTTGCCAGACCAGCTCGGCACACTGCGCCAGCCCGGTGGCACCGAGCGGGTGGCCCTTGGACAGCAGGCCGCCGGACGGATTGGTCACCACGCGGCCACCATACGTGTTGTCGCCATCGACGATGAATTTCTCGGCCGTACCTTCCGGCGTCAGGCCCAGCCCTTCGTAGGTAATCAGTTCGTTCGCGGTAAAGCAGTCATGCAGTTCCACCACGTCGATATCGGTCGGTGCCACGCCCGCGGCCTCGTAGACGGCCTGCGAGGCAGCGCGTGTCATGTCATACCCCACCACCTTGCGCATATCCCCCTCATCGAAGGTACTGTTGCGGTCGGTGGTCATCGACTGGGCGCGGATGGCCACGCGCGTATCCAGCGCGTGCTTCCGTGCGAATTCCTCCGAGCACAGGATCGCCGCCGCGGCGCCGCAGGTGGGCGGACAGCATTGCAGCCGCGTCAGCGGATCGAACACGGCTGGCGACGCCATCACTTCTTCGAGCGTAACGGTATTGCGGAACACCGCGAACGGATTGCGCGCCGCATGCTGGCGCGCCTTGACGGAAATCCGGCCGAATGTATCGGGCCGGATGTCGTACTCCTTGATGTAGTCGCGCGCGGCACCGCCAAAGAATTGCGCGGCTCGCGGCGCGGCGTCGTCAAAGCCCTGGATGTCGCGCATCACGTCGACAAAGCGCGCCATCGGCGCGGGCCGGTCCGTATAAGCGCCCTTGAGCGCGCCGGGCACCATCTGTTCGAAACCCACCGCGATGGCGCACTCGATGGCACCACTGGCAACCGCCTGCCGCGCCAGAAACAGCGCGGTCGATCCGGTGGCGCAGTTGTTGTTGACGTTGATGACGGGAATGCCGGTCAGCCCAACGCCGTAGATGGCAGCCTGCCCGGCCGTGGAATCGCCATAGACATAGCCGACGTAAGCCTGCTCCACCAGCGCGTAGTCCAGGCGGGCATCGGCCAGCGCCGCGCGCGCGGCATTGGCGCCCATCACCGGGTAGTCATCGCTTGCGCCGGGCTTGGTGAACGGAATCATGCCGACACCTGCCACCAGTACTTTCCTGCTCATGTTCGTATCCTTGGGAAATGAAATGGGTTCAGCTCACCTGGCGCGCCTGACCGCGCCAGTACTGTTCGCGCAGATCGCGCTTGAGGATTTTTCCGGCCGCCGACAGCGGCAGCGCCGCGCGGAATTCAAAGCTCTTCGGGCATTTGTAGCTGGCCAGCGCCGCACGGCAGTGCTCGCGTAGCGCGGACTCGGACAACGCCTTGCCCGCATGCGGCACCACCACGGCGTGCACCGCCTCACCCCAACGCTCGTCGGGAATGCCGATCACCGCGCAGGTGGCCACGTCCGGGTGCAGCGACAGCACGCTTTCCACTTCCGCCGAATACACGTTCTCACCGCCGGTGACGATCATGTCCTTGAGGCGGTCGACGATGAACAGATAGCCGTCGTCGTCCATATAGCCGCCGTCGCCGGTATGCAGCCAGCCATCGCGCAGCGCCTGCGCGGTTTCCTGCGGCCGGTTCCAGTAGCCCTTGGTGACATTGGCGCCGCGTACGACGATTTCGCCCACGGTGTTGCGTGGCACCTCGTTCCCGGATGGGTCGACGATACGCATCGTCACGCCATACCCCGCACGGCCGGCCGATCGGTACAGGCCGCTGGCGCGTGCCTGCGCACCGTGGTTGGCTGGCGGATTGACCGAGATGACGGGCGATGCCTCGGTCATGCCATAGGCGTGATAGAACGCGATGTCGGGCATCGCGGCCAGCGCGCGGTCGAGCAGCCCGGCGGCGATTGGCGACGCGCCATAGAAGATGCGCCGCACGCTCGACAGGTCATGGCTGCCGAATGCGGGATGATCGAGCACCGCCTGCAGCATCGTCGGCACGAGCAGCAGTTCCTCGATGCGTTCGCGCTCGATCGCCACCAGCACGTCGGCCGGCACGAAACCCGGTTGGATTACCTGAACATCGCCCGCAACGATATGGCCCACGGCGCGTGCCATCGCGGCGGTGTGAAACAGCGGCGCCACGTGCAGCGAAACAAAGGTACGCTGGCCGTCGCGGAACTCGGCCATCCGCGAAACGGCCGACGCCCAGAGGTTCAGGTGCGACTGCATCACGCCCTTGGGCTTGCCCGTGGTGCCGCCCGTGTACATGATCGTGGCCAGGTCTTCGCCACCACGAAACGTGTCATCCACCGGACTGGCCGCCGCGATCAGCGCTTCATAGTCGAGCGTTCCGTCGGGAGCATCTTGCTCGCCCGCATAGATCACGCAAGGCGGGCGCTTTGCGCCGGCGAGAATGCCGGGCACCATCGGCAGGAATTGATCGTCGACGATGAGGATGCCGGTGTCGCAATCGTCGAGCGAATAGACGATCTCCGGCACGCTCCAGCGGATATTGACCGGGTTGAGAACGCCACCGCCCCACCACACCGCGAGCATGTATTCGATATAGCGGTCCGAGTTCAGCGCCAGCATGCCTACCCGGTCTCCGGGTTTCATGCCCTGCGCCTGCAGCGCGCCGGCCAATCGGGCCACGCGATCATGCAGCTCACGGAACGTGCGGGTCCGGCCGCCGGATACGGTGGCGCGGTCATCTGGCGTCTGCTGCATGCAACGATGCAAGCCCTGCGTCAGGTACATTCCTCGTCTCCTTCGTTGTGATGCGAACGCCAGTGCAATGCCCGGCGAGCGATGAAGGTCGACTGTACGGACGTCCCGGTACCGTGTCGTGCGCCAAAAGAACCAATTTGCATGCTGCGGTGCGATTGGTCCGAACGGACCAAGACAGCGCCGGCCATGCGATGGAAGAATCGGCCCGACTTTCGACATCACGGACGAACCGAGCATGAACGGACCGCTGGCAGGGCTGAAGATCCTTGATTTCTCCACGCTGCTGCCGGGGCCTTTCGCCACCCTGGCGCTGGCCGATCTGGGCGCCGAGGTGATCCGCATCGAGGCCCCCGGCCGCAGCGATCCGGTCAGGCGGCTGGCGCCGCAGTGCCAAGGGGTGTCCGCCGCACATGCCTGGCTGAACCGCAACAAGCGCTCGCTGGCCCTCGATCTCAAGCGTCCCGAGGCCATCGACGCGGTGCACCGGCTGCTGCGCACGCACGACATCGTTGTCGAGCAGTTTCGCCCGGGCGTGATGGCACGGCTGGGGCTCGGTTACGCGCAGCTGCGCGAGGCCCATCCGGGGCTGATCTACTGTTCCATCACCGGTTACGGGCAGGATGGTCCCTACCGCGACCGCGCCGGGCACGACATCAACTATCTGTCGATCGCCGGCACGGCCAGCTACAGCGGCCGCGATGGCCCCGCGCCGCTGGGCATCCAGGTAGCCGATATCGCGGGCGGCAGCCTGCACGCGGCGCTGGCCATCCTGGCCGCGCTGACCCATCGGCATCGCACGGGCCAGGGCCAGCATCTCGATGTCAGCATGACCGACGCGGCATTCAGCCTCAACGCGATGTCGGGCGCGAGCTACCTGGCCGGCGCCCACGCCCCGCGCCCCGAATCGGAACGGCTCAACGGCGGCTGCTTCTACGACTACTACGCCACGGCCGATGGCCGGCACTTCTCGGTGGGCAGCCTGGAGCCGCAATTCCTGCAGCGCTTTTGCGATGTCATGGGGCATCCCGAATGGGTGGCGCTGGCTCAATCCGATATGACCGCGCTGAAGCGGCAGATTGCCGCCGCGTTCCGCAGCCAGTCTTTCGCGCACTGGTGCGCGCTGTTTGCCGCCGAGGACTGTTGCGTGGAACCGGTGCTGACGCTGGAGGAATCGGCGGCACACCCACAGTTCGCGGCACGCGGCATGGTGGTCGACGTGCCGGTCCGCCAGAACGCATCGACGCTGCGGCAGATTGCGCACCCGGTGCGCTATTCCGCGACGCCGCCGGTCTATCGCCATGCTGGCGAAACACTCGGCCGGCACAGCCGCGAGATCCTGAAGACGATTGGCTACGACGACGCACAGGTGGCAATGCTGGCGGCCGACGGCGTGACCACGCTCGACGAATCGCCAGACGAAAGCACTGACTGAGGAGACAGATATGCAATATGGCAGGAGACGCTGGTTCGGGCAGGCGGCAGCCCTGGGTTCGGTCGCGGCGCTGGCCAGTTGGCCCGCGCGCGGCGATAACGCTTATCCGAGCCGTCCATTGAGGCTGGTCGTACCCTATCCGGCGGGCGGCGGCGCCGATACGATCGCGCGCCTGATCGGGCAACCGCTGTCACAGGCGTGGAAGCAGCCCGTGGTGGTGGACAACAAGCCCGGCGCCAGCGGCATTCTTGGCAATGACATCGTGGCGAAAGCCGCGCCGGACGGCTATACGGTGCTGCTGGGCATCACCGCGATGATCCAGTCGCCAAGCCTGTACCGGAAAATGCCGTACAGCGTGGAGCGCGACTTCCTGCCCGTGTCGCTGGTGGCCCGGTCTTCCGATCTGTTCGTGGTGCCATCCAGGGTACCGGCCCGCACGCTGAGCGAATTCATCGCATTGGCCAAGGCCAGCCCCGGCAAACTCAGCTACGGCTCCTATGGCAATGGCACGTCGTCGCATCTGCACGGCGAGCAGTTCAAGATCCGTGCCGGCATCGACATCGTCCATATCCCGTACAAAGGTGCCGCGCCGCTGGTAAGCGACGTGTTGGGCGGCCAGGTGGACTCCGCATTCGTGGATGTCACGTCGGCCAACAGCTATCTTGGCAGCGGCAAATTCCGCGTGCTGGGCATCACCGGCACGCAGCGCCATGCCGCCCTGCCGTCCGTGCCCACGTTCGCCGAAGCCGGCCTGAGCGGATTCGAGCCGAATGGCTGGTTCGGCGTATTCCTGCCGTCCGGCACGCCGCGCCCCATCGCCGAGCGGTTGTCGGCCGAAATCGCCCGGATCATGAAGCAGCCCGAGGTATCCCAGCGGCTCACGGCGATGGGCCTGCAGCCCGTGGCATCGAGTCCGGCGGAACTGGCCACCGTGGTCAGCAACGACACCCCGAAATGGGCGGAAATCGTCCGTACTGCCGGGATCCAGCTCGATTGACAGCGCCGGAGCGGGGCCGCGGGCAGTTATCGCTTCATCAAAGGCCACCTTCAGGAAATGCAAATTGCCCGGCAGGCGGGCATGCCGCAAAGTCTCCCCCGACAACACCCTGATAAAGAAACAGGAGGAGACGATGCTGCGAATCATGCTCGCCGGCGCGCTACTGGCGCTGGCCCACGGAACGGCCCTGGCCGACACCTACCCTTCGCGCCCGGTGCGGCTGCTGGTTGGCTACGCGCCGGGCGGCCCGGTGGACACCGCCGCGCGCATCTATGCCGACTACATGGGCCGCGTGCTCAAGCAGCCCGTCATCGTCGACAATCGCGCCGGTGCCAGCGGCGCCATTGCGGCGGGCATGACCACCAGCGCCAAGCCGGATGGCTACACGCTCTACTTCGTGGCCAGCCCCACCATGACGATGACGCCGCTGATCCAGAAATCGGTCAGCTTCAAGCCGGCGCAGGACTTCACCTATGTGGGCCTGATCACCGACTACACCAATGTCCTGCTGATCAACAAGGACTTCCCGGCCAAGAACGTCGATGAACTGGTCTCTTACGCACGCAAGCATCCGGGCGAAGTGAGTTTCGGCTCGGCCGGCATTGGCGCGTCGAACCACCTGTCGGCGGAACTGCTCGCGCAGATGACCGGGGTGAAAATGCTGCACGTGCCGTATAAAGGCAATGCACCGGCGATGGCCGACGTCACGAGCGGCAAGGTCACGTTCATGTTCGACATCACCGGCACCGCCATCGGCCATATCCAGGGCGGCAAGGTACGCGCGCTGGCCGTCACCTCCAAGACACGCAACGCCGCGTTGCCGACGGTGCCGACGCTGGTGGAATCGGGCCTCAAGCAATACGATCTGACCGGCTGGTACGGCCTGGTGGGGCCGCTTGGCATGCCCGCCGATGTGGTGGATCGCCTGGTCAAGGCGCAGCAGGCCGTGGGCCAGGACCCGGCCTTCCGCGCGCGCATGACCGATGGTGGCTACGATCTCAACATCACCGGCCCCGCGCCGTTGCAGGACCGCATCAAGAAGGAGCTTGCTCTCTGGGGCAACGTCGTCAAGACGGCGCACATTGAGGTGGAGTAACGGCGCGGCCGGTGCAGGGTCCAGACGTTCCGCGCCGGCGAAGCACCGCTTTCCCGATCACGAATTGCGCGGCCCCTGTCCTGCCCATACACTGCGACATGCCGGATGGTTTCCGGCCTCACCGAACCCGAATCCACTCTGCAAAAGGACTTGAGCGAGATGCCGCAGGACCGAGCCATCGCGAATCGCATCAGCGACATTCCCCGCCACTGGGCGGCACATGCGCCCAACAACGTGGCCGTGTACGAAGGCGAACGCACGGTGACGTTTGCGCAGCTCTGGGAAAACGTCGGCCTGGCAAGGCAGTATCTTGAGGCGCAAGGCGTCGCCGCCGGCGACCGCGTGATGATCACCGGCGAAAACTGCCTGGCGGTGATCACGCTGGTCTTTGCCCTGTCCGAGCTTGGTGCGTGGCCCGTTGTGACCAATGCCCGGCTCACCGCGCGCGAGATCGAGGAGATTCGCACGCACTGCACGCCCCGCCTGATGCTGTTCACGCACGCCGCGTCGCCCGACGCCTTGCGCCACGGCCTGCGCTACCGTGCCCGCGAAATCGCGCCGCCGGGACTGGGGCCGCTGATGGCAGCGGACGTCGACGCGGGCAGCGAGCGTGAACCGCGCGAGCTGGCCAGCGAAGTTGCGGCGTTGATCTACACATCGGGCACCACGGGCCAGCCCAAGGGCGTGATGGTCACGCATCGCGGCCTGCTGCACTATGCGCGCGTCACCGCTGAAACCCGTGGCATCGGCCCCGGAGACTGCGCCTATGCGGTAATGCCGATGTCGCATATCTTCGGGCTTGCCACGCTGCTGCTGGCCACGTTTCAGGGTGGCGGCAGCCTTTATCTGGTGGCACGCTTCAACGTCAACGACGCCTGCGCCGCGCTGCAACGCGAGGCGATCTCGATACTGCAGGGCGTGCCGGCGATGTTCAGCCGCATCCTCGCCCATCTGCAGAAGCAAGGCATCGCCACGCTGCATCCGCAGCGGCTGCGTTATCTGTACACGGGCGGCGGGCCGCTGGAGCCAACGCTCAAGCGCAATGTCGAAACGGTATTCGGCCAGCCGCTGCATCATGGCTATGGCATGACCGAATATGCCGGATCGCTGTTCATCACCCGTCTGGACCGCCCTCGCAGCGACTGCGCCGCTGGCGAGATCGTCGAGGGCGCCGAACTGCGTATCGTGGGAGCAGGCGGCGAGGCCGTGCTGCAGGGCACGCCGGGCGAACTGTGGGTGAAAGGCCCCGGCGTCATGCGTGGCTACTATCGCGCGCCGGCGCAAACGGCCGAGGCACTGCGCCCGGATGGGTGGCTCAACACCGGAGATATCGGCCGGCTGGGTCCCGACGGCGCGCTGTACATCGTCGGCCGCACGCGCGATCTGATCATCCGGTCGGGCTTCAGCGTGTATCCGATCGAGGTGGAGTCGGTCATCAACTCGCACCCGTCGGTGCGGTTGTCCGCCGTGGTTGGCAGGCCAGCGGCCGACGGCAACGAGGAAATCGTCGCGTTCGTCGAGCTACGCGAAGGCGAGACATTCGATGCCGCGGAACTGCATGCCTATCTGGCCGAGCGGCTGTCTCCGTACAAACGCCCGGCCCAGATCGTGCGCGTGTCCGCCATTCCCACCACGGCCAGCGGCAAACTGCACAAGCATCAGCTACGCGGCATGATTGCCGAGTTGGTCTAGGCAGCGTCCGGGCACGCAGGCGCCGTCAGGCCGGGTTGCCGGTGCCGTCTTCCACAAGCAGGTCCACCAGCTTGCGCGCGAAAGCGGGCAGCGCATCGAGGTCTGCCACGCAGATCTGCAGCTTCCGTTCGGCCCAGTCGTCCTCGATCTGCACGATGTTGAGCGCCATCGTCTGCGCATGGCGGCGTGCCGTGCTCTCCGGCAGAATGCCGATGCCGACGTTGGCTTCGATCATGCGCCCCGCCGTCTCGAAGTTACTGACCTGAATGCGCCAGTGCAGCGTGCGTTGCAGATCGGCCGCGGCACGCTTCAGGAAGTTGTGGATCGCGCTTTCCTCGGGCAGGCCGATGAAATCGTAGTCGAGCGTCTCGACAAAGCGCACCCGCTTGCGCTGCGCCAGCGGATGGCTCAGCGCGGTGGCCAGCACCAGCCGGTCAAGCCGGTAAGGCATCACCTCCAGCCCTTCCATGTTCACGCCGCTGGCCGCAATGCCGATATCGACCATGCCTTCCTGCACGGCCCGGACGATATCCGGGCTAAGCCGCTCACGGATATCGACGGTCACATCGGGATGGTTGACCAGGTACGTGCGCAGCACCCCCGGCAGGAATTCGCTCATCGCCGTGGTATTGGCAAACACCCGGACGTGTCCCTTGATGCCCGACGCATACTCCTGCAGGTCGCCGCTCAGTTGCTCGATCTGTCGCAGCACGCGACGCGCGTGGGCCAGCAGCGTTTCTCCGGCCGGCGTGACCTTGACGCCCTGGCTGCTACGGCTCAGCAGCTTCACGCCCACCTGCTCTTCCAGGTTCTTGATGCGCGTGCTGGCCGCCGGCAGCGACAGGTGGCAACGTTCTGCACCGCGGGTCAGGCTGCTGGCTTCCGCAATATGCGTGAAGAGGTTCAGATCGACCAGATCGAAGCGCATGACGTTGTCTCCCGAGTAGTCGGTGATTATCCCCCGAACCGCCGCATTTTTTCCATTCTCGCAACTACGGGGGGGACTTCATTGCAGGCGAATGCCGGATTCAAAACATCGAAATAGCCGCGCGGCGGCACATCGTTCAAGCTGTGCCATCGAACCCGCATGGAGACAAGGGATGACCGAAGAGAACACCCTGCTGGTGGACATTGTGGACGGCATTGCGACGCTGACCCTGAACCGTCCGCAGCAGAAGAATGCACTGAACGCCCCCATCCGCGACGCGCTGCGCGAAGTGGTGCAACAGATCCGCGCCGACCGCACGGTGCGCGCCGTGGTGCTGCGCGGCGCGGGCACCGACTTCTGCTCCGGTGGCGATATCCGCGCGATGAACGTCACCGACGCCGATTCCGGCCGCAACCGCATGGACGACCTGCACGGCTGGATTGCGATGCTCGTCGACCTTGACCGCCCCGTCGTGGCGGCGGTGGACGGCGTGGCCTATGGCGCCGGCTTCAGCCTGGCCCTGCTGGCCGACTTTATCGTGGCCACGCCACGCGCACGCTTCTGCATGCCATTCATGAAGGTTGGGCTGGTGCCCGATTGCGGCGCGCTGTACACGCTGCCCCGCGTGGTGGGCATGGCTCACGCCCGCGACCTGATATTCAGCGCCCGCGAAATCGGCGCGGAAGAGGCAAAGCGGATCGGCGCCGTGTTCGAGATCGTGCCTCAGGACGGGCTATATGCGCGCGCCGACCAGCTCGCGCGCGGCCTGGCCGGGGCGTCGCCGGTGGCCTTTGGCCTGACCAAGCGTGCGCTGAATCAGTCGATCGGCAGCGACGTGCGCGGCATGCTCGAACTGGAATCACTGGGTCAGGGCATTGCGTTCACCACCGGCTACCACCGCGAGGCCGTGCGCCGCTTCAAGGAAAAGGAACCACCGCTGTTCCAGTGGCCTACTTCGGCTGATTGATGTTTCTTGGCTTGCTCCCCCACCCCTCTCCCATTGCATGGGAGAGGGGTGCGCATATCCGATGGCGGAGGCTTTGGTTCAGGCGCCGGCTCAACCCGCAGTGATCCCCGCCGTCTGAATCACCTTCCGCCACTTCTCGATTTCGCTGTGCAGGCGCTGGCGCATCTGCTCCTGCGTGCCGGCGTCCGCTTCCGCTCCAGCCTGCAACAACCGCTGCTTCACGCCAGCGTCCTTCATCGCCACATTGAAATCGGCGTTGATCTTGTCGAGAACCGCCTTGGGCGTCTGTGCCGGCGCAAACAGCGCCGCCCAGGAATAGGCCTCGTAGCCGGGCAATCCCGATTCGGCGACGGTGGGCACATCGGGCAGCATGCCCGACCGCTTGCGGCTTGCCACGCCCAGCACCTTGATACGTCCCGACTTGATATGTTGCAGCGCCGTGGGCGCATCGCTGAACATCAGTTGCACCTGGCCACCCAGCAAATCATTCATCGCCGGGCCGCTGCCCTTGTACGGAATGTGCTGCAGCTTGGTGCCCGCTTCCATATTGAACAGCTCGCCAGCCAGGTGCGTGCCGCCGCCGTTGCCCGACGAGCCGTAGGCCAACGTATGGCCGCTCTTGGCGTATGCGATCAGTTCCTTGATGTTGTTGGCCGGGACCGACGGATGCGCAACCACGAACACCGGGAACATAGCCGCAAAGCTGATCGGCGCGAAATCCTTCTCGATGTCGTACGGCAACTTGCCCATCAGTGACGGATTGACGGCATGATGGATCGACCCCAGGAACAGCGTGTAGCCGTCAGGCACTTCCTTGGCCGCGATGGCGGCGCCGATGGTGCCGCCCGCGCCAGCGCGGTTATCGATCACGATCGGATACTTCCACATCTCGCCAAGCTTCTGGCTGAAGATGCGCGCGGTACTGTCCACCGGACCGCCTGGCGGAAATGGCACGATCAGGCGCACGGGCTTTGTGGGCCAGGCGTCGGCGGCCAGCGCGGCAAACGGCTGCGCCACGGCACTGAACAGGCCGGCGGCCATCAACCGTCTGCGCATGGCGGACGGCACGGCGGAAGAGCGGGTCATGCTGGGTCTCCTTGGGTCAACATCGAGCCGGCCTGCTCCTGCAGCACACGCTTGAGGATCTTGCCGTTGTTATTGGTAGGCAATTCGCCGAGCGCCACGATGCGCGCCGGTCGCTTGTACGGGGCCAGCCGGTCCCGCAGATGGCTGTGCAGCGCTGGCAGGTCCAGTTGGGCGCCGGGACGCAACTCCACGAACGCCACGATTTCCTCGTTGCCATCGCTTTCAGGGCAACCGACCACCGCCGAACGCTGAATGCTCGGGTGGGCATTGAGCACGGTTTCCACCTCGGCCGGATACACGTTGAAGCCCGAGCGGATGATCATCTCCTTGAGGCGGCCGACCACAAACAGCGCGCCGTCCGCGTGCATCTCGCCCAGGTCGCCGCTCGCGTACCAGCCCCCCTCGCGCATGACCGCCGCGGTGGCAGCGGCATCGCGGAAGTAGCCGGGCATCAGCCCCCTGCCACGCAACCAGAGTTCGCCGCGCTCACCGAACGGCAAAGCCTTGCCGGTCGACGGGTCCGTCACCTGCACCTCGGCTTCGGCCACCGCGTGGCCCGCGCTGGTATCGGGCCGCTGGTCGCCAAGGCGCGTCACATGGACCGATCCGGCGTATTCGGAAAGCCCATAGCCATGATGCAGGGCCATGCCGAACATCGCTTCCACACGCTTCTTCAGCGACAGATCGAGCGGTCCGGCCCCGGTATAGAGGTAGCGCAGTGCCGGCGCCACCGGCTGCGCAATGCCCTGTTCCTGCAGATAACCCAGCAGCCGCGAGAACAGCGTGGGCGGCCCCTGCACCTGCGACACCCCGTGACGCGCCAGCGCATCGAGCAGGTCCGCCGGATCGAACTGCGGGCGCATCACCAGTTGCGCGCCGGCCAGCAGCGAGCTGAGCAGCACCGTACCGAGGCCGAAAATATGGGTCATCGGCACAAACGCATAGCTGCGATCCGCGGGACCGAGCGCACGGGCATCGCGCGTCACGCGCGCGAAATGGATCAGCGCGTCGTGCGTGAGCATCACGCCCTTCGGCTCACCCGTCGTGCCCGAGGTGAAAATCAGCGCGGCAACCTGGTCGCGCAAGGGCTGAGGCTCGGGGATGGCATCGGCACGCACGGCGGCGCGCTGCATGCCGTCCAGCGCCGACGCCACGGCATTGAAACGCGCCGCGTGCGCAGCAGCCGCGCGCGAGGCCGACGCCGTGAAGTACACCACGCGGGCGTCGGCCTTGACCGCAAAAGCGTCGATTTCGGCCGGCGCCATGCGGGCGTTGACGCCGCACGACCAGGCCCCCAGGCGGCTGCAGGCCAGGATCAGCGCGGCATGCTCGGGACAGTTTTCGGCCACCACCATCACGCGGTCGCCGGGTCTGACCTCCAGCGCGCGCAATTCGGCTTCCGCCACGGCGGTCAGCGCGCCCAGATCGGCAAAGCTCAGGCTGCGGCCGTCCGGCAAGTGGATGAACGGTTGATCGGGAGCCTCGGTCAACCAATGATCAAGCAGCTGATGAATCCGCGTAGTCACGCCTGGCGTCCTTATGCAAATACGATGAAGAGGTCCGCGCAGCATGATCCCAAAGACTGGGCGGCGCCATTCGTAAATCACAAGGGGCGGCTTCGACGGCCTGAAAGCGCGCCCTCCCCGCACCGGACACGCATTTTGCGATCCAAAAGGCTGGATTCGGCAATCTCGAACCAGCGTGACGCCCACGCCCATAGAATCGGATTCACTGATCGGAGACAGTTCATGGACCTGCGTTTCACAAGAGAAGAAGAAGCCTTCCGCGAAGAAGTTGGCGCCTTTGTCAGGCAGCACTTGCCCGCCGACATCCGCGACAAGGTACTCGGCCATCGCCGCGTCGAGAAAGACGACTATGCGCGCTGGCACCGCATCCTGCACGCGCAAGGCTGGGGCGCGCCGACCTGGCCCACGGAATGGGGCGGCACGGGCTGGAACGCGCTGCAGCGCCTGATCTTCGAAATCGAGACGTTCCGCGCCGGTGCGCCGCGCATGCTGCCGTTCGGCCTCACGATGATCGGCCCGGTGCTGATGAAGTACGCCAGCGCCGAGCACAAGCAACGGTTCCTGCCGCGCATCCCGACCGTGGATGACTTCTGGTGCCAAGGCTATTCCGAGCCGGGCGCCGGCTCCGACCTCGCATCGCTGCGCACCAAGGCCGTACGCCGGGGCGACAAATACATCGTCAACGGGCAGAAGACCTGGACGACGATGGCGCATTTCGCGGACTGGATCTTCTGCCTCGTGCGGACAGACTCCGAAGCCAAGGCGCAGGAAGGCATTTCGATGCTGCTGATCGACATGAAATCCCCCGGCGTGACCGTGCGCCCGATCAAGACGCTCGATGGCGGCCACGACGTCAACGAAACCTGGTTCGAGGACGTGGAAGTACCCGTCGAAAACCTGCTGGGCGAAGAGAACAAGGGCTGGACCTACGCCAAGTATCTGCTCGGCCATGAACGCACCGGCATTGCCGGTATCGGCCACTGCTATCGCGAGTTGCGCCAGCTTAAGCACTACGCCGCGGAATCCACCGACGGCCGCGGACGTCCGCTGATCGAGGACGTGCGCATGCGCGACAAAATCGCCCGCGTCGAAATGGACCTGATGGCGCTGGAAATGCTGCTGCTGCGCGTGGCCACGCAGGCGGCCGGCACTCCCGGCCCCGAGGCATCGATCGTCAAGATCCGTGGCTCCGAGCTGCAACAGGACATCGCCATGCTGCAGATGGAAGTGGCCGGGCCGAACGGCTGGCCCTATTCGCCCGACTGGATGGAGCCTGGCGCCCCGCAGCCCGTCAGCGGCCCGGACTGGGCAGCGCCGGCGGCATCCACCTACTACGACATGCGCAAGACCACCATCTACGGCGGCTCGACCGAAGTCCAGAAGAACATCATCTCCAAGATGATCATCGGCTTTTAAGAGAGGACGACAGGCATGGATTTCACCTACAGCGAAGAACAGCAGATGCTGGCCGACAGCCTGCGCCGCTTTGTCGCCACCGAATACACGTTTGAAAACCGCCGCCGCAATGCGCGCGAACAGGGCAGCTTCAACCGCGCCGCCTGGCAGCAGCTTGCCGAGATGGGCGTGCTCGGCCTGTGCGTGCCGGCCGACCACGGTGGCTTTGGCGAAGGTCCGGCAAGCCAGGTGGTGGTGCAACGAGAACTCGGACGCGGGCTGGTGCAGGAGCCCGTGATTCCGGCCGCGGTCATCGCCACGGCCATCCTGGCCCGCTACGCATCCGCCGCGCAGCAGGCCGAATGGCTGCCGGCCATCGCCGATGGCAGCAAGGTGCTGGCACCGGCCTATCTGGAGCCGGGCACGCGGTATCGGCTGGAAGCAGCGCAGACCGTTGCGTGCCAGCGTGAACCGAACGGCTATACGCTGACCGGTACGAAATCGGTGGTGTGGCACGGCGATGCGGCCGACACTTACCTGGTTTCCGCCCGGCTCGATGGCGCGCTCGGGCTGTTCCTGGTGAACCGCGATGCGCCCGGCCTGACCGTCACCGCTTATCCGACCATCGATCGCCTTGCCGGCGCCGACCTGAAGCTCGCCGACGTCCCGGCCACGCTGGTCACGACGGAGGGCGTGGACGCGCTGGAATTCGGCATCGACCACGGCATCGCCGCGCAATGCGCCACGGCGGCCGGCGCGATGGAGCGGCTGATCGAAATCACCGCCGAGTACCTGGGCGCCCGCAAGCAATTCGGCAAGCCGCTGGCGTCGTTCCAGGCCCTGCAGCACCGCATGGCCGACATGCTGCTGCAAAAGGAACTGGCGCTGTCGATGGCCTATGTGGCCGCGCAGGGGCTGGATGCCGGCGATGCCGCCGAGCGCCGCCGCAAGGTATCCGCCGCAAAGGTCGTCACGGCCCGTGCGGCACGCTACGTTGGCCAGCAGGCCGTGCAGCTGCATGGCGGCATGGGCATGACTGACGAACTCGAAGTGGGCGATTATTTCAAGGCGCTGACGATGATCGATGTGCTGCTTGGCGACACCGATCTGCACATGGAACGCTACACCGAAGCCATGACGGCCTGACCAGACACCAGAAGGAAGACACACCCATGACAATCAACGGCAAGGCATATATCGTCGGCGCCTACGAGCATCCGACCCGCAAGGCACCGGACAAGACGGTGCCACAACTGCACGCGGAATGCGCCAGGGGCGCGCTGGAAGATGCCGGCCTGACGCTGGCCAACGTCGACGGCTACTTCTGCGCCGGGGATGCACCGGGTCTCGGCATGGTCAACATGGTCGACTACCTCGGCCTCAATGTGCGCCACGTGGACTCCAGCGAGATGGGCGGTTCATCGTACATCGCCCACGTGTCGCATGCCGCGCAGGCCATCGCCGCCGGCAAGTGCAACGTGGCCCTGATCACGCTGGCCGGACGCCCGCGCTCCGAAGGGTCCAGCGGCACGCAGGCCCGCAACTGGGGCGCGAACCTGCCGGACCAACCGTTCGAAGCGCCGTTCAACCCGGTCACCGTCAACCTGTATGCGATGGTGGCCCAGCGCCATATGTACGAATTCGGCACCACGCCCGAGCAACTCGCGTGGATCAAGGTTGCCGCGTCGCATCACGCCCAGCACAACCCCAACGCGATGCTGCGTGAAGTGGTGACCGTCGAGGACGTGGTGAACTCGCCGATGATCTCCGACCCGCTGCACCGGCTCGATTGCTGCGTCGTGTCCGATGGCGGTGGCGCCCTCATCGTCGCGCGACCCGAAATCGCGGCGAAGCTCAAGCGGCCGAAGATCAAGATTCTCGGCGCGGGGGAACATGTGAAGGGCCTGCTGGGCGGCGAAGTGGACCTGTCGTGGTCCGCTGCGCGCGTCTCGGGCGCAGCCGCATTCGCGGAAGCCAGGGTCACGCCATCCGACATCCAGTACGCATCGATCTACGACAGCTTCACCATTACCGTGCTGATGCAACTGGAAGACCTCGGCTTCTGCAAGAAGGGCGAAGGCGGCAAGTTCGTGATGGACGGCAACCTTATCTCGGGCGTCGGCAAACTGCCGTTCAACACCGATGGCGGCGGCCTGTGCAACAACCATCCGGCCAACCGTGGCGGCATCACCAAGGTGATCGAGGCCGTGCGCCAACTGCGCGGCGAGGCTCACCCGGCCGTGCAGGTAAAGAACTGCCAGCTGGCACTGGCCCAGGGCACCGGCGGCTACATGGGTTCTCGCCACGGCTCCGCCACCCTGATCCTCGAACGCGAATAGTACGCAAACGGATGCCCACCATGACTACTCCCTACGTTCCCACCGTCTACAAGGCACCGGACGAACTGCCCGACAACATCGCGTTCTGGCAGGCTGCACGCGACGGCAAGCTGCTGGTGCGCCACTGCAAATCGTGCGGCAAACCCCACTGGTATCCGCGCGTGCTGTGCCCGTTCTGCATGGGCGACACCGACTGGAAGGCCGCCAGCGGCCTGGGCGAGATCTATTCGTTCAGCATCACGCGCCGGGCGGGTCCGCATCCGTTCTGCATCGCCTATGTGAAGCTCGACGAAGGCATCACCATGCTGACCCATATCGTCGACACGGATCTGGACAGCGTGCGCATCGGCCAGCGCGTGAAAGTGCGTTTCGCAGAAACCGAAGGCGGCGCGCCCGTGCCCGTCTTTGCCCCGGTCGTACTGGCCTGAGCGAGACACCGCATGCCGATCAGCTATCAGCATCTGCGCAACCGGCCCTTTCCGCCGGTGCGCCAGCACTACACCGAGCGGGACACCATGCTGTACGCCCTGAGCCTGGGCCTCGGCAATGACCCGCTCAACGCATCGGCCCTGCCGTTCGTCTACGAAGGCACGCCGGGCGGACTGCGCGCGCTGCCATCGCAGGCCGTGGTGCTGGGCTACCCCGGCTTCTGGGCGCGCGAACCGGATACCGGCATCGACTGGGTCAAGCTGCTGCACGGCGAACAACGCCTGCGCCTGCATCGCCCGCTGCCCGCTGGCGCCGAAGTGGTTGGCCACAATCGCATCACGCATCTGACCGACAAAGGCGCGGGCAAGGGCGCGATCATGGTCACCGAGCGGCGGCTGGAAACGACGCGCGGAGAATTGCTCGCCACGATCCAGCAGGTGTCGTTCCTGCGTGGCGACGGCGGCTATAGCCAGCTCGATGGCGGCCAGCCCACCGACGAACCGCTTCCCGCGCTGCGTCCGACGCCCGAAGACCGGCCGCCCGACTTCGTCGACACACAGGCCACGCGGCCCGAAGCCGCGCTGCTGTACCGGCTGATGGGCGACTTCAATCCGTTGCACGCCGACCCCGCCGTCGCGGCGGCGGCCGGATTCGAACGGCCGATCCTGCATGGTCTGGCCAGTTACGGCCTGGTGGCCCACGCACTGCTGCGGCAATGCGCCGGCAGCGATCCGTCACGGCTGCGCGCGTTCGATATCCGCTTTACGGCGCCGGTCTATCCCGGCGAGACACTGGTGACCGAGATCTGGCGAGACCCGCTGCATTCCGGACATTTCCAGTTGCGCGCCAAAGTACAGGAGCGCGACAAGGTCGTACTCAGCCACGGCTGGGCAGAAATCGCCTGAATTTTTCGACATGACAGCTTCCTCCGCTTCGACCCACGGCCTGCCGCCGCCGTCCGCGCAAACCGGCGCGCTGAGCCACATTCGCGTGCTGGATCTCTCGCGCGTGCTGGCCGGGCCCTGGTGTACCCAGAACCTGGCCGACATGGGCGCCGATGTAATCAAGATCGAGAAGCCCGGTGCGGGCGACGATACCCGTCACTGGGGGCCGCCGTACCTGGATGGCGACGATGGTCCGACGCGCCAGGCCAGCTACTTCGCGGCCTGCAATCGCAACAAGCGCTCCGTGACGGTCGACATCGCCACACCCGAAGGCCAGAAGCTGGTGCGTGAGCTGGCAGCGCAAAGTGACGTGGTCATCGAGAACTACAAGACCGGCGGACTCAAGCGCTACGGCCTGGACTACGAAGCGCTGAGCGCGCTGAATCCGCGCCTGATCTACTGCTCGATCACCGGCTTTGGCCAGACCGGCCCCTATGCGGCACGCCCCGGCTACGACCTGCTGGTCCAGGCCATGAGCGGGCTGATGAGCATCACGGGCCAGCCCGACGGTGAACCCGGCGCGGGGCCGCTGCGCGTGGGCGTGGCGGTGATCGACGTATTCACGGGTATGTATGCCACCACGGCCATCATGGGAGCGATTGAAGCGCGGCACCATACCGGGCGTGGCCAGCGTATCGACATCGCGCTGCTCGACGTTGCAATGGCGGTGCTGGCCAATCAGGGCGCGGGATATTTGAACGCCGGGGTAGTGCCGACGCGGCAGGGCAATGCGCACCCGAGCGTGGTGCCGTATCAGGACTTTCCGACGCACGATGGCGACATGCTGCTGGCCATCGGCAATGACGGCCAGTTCGCACGCTTCTGCGAAGTGGCCGATGTCGACTGGGCACGCGACGATCGGTATGCCACCAACAGCGCCCGCGTCACGCATCGCGCAACGTTGATTCCGATGATGAGCGAGATCACGCGCAAGAAGCCCACGCGCGAATGGATCGCCCTGCTCGAAGCCGCCTCCGTACCGTGCGGTCCGATCAACGATATCGGGCAGGCGTTTGCGGACGAGCATGTCCAGCATCGCGGATTGCGCGTCGAGCAGTACCGCTACGCGGCATCGGAGCAGCCGGAGGCCGACTCGGTCAACCGGATCTGCACCACGGCCAGCCCGCTGCGCTTATCCGAGACGCCACCGACGCTGCGACACGCGCCGCCCGCGCTGGGCCAGCACACGGACGAGGTATTGCGCGATTGCCTCGGCCTTGACCGGCAAGCGGTTGCCGACCTGCGCGCCAAGGGCGTGCTGTAGCCGGATGAGGTCTGCCGGGGCCATGCGATTCTGCGTCCTGTCGTCGTCGCCTGTCCGCCTGGCGCGGCTGATGCCGGTCTTTCCGATGACCGTCACGGCGCAGCGCGGAACCACGGTGATTCGGCGCGACGGCTTCGAGCGCGTACTCGTGCCCGGCCAGCCCTGCATCATCGAGCCGTTCCAGGCGTTCGACCTGCACATTGCGGGCAGCGCCTGGCAACCGGCTGGATGCCGCGTCGAGATGGCATCGGCCTGCGGGGCCACCGATCCAATCGCGCTGCATCGGGACCTGTCGCAACGGATCTTCCTGCAACCGCAACTGCCCTGGAATGCAGCCTTCGTGGCCGATCTGCTCGGGGAATCGCCCGACCGGATTCGCCGCACATTGTTCGCGGGGGGCGCGGCCTTTGGCGAGCTTTGCCGGACGCAGCGGCTGATGCGCTTGCTGTTCGAACCGATGCATGCCCGTACCGCGATGCCAGCGCTGAAACGCAGCGTGGGATGGCCTGCCAGCCATGATCTTGAAGCCGCATTCCACGACCGGTTTGGCGCATCGCTTCATCGGTTTCAATGCGCGCTCGCTGGTGAAGACAACACCACCACGGACCGCAGGCCGGCGCCGGGCACTGGCCATCACTATTGGTCCAGCCTATTCCCCGCATAACAAACCGGTCTTAGACGCTATACCAAAAAAGTCGGATCATCCTGGACAACGGTCATTCCCCACCCACCGGAGTCTTCGATGAAGTCCGCCCTGCTCGCCCTGTGTGGCGCAGCCTCCCTCCTTGCCTCGCTGTCCGCCGTTGCCGGTCCTGATTTTGCTGTGATCGAGCGCGCGCGTGCCTACGCCCATCAGCGTCAGCAGGTCAGGCCCGTCACGTGTGATTGCGCAAATGGCGCCACTGGCACCACTTCGGGCGCTACGGCAGGTGCCTCGGCGGCCAGCTCGCCCAAGGCGTCGCTGGCGCCGATCCATACGAGCTGAAGCTCGCGCCCAAGGCCCGCGTGGCGGGTCAGGCGCTGTGGCTCAGGTCACTGGCCCGCACCGGGCTCACGTTCAGCCAAGTCTTCCAGCAATGACGCCGACGGCACGAAGAACAGCCCGCCCGTCACTGCATTGCTGAAGTCGAGCAACCGGTCGTAGTTGCCCGGCGGCTTGCCGACGAACATGTTTTCGAGCATCTGCTCGATGGGTTCGGGCGAGCGGGCGTAGCCGATGAAGAACGTCCCGAACTCGCCCTTGCCCGGCTGGCCAAAGGGCATGTTGTCGCGCAGGATCTTTACCTCCTCGCCGTCCTTCTCGATCGTGGTCAGCGCGCTGTGCGAGCACGACGGCTTGACCGAGTCATCGAGTTCGATGTCGTCCAGCTTGGTGCGGCCGATGACGCGCTCCTGCGCCTCGACGGTCAGGTCGTTCCACGCGGCCATGTTGTGCAGATACTTCTGCACGAGCACATAGCTGCCGCCCGCAAACTCCGGATCTTCATCGCCGATGATCGTGAAGCGGACCGCATCGCCCCCTTCAGGATTCTCGGTGCCGTCGACAAAACCAACCATGCTGCGCATGTCGAAGTAGCGAAAGCCCTGTACCTCGTCGACCACCGATACGGCGCCCCCGAGACGCTTCATGAGCTGCGTCGCCAGTTCGAAGCACAAATCCATGTGGTCGGCCCGGATATGCAGCAGCAGGTCACCGGGCGTGGCGATGGCGCGGCGCTCCTCCGGCCCGAACTCCCTGAACGGATGCAGCGACGACGGACGGGGTCCGCCGAACAGCCGGTCCCAGGCATCGGACCCGAACCCGGCCACGCACGACAGGTTGCCGGCCGGCACACGTTTTCCGACCGAGCGAACCAGCGCGGCGATATCGGCGCACAGCGCCCTGACCGTGGCGGCATGCTCGCTGCCGTCGGACAAGGTGGCCACGATGAAAATGGCGCTGCGGGTGATGGGGCTGTAGACGGGCTGCGGCAGTGGGGTGTTGTCCATATTCTTGTCCAGTCGCTTGACGATTGATGGCTGGTGCCAGCGCTGGCATGCAGGCTGGCGTAGCGGCAAATATACCGAATCCGGACGTCAGCGGCGTGAAACGGCGCTACCTGCTACCCGGTTCGCCGTTCTCGATGATCGGCCTGAGTAACGTGAAATCGTTCGGATAGAACGGCGGCACCGTCGATGGGCTTTTCTTGCGCGCCACTTCGACAAACCTGCGGTCTGCCTCGATGGTCAGCATCAGATCGAAGCGCTTGACCCCGGCGGCCCTGGCCCGCTCCACATCGCGCTCGCTCTTGGCCCGATAGGCGATCGTGCGTATCAGCAGATCGTAGAGCAGGCGGGGCCGGCGTTCGGTGGCGGCGTGGGATTCCTGCCGCCGGCTTTCCAGCACGGCGTGCCACAAGCCGGAGTCTTCCAGACCCGGCGTGACCTCCGCGAGGGCAACGAGCTGCGTCTTGCCGGCACGCGGGGCATACACCACGCCCTGCGCGTCCAGGAATGCACGGATGTCGGAGCCGCGCTGGGCAAGCAGTTCTTCCGTGCGGGTCTTGGTCTTGGCGGGCAGGTCGACATCGGTCCAGTGCGACGGATACGCCCCCATCTCGGAAAACAGGCGCGCCCACTGGTCGTACTCGGTCCAGGTCCACTCGCGTCCACGGAAATAGGCGGCGTAGACCTGCTCGAAGTAGCCCGCCATATTCAGGCCGTCGGAGCCGCTGCGATTGACGATGGCAAGGATCTCCGAAGCCTCTTCCTCGGAAATGCCCAGCACGGTGGCCATCACGCGATTGAAGACACGTTCGTACGAACTGGTCGTGTCCTGGACATAGAGCGCAGGCGCCGTAGCCGGCAGCGTCCGTGATTCGACGGCCGGTACGGGCTTGCGCTTGCGGATAAATCTGAAAACTCCCACTTCTCTTATTTGTGCGCGAGATGCAACACCTGATAGTGACTCGCGCCATTTTTGCACATTTGCGGCCGCGGGTTTCCCCTGACCCGTACTACGCTTTCATGGGATTGACATTCCCGATTGGCGGAAAAATCCCAGCCCCGCTCAGCTCCAGCCGGAGACGTCACTGAAGCGCGTCTTCAGGAAATCGATAAACACCCGCACCCTGGTCGGCATGTGCTGCCGGCTGGGGAACACCGCGAAGATATCCAGGACCGTGGGCTGGTAGTCGGGCATCACACGCCGCAGCCGTCCTTCCCGCAGGTCGTCGTTGACCATGTACGTCGGGTGCATCGCAATGCCGTGGCCGAGGATGGCCGCATGCCGCAGCGCTTCACCAAAATTCGCGCGGATCGTGCCGGTCACGCGCACCGACGTATTGCCGTCCGGCCCCTTGAATGCCCAGGTATTGGTCGGCGACTTGAGCGCGTGCACCAGGCAATCGTGCTGGAGTAGATCCTGCGGCGTCGCGGGGTGCCCGCGCGCCGCCAGATAACGATCCGACGCCACCAGGATCTGCGGCACCACGGCGAGTTTCTGCGCGACGTAGCTTGTATCCCGCAGCGATGGCGCGATGCGCACGGACAGGTCGAGGCCGTCCTTGACCAGATCGGCGCGGCCATCGTCCAGGTGCAGGATGACCTGCACGTCGGGGTGCAGCACGGAAAACTCCGTCAACAGCGGCACCAGGTGAAACGCACCGAACGAGGGTGGCGTCCCCACCCGCAATGCGCCACGCGGTGACGTGATGGAACCTTCGATCGCGGCCTGCGCCTGGTCGTAGCGTTCCAGCAGGTCCGCGCCAGCATCCAGCAGCGACAGTCCCGCATCGGTCAGCGCCACGCTCTTGGTGGTGCGCGTCAGCAGCCTGGCGCCGAGCGACGTCTCCAGCCAGGCCACATGCTTGGTCACATTGCCCTTGGACATGCCCAGCCGCTCGGCCGCGGCAGAAAAGCTGCGGCCCTTGGCCACCTCCAGGAAAACCTCGATACAGCGCAGCCGGTCCATAGTGCCCCTGTTGTTTCCAGTATGGAAACAACAAATTCTCGTCCATGTGCTTCCCGACCGCAAGAACGGCCGGTAGTCTTTGCGGCAATGCAGGTGCTTTCGCTTGCTTCCAACACGAAAACAATCGATGTCGCCCCCCATGTCGCCCCACTCGGCCCTCCTGCCCCTGTGCCAGCAACTGCTGCACCGTTTCTTTCACTGCCTGGACCAATCGGACTATGACGGCCTGCTCGCGCTGTTCGACCCCGAAGGCACCTGGCATCGCCAGGGCGTGGCGCTGCGCGGACACGCGGCGATGCGCGAAGCCATGCAGGCGCGCTCGGCAACGCAACGAATCCGCCATGTACTGACAAACGTCCTGGTGCACACGCATGACCGGAACGTCGTCGAAGCCGGGGGCTATATGGCCGTATATCGCTTTGATAACGGCACGCCGCCGCAGGGGCTGGTGACCATCGACGGCCCGTCGCAGCTCTATGCGGTGCGCGCCACGATCCGGCACGACGCGGGCGATGCATTGCTGCTGGCCCTGACCATCACTCCCGAATTCCGCTTTGCCGCGGTGGCCTGAGCCGATGAACGCCCACGACTTTGCCCATCAGTCCCTGCGCACGCGCCTGGTGCTGCGCGCCGGCGCCGTACAGGCCCTGCCCGAAGAGCTGGACCGCCTCGGGGTGCGCCGGCCCTTGCTGCTGAGCAGCCCGCGCACGGCGGCGTCGGCCCTTCATGCAACGGTGAGCGACCTGCTACGCGATAGCGTGTCGTTGTCCGTCAGCGACGTGCCCGCGCACTCTTCGGTACAGGCCGTCACCGATATCGCCGCTGCCGCACGCCGTGCACGCATCGACGGCATCGTGGCCGTGGGCGGCGGCAGTGTCAGCGATACCGCCAAAGCCGTGACGCTGCTGCTGGCCGAAGGCGGCGAACTGGCGCAGCACGCCAGCCGCTTCATTCCGCCGCGTCAGGTGATCCTGCCCCCGTTGCTGGCGCCAAAGCTGCCGATCCTTTCGATACCGGTCACGGCCTCCGGCGCCGAAGTCACGCCGTCATTCGGCATCCGCACCGATGCCGGGACCAAGCTGCTGTTCTGGGATGCACAGCTCGCCAGCCGTGTGGTACTGGCCGACCCGTCGGCCACGCGCGAGATCCCGGCGGCGCTGTTGCTGAGCACGGCCATGAATGGCCTGGCGCATTGCATCGAGGGCCTCTATTCGACGGCTGCCTCGCCCATCGCTTCCGTCCTGGCGATCGACGCCACGCACCGCTTTGGCAGCGCGATGCGCGAACTGGCGCGCGCACCACGGAGCGAATCCGCACGCGCGGAACTGATGCTGGCGGCACACCTGTCCGGCATGGTGCTGGCCAGCGCACGTAGTTGCCTTCATCACGCGATCTGCCATGTGCTTGGTGCCACGTTCGGTGTGGCGCATGGCGCCGCGAATGCCGTGATCCTGCCCCACGCGGTGCGTTTCAACGCGCCGGCGGCACAGGCCGAAACGGATGCTGCCGCGCGCGCGCTCGGCGGCCACGACTTGCCCGCATGCCTGCTGGCCCTGCAGACGGACACCGGTGTACCCACGCGTCTGCGCGACCTGGGCATCGCCGCGGAGACACTGCCCGCCGTGGCACACCACGTGATGGGCGAGCGCGGCCTGGCCTTCAACCCAAGGCCCGTGACTAGCGCCGAAGACGTTCTTTCGATCCTGACGGCCGCCTGGTAAGGCGCCCCACTCAACAAGCCAGAAACGGAGACCCCTCATGAACATCCTGCCCAATGCCGATGGCTTTGGCGCCCGCATCGAAGGCCTGAACCTGTCCCGGCCATTGACCGACGCCGAGCAGGCAGCGGTCGAACAGGCGCTCGGCCGCCACGGCGTGGTCAGCTTTCCCGGCCAGCGGCTCAACGCCGCGAGCCTGAAGTCCTTCAGCGAGCGCTTTGGCAAACTTGAGATCAACGTGGCCGGCAAGTATCAGGAACCGGGCATGCCCGAGGTCATGATCCTGTCGAACATCGTTGAGAACGGCACGCCGATCGGCCTGGCCGACGCGGGGCAGGACTGGCATACCGACATGTCGTATAGCAGCATGATCGCGTTCTGCAACATCCTCTATGGCATCGAGATCCCGCATCGCGATGGCGAGCCGCTGGGCTGCACCGAGTTCTGCAATATGCACGCCGCCTACGACGGCCTGCCGGACGACATCAAGGCACAGCTCGACGGCATGACGGTGCTGCACGACTTCAACAAGTTCTGGGAAATGATGCGACGCGAGAAAGGCAGCCAGCGCCCGCCGCTGACCGACGCACAGCGCGCCGCCAAGCCGCCGGTATCGCATCCGCTGTTCCTGACGCATCCGATCACGGGCCGCAAGGTGCTCTATGCCAACCCCGGCTACTCAGTGCGCATCAACGAGTTGCCGCAGCAGCAGAGCGACGACATGCTGAGCTACCTGTTCGCGCACCAGTTGCAGGACAAATACCGCTACCGCCACCGCTGGACCGTTGGCGACGTGCTGATGTGGGACAACATGGGCACCATACACAACGCCGTGGCCGACTACCGCGCCGACGAGCGCCGCCTGATCAAGCGTTGCCAGGTAATGGCGAACCGCTTCTTTCCCGAGGCCGTCGCATGAGGCTCGTCACATACCTGCACGACGGCAGGCCCGGCACGGGCGTCATGGTTGGCAACGACCACCTGCTGCCCGTCGGTGACTGGATCCGCGAGACACCGGTGACGCAAGCGGTGACGCAACGCTGCGCCACCGCCGGCATCGAACCGGCAAGCGGCGGCATGCTGCGGCTGCTACAGGCAGGCCCATCGGCACTTGCCGCGCTTGCGCTGCATGTCGACGCCGTCCGGCAGGCCGGCATCGAGCCGATGATCGCGCTGAGCGCCGTGACGCTGCTGGCACCGGTTCCGCGTCCCGGCAAGATTGTCGCCATCGGCCGCAACTATGCCGACCATGCCAAGGAAACGGGCGTGGCGCCATTTGAAAAGCCGCGCATCATCGCCAAGCTGCCGTCGAGCGTGACGGCGCCCGGCACGGCTGTTCCGTGCCCGCCCGGCGTCATCAAGCTCGATTTCGAAGCCGAGCTGGCCGTCGTCATTGGCACGCACGCCAGCCGCATCCACGCGGACGATGTCCCGTCCATCGTCGCCGGATATACGGTGCTGAACGACATGAGCGCGCGTGAGTTGCCTCGCTGTCGCACAACGTCAACGCGCTGCTGCTGAAGGAGCGTGCCGGCTACGATCCGCTCAAGGACTTCGTGCCGATCTCGAATGCGGCAACGCTGCCGCTGGTGGCCGTCACGGCAGCGAATTCGCCGTATCGCACGCTGCCCGATCTGATCAAGGCGGCCAAGGCCGGCGAAGGTGCCGTGAGTTTCGGCTCCGCCGGCAACGGTGGCTCGGGGCACCTGGCCGCGGAGCTGCTGGGCACGATGGCGAAAGTCCATATGACCCACGTACCGTTCCGCGGCAATGGTCCCGCGTTGACCGAGGTGATGGCCGGCCGTGTCTCGTTCACGTTCTATCCGATCATCGGCATTGCCGAATACGTGAACCAGAAGCGCCTGCGTGTGCTGGCCGTCGGCACCGCCAAGCGCCTGCCCGAGTTTCCCGATGCCCCGACGATGGCCGAGTCCGGCTTTCCGGGCTTTGAGGAAACGGCGCCCTGGGTGGGGCTGCTCGCGCCGGCCGGCACGCCCAAGGAGGCCGTGGACAAGCTGCACGATGCGATGACCAAGGCACTGGCCAAACCCGCGGTCAAGGAACGCTTGCGCAGCCTCGGCGCGGTGCCGGTTGGCGACACACCGGCCCAGTTCGCGGACTACCTGAAGCAGGACCAGCAGCGTTGGCAGCGCGTGATCCAGTCGGCCGGCACGGCGGCGACATCGCCATTGCGCGCGCGGCCGCGGCCGCAGGGGTGCCTTATACGCTGTCGAGCACCGCCACGGCCTCCATCGAGCAGATTGCCGACGCGGCGCCGGGCCGGCTCTGGTTCCAGGCGTACATCCTGCGCAACAAGCCCTTCCTGCATGCGTGGATCGACCGCGCCCATGCGGCCGGGTACGAGGCACTGGTCATTACCGTGGACCTGCCCGTGGGCGGCAAGCGCGAACGGGACTTTCGCAACGACTTCCGCGTGCCGTTCCGCTTCACGCCACGCAATGTGCTGGACTTCGCCACCCGCCCCCGCTGGGTCATGGGCCTGCTGGCGCACGGCATGCCGGTGATGGAGAACCTGCGCGGCCTGGAAGCCGAAGCCCGCAGCGCCAGCGCCGTGGCGTCGTCGGTGGGTCGCAACTACGATCCGGCATTCGATTGGGATGCGCTGGCGGCGCTGCGCGACCGCTGGCCCCGAAAGCTGATCGTCAAGGGCATCCTGCGGCCGGACGATGCCGTGCGCGCGGTGGCGCTGGGTGCCGATGCAATCGTCGTATCCAATCATGGCGGGCGGCAACTCGATGGCGTGCCGGCATCGATCGACGCCTTGCCCCATGTGGCCCTCGCGGTGAATGGCCGCGTGCCGGTGCTGCTCGATGGCGGCGTCAGGCGCGGCAGCGACATTCTCAAGGCGCGGGCGCTGGGCGCACAGGCCGTGCTGGTGGGCCGCGCCACGCTCTACGGCGTATCCGCCGCGGGAGAGGAAGGCGCGCGCCGTGCGCTGACGATCCTGCAGGATGAATATCTGCGGACGATGCAACTGTGCGGGGTGACGCGCACCGAGGCAATCTCGCGCGACCTGCTCTTCAATGCGCCCTCGCTGATGGGCGACCAGATGCGCGATCCGACGGACGCCCCCAGGAATTCCGACGCCATGCGCGTGGCACTGGAGCAGGCCCGCTAGCCGCCCGGTCGACGCCGGTCGTCCCCTCTCCACAACCCCACGCATCACTGCGAATGCCGGAGCCAGACTCCGGCATTTCTTTTCCTTTCCTCCCTTCCGGACAGGACGGACGGCCGCGTGTGCCGTCCCGGTGCATGGCCTCCGCTTGCGGTGCACGGCTGCCCCAATTTCAGCCCTGCCGTGCGGCGCCGCCTGTCCCAGCCAGCCCATTCCCGACCCATCCCCGACCGTTTGACGCCGGTTTCCGGCACGCCGCCTATCCGGGTTTCCACTGGCATCGATCTTGCTGGATTATTTCCCAAAGATATCCTTAATATATTTACAAGATATTTCAATGCCATGTGCCGAGGCCCCAAAAGGAGGGCCGGAGCGCGTGGCCGTCCACTTCCCAACCGAGGAGTTCTTCATGAGCAATCCGCGCTGGACCGGTATCTTCCCGGCCGTCACGACCAAATTCCACGCCGACGAAAGCATCGACGCCGCGGGCACCATCCGCCATATCGACTTCCAGATCCGCAACGGCATCCACGGCCTGGTCACCTGCGGATCGCTGGGCGAGGCCAGCACGCTTTCCCTGGAAGAAAAGCTGGACGTGGCACGCATTGCGCTGGAAGCGGCCGACGGCCGCGTGCCCGTGCTGGCCAACGTATCCGAAACCAGCACGCGCGACGCGCTGCGCTATATCGACGGCGCCAACAAACTGGGCGTGGCGGGCTTCATGGTCATGCCGTCCGTCATCTACGTGGCCGACGCACGCGAGGCGATGCAGAACGTCCGCGCGATGGCGGAAGCGGCCCAGAAACCGGTGATGGTCTACAACAACCCGGTGGCGTATCGCGTGGACCTCAAGCCCGAGCACATGGCCGAACTGGCCGACTGCAAGTGGATCGCGGCCGTCAAGGAAAGCACCGGCGATATCCGCCGCGTCACCGATCTGCGCAACACCGTGGGCGACCGCTATCAGATCTTCATGGGCGTGGACGACCTGGCGTACGAAGGACTGGCGCTCGGCTGCGACGGCCTGCTGGCCGGCGTGGGCTGCGCGTTCCCGCGCGAGACCGTTGCCCTGTTCGACCTCATGAAAGTGGGCAACTTCGCCGAGGCGCTGAAGCTGTATCGCTGGATGACGCCGATGCTCCATCTCGATGTTTCCAACAAGCTCGTGCAGAACCTGAAGCTGATCGATGCCATCGTCGGCGTGGGCACCGAGCATATGCGCCGTCCGCGCCTGCCGCTGATCGGCGAGGAACGTGCCTTCATCGAGAAGGTCGTGCGCCAGGCACTGGAAACACGGCCGGTGCAGTACCAGTCGGTGGCGTGATGCACTGAACCGCGCCGGATGCCCGCACGCGGCACGCGCATCACGCGCTGCCGCGTGCCTCGTGCAACTGGCATTCAACTTGCTCGATCCCGACCCGGCTGATTTTCACGAACAGGAGCGTTTCAGCAATGCCCGAACTATCTTCCATCACGGCGGACGAAGCGCCCGCCAGCACGCGCGTGGCGCGACCCGTACGCTGGGTGTTGTGCGTGTCCGAAGCCGTGCTGGCCGTCGAGCGTCTTGCACTGGGCGGCCTGATGACGCTGCTGGTGCTGCTGATTCTGCTGAATGTCGTGACGCGCTACGCCGGCCTGCCGCTCTACTGGGTGGACGAGGCTTCCGTCTATTCGGTGGTGTGGCTGACATTCGTCGGCGCCTCGATCATGACGCGGCTGCGGCTGGACTTCGCGGTCGGGCTGCTGACCGAACAACTGCCTCCCAGGGCTGCCAAGGCTTCCAAAGTCATCGCCACGGGCGGTGTGCTGGTATTCGGCCTGGCCCTGATCGCCATGTGCTGGCTGTGGATGGACCCCATCGGCATTGCCCAGTACCACTTCGATGCAAAGGAGTACGCGGCGCAGTCCTTCAACTTCCTTTACACCGAACACACGCAGACGCTGGAGTGGCCCATGTGGGTGCTGCAGCTGATCATGCCGCTGTTTGCGTGCACGCTCAGCCTGCACGCACTGGCCAACCTGCTCGAAGACCTGGACCTGGCACCGCGCCGGACCTACCCCGAGTTCCATGTCGGCGACGCCGAATCGGTCAACTGAGGGAGGACCGCGATGACCACCACCCTATTCTTCTGCGCGGTCATGCTGGCGGGCGTGCCCATCGGCATCTGCCTCTGCCTGTCTGGCCTGGCATTCATCTTCAGCACCGGCGACACCGTGCTGCTGCAGTCGTTTCCCACGCAGATGTTCTCCGGCGTGGACAGTTACGGCCTGATCGCGATCCCGCTGTTCATCCTGATCGGCGAGATCATGAACAGCGGCGGCATCACGCGCCGCCTGGTGGACCTGTCGATGGCATTCGTCGGCTCGGTCAAGGGCGGGCTGGCCTACGTCAACATCCTGGCCAACATGCTGGTGTCGTCGATCATCGGCTCCGCCACCGCGCAGGTGGCCATCATGGCGCAGGTCATGGTGCCCGAGATGGAGAAGCAGGGCTATGACAAGACGTTCGCGGCGGGGCTGACCGTCTATGGCGGCATGCTCGGCCCGATCATCCCGCCGTCCGTCATGTTCGTGGTCTACAGCGTGCTGGCCCAGGTGGCCGTGGGCGACATGCTCATCGCCGGCATCCTGCCCGGCATTCTGCTGACGGTGCTGTTCTTCGTGATCATCGCCATCATGGGCATGTTCTACAACTATCCACGCAGCGCACGCAAGACGCTGCGCGAGCGCGCGTTGACGGTGCTGCATGCCAGCCCGACGCTGCTGATCCCCATCGTGATCGTCGGCTCGATCCTGGCAGGGCTGGCCAATCCTACCGAAGCCGCCGCCGTCGGCGCGTTGGCCGCCGCGCTGGTGGGCCGCTATGTCACCAAGGAATTCGACATGCGCACGATGCCGGCCATCCTGCTGCGCTCGGCCATCTACTCGGCCATCGTGCTGTTCCTGGTAGCCGCAGCGGCCGTGTTCTCGTGGCTGCTGATCTACGGGAAGATTCCGCAGATGGTGGCGACATGGATTCAGACCGTGGCGCACAGCCCGATCGCATTCCTGCTGCTGGCAAACGTGATTCTGCTGATCATCGGCACCGTCATCGACGGCATCCCGGGACTGATCATGACCGTGCCGATCCTGCTGCCCGTTGCCACAGAGGTCTACCACATCGATCCGCGCCACTTCGGCGTGGTCATCGTGATCAACCTGGTGCTGGGGCTGATGTCGCCGCCCGTGGGGCTGAGCTTCTTCGTCGCGTCCGCCGTCACCGGCGCCAAGCCCGGCAAGATGTTCATGATCACGCTGCCCTTCTTCCTGATCAGTTGCGTTGGACTGGTCATGCTGTCGCTATTCCCAAGCCTGTCCATCGGATTGCTGAAGTAGCCGCCTTGCCTGTTGATCCATTGATCCGTTCCGCCCATTCGAGATTCCGCCGCATCGTCATCCCCAAACGTACAGGAGCCTGCCATGTCCCAATTCACCCGCCGTCGCTTCCTCAAGACCACCGCACTGGCCACCGCTGCCGCGCCGCTGGTGATTACCTCGACCACGCGCGCCGCCACCACCAAGGAGTTCCGGCTGGGGCTGATCACGCCCGCCGGCCACTCGTGGAACCGCGCCGCCGTGGCGTTCGGTGAATCGCTGAAGAAGGAAACCGACGGCCGGCTCAGCGTCACGGTGTTCCACTCGGGCCAGCTCGGCAACGAATCGGCGATGATGCAGCAGCTGCAATCGGGTGCGCTCGACATGGGCTGGATCCAGGCCGCCGAACTGGGGTCGCGCGTATCCAGCGTTGCCGCCATCAACGCGCCCTACCTGGTGCGCTCCACGGCCAGCGTCGCCAAGCTCGTACGCACGCCCGCCGCGCTGAAGCTGCTGGACGCGCTGCCGCGCGAAACCGGCACGATCGGACTGGGCTGGGGCATCACCGGCATGCGCGTGGTCTTTGCCACGAAGGACATCAACACGCCGGACGACCTCAAGGGCATGAAGCTGCGGATCAACCCCACGCCGGTCTACCGCGATTTCTACTCGATGCTGGGCGCCGCCCCCACTCCCATCCCCACGCCGGCCGTGTTCGATGCCATGACCAACGGCCAGGTGGATGGCCTGGAGGCCGATATCGAACTGTCGTGGAACCAGCGCTACGACAAGATCTCGAAGGCGCTACTGCCGATGAACGCGCTGTTCATGCCGTTCGCACCGCTGGTATCGGGCCGCATCTGGCAGGGGCTGGACCCCAAGGACCGCGATCTCGTTCGCGCGCTGGTCAACCAGGCGCTGGTCGCCCAGATCAACGATATCGTCACGACCGAAGCCGGCCTTGTGGACAAGCTCAAGCAATCGTCGGTGACCTTCAAGAGCGCATCGAGCTACGACCCGCAACCGGTGATCAAGAAGTTCGACGAGCTGTGGGTTGCCAAGGCACCTGCCATCCCGGAACTGCGCAAGATCGGCGCCACGCTCTGATCCCGCTGCCGGCTGCGGCATAATGTCCGCCACCGCCAGCCCCATCGGCTGGCGGGTTACGCCGCCTCTTCATTCGAGATGCCTAACATTTCCAGCTCCCTTGGTAATGCCGCGCCCGCCGACAACGGCAAGCGGCGGGCCGCCGATATCGCCTATGACCGCATCGAGACGATGATCTCGAAGCTGGAGATCGCGCCGGGCAGCCCCGTGGTCGAGGCAGAGCTTGCCGAAATGACCGAACTCGGCAGGACGCCGGTGCGCGAAGCACTGATGCGCATGGTCTCGATGGGCCTGATCGTGCAGCAGCCGCGACGCGGCCTGATGGTGTCGACCATCGACGTGATGGACCACCTCGACGTCATCGCCACCCGGCGTGTACTGGAACGGCTGATCGCCGCCAGCGCCGCGCGCCGCGCCACCGACGCCCAGCGCAAGGCCCTGCTGGCCAGCGCCCAGAAAATGGTCAAGGCTGCCCAGCGCGGCAATCTCGACGAATACATGGCCGCCGACCAGGCCCTTGACCACGTCAACCACGCGGCCTGCCGCAACCGCTCGGCGGTCAAGGCCGTCATTCCGCTGATCGTCCAGTGCCGCCGCTTCTGGTACGCCTATCAGCACGAGGGCGAGATTGCCGAGGGCGCGCAGGCTCACCACGCAATGGCCGACGCCATCGCCAGCGGCAATGAAGCCGAAGCCGCACGCGGCGCGGACTTGCTGATGGACTATCTGGAGCGGTTTGCACGTCGTGTGATCAATGCCTGATGGCTGGAGTCCATTAGAATCCTGCCCATCGACGTCGAAATCGGATGCGCCGCCGAGGCAAAATGGCCTCCGGGGCAGATTTCCGTCATCCAGATTCCCCCCAGGAGCCAGCCATGAATGATCCGCAGAAATCGCCGCCCACTATTGCCGAGGGATGGCAAGCGCCACCGGATCGCACCAGCGTGACCGATGACGCGCATGTGGAAGACATCATTCCGCTGCCGCCGCCCGAGCATCTGATCCGCTTCTTCCCCATCCGTGGCACGCCGGTCGAATCGCTGGTCACCCAGTCGCGCCAGCGCATCTCGCGCATTCTGCATGGCCAGGATGACCGGCTGCTCGTGATCATGGGTCCGTGCTCGATCCACGATCCGCAAGCGGCACTTGAATATGCGCGGCGGCTGATGGCACAGCGCGAGCGTTACGCGGACTCCCTGGAGATCGTGATGCGCGTGTACTTCGAAAAGCCCCGTACCACGGTAGGCTGGAAGGGACTGATCAACGACCCGTATCTGGACGAAAGCTATCGCATCGACGAAGGCCTGCGCATTGCGCGCAGCCTGCTGCTCGACATCAACCGGATTGGGCTGCCGGCCGCCGGCGAGTTCCTGGACGTGATTTCGCCGCAATACATCGGCGACCTGATTTGCTGGGGCGCCATTGGCGCCCGCACGACCGAAAGCCAGGTGCACCGTGAACTGGCTTCCGGCATTTCGGCGCCAATCGGTTTCAAGAACGGCACCGACGGCAATATCAAGATTGCCATCGACGCGATTCAGGCCGCTTCACGCCCTCATCACTTCCTGGGCGTCCACAAGAATGGCCAGGTGGCGACCGTGCATACCAAGGGCAATCCGGATTGCCACGTCATCCTGCGCGGCGGCAAAACACCGAACTACGATGCGGACTCCGTTGCCGCCGCCTGCAAGGAACTCGATGCCGCCAGGCTGCGTAATTCGCTGATGGTCGACTGCAGCCACGCCAACAGCAGCAAGCAACACCAGCGGCAAATCGACGTCGCGGCGGACGTGGCGCAACAGGTAGGCAGCGGCAGCGCGTCCATTTTCGGCATCATGGTGGAAAGCCATCTGCTCCCCGGCGCGCAGAAGTTCACGCCCGGCGAACACGATCCGACCGCATTGGCATACGGACAAAGCATCACGGACGCCTGCATCGGTTGGGACGACTCGGTGGCCGTGCTGGACAAGCTCAGCGAAGCCGTCAACAAGCGCCGCGCGCTGAACGCGAAGCGATAGTCCTTCGGGCCGGTAGCGGCGGTTGCAACGACCGCCGCCCTTCCGGCCAGGCTTGCAGTCGTATTGCGGCGGGACACCGCTATCCCGCCGCCACAATCACATGTGACCGGAGCTTTCCGGCCACCTGATTCTCGCCATGACCACGCCGCTGCCCGCGGCATAGCCCTCGGAAGTTCGGAGGGACCATCCGTCATAGCGCCCCCTCTTGCATGTGCCCACCCGCGCCATTGACCGTGCGCTGGCGGCCGCGTGCACCGGCCTCGTCAACGTCGTCCGGCCATCGCTTTCAGCACACGCTCCCCTGCATGCCGATCGAACGAATGCGCATGCGCTTATGCGATGCGGTCGCTTTTGCATAGAAAAAACGCGTCGTTCGTGTGGCAGGCGGGCAGCAGTATCGTGTCGAAACACCGCTGCGCCGCCGGCATTCCCGCCTGCCGCGCCGCATCAGGGCTTCCGGCAACCACGCCGGCCCGCCCCTTCCGACGACACTCCATGACCGACCTTTCAGACATCCACGCTGTGGAGCCGCCCCCTGCGGGTCACCGCGAACCGCGTCTTCCCGATCCGTCCCGAGTGCGGCGCCTGCGCTCCGACGCGGAGGCCATCGACGCCGCGCATGCCCTGGCGAGCGTATTCCGGCAGGGCGCATCCGCCCGCGACCGCGAGCGCCTGCTGCCGTGGGAAGAACTCGACCTCTGGTCAGCGAGCGGCCTCGGCGGCATCACGGTGCCGAAGGCCTATGACGGCGCCGAAGTCTCGTACGCCACGCTATCCGAGGTATTCGCCATCCTGAGTGCCGCCGACGCATCGCTGGGCCAGATTCCGCAAAATCACTTCGGGCTGCTGGGCGTGCTGCGCGAGGCCGGGACCGAATCGCAAAAGCGGCGGTTCTACGCCGAAGTGCTGGCCGGGCAGCGGCTTGGCAATGCAGGCCCCGAACGGCGCTCGGCAGGCAGCCGCACCGTTCTTGATGGCACCACTCGCCTGCGCCGGACGCCTCAAGGGCTGCGGCTCAGTGGCAAGCGCTACTACTCCACCGGTTCACTGTTCGCGCATCGCGTGCCGACGCGCGCGCTCGATGACGACGACCGCCCCGTTCAGGTCTGGGTCCCCCGCAACGCCGCCGGGTTGACCGTGATCGATGACTGGTCGTCGTTCGGCCAGCGCACGACGGCGAGCGGGACCGTGGTGTTCGACCAGGTGTCGATCTCGCCCGACGACGTGATCCCACTCTGGACGCTCGCGGACAAGCCGGGACTTTACGGCCCCAACTCACAACTGATCCAGGCAGCGATCGACCTTGGCATCGCGCAGGCGGCATTCGATGACGCGGTGAAGTTCGTGCGCGAGTCCGCCCGTCCGTGGATCGACTCGGGCGTCGAGCGCGCGAGCGACGATCCGCATCTGATCGCCGACGTTGGCCGGCTTGCCATCGATATCGAAGGGGCGCGCGCCGTATTGCACGAAGCCGCGCTGACGCTCGACGAAATCGCCGCGCGGCCCGTCACCGAAGCATCGAGCGCCCGCGCATCGGTTGCGGTGGCCGAAGCCAAGGTACTGACCACCGAGGCCGCGCTCCATGCGAGCGAAAAACTCTTCGAGCTGGCCGGATCTTCCGCCACGCGCGCCAAACACAACCTCGACCGCCACTGGCGCAATGCCCGCACCCACACGCTGCACGACCCGGTGCGCTGGAAGCTGCATCTGATTGGCAATTACCACCTGAACAACGCGTTGCCCAAGCGGCATTCCTGGAACTGACATGACGTTGCTATTCACCCCGCCGCCGGCCGACGGCCGTGCGCAGCCCGCCCCTGCGCCAGCGGTCACCCCCCACGTCATCAAGGACGATGCTGAAGCCATCGCCATCGCGCACCGCCTGGCCGCACGATTCGCACCTGGCGCCGCCAGACGCGACCGCGAGCGATTACTGCCGTGGGAAGAACTGGAGGGCTTCAGCGAAAGCGGCCTGTGGGCCATCACCGTACCGCGCGAATACGGCGGCGCCGGAGTTTCCAGCGCGACACTTGCCGAAGTCATCGCGATCATCTCGGCGGCGGATGGCTCGCTCGGGCAGATTCCGCAGAACCATTTCTATGCGCTCGAAGTGTTGCGCGTCGGCGGCACGTCCGCGCAACAGGCGTTCTTTTATCAACGCGCGCTCGCCGGTGAGCGCTTTGGCAACGCGCTGGCGGAGATCGGCCACAAGGATTTCAAACGCCGTACACGACTCACACCTGACGGCGATGGGTTCCGCGTCGACGGCCAGAAGTTTTACTGCACCGGCGCGCTGTACGCGCACTGGATTCCGACGCTCGTCGCCACACAGGAGACTGGCCGGGACGTTACGTGGCTCGCGTTCGTGCCCCGCACGGCCGAAGGCGTCAGCATCACCGACGATTGGGACGGCTTCGGCCAGCGTGTGACCGGCAGCGGATCGGTCACGTTCGAAAACGTGCGGATCGAAGCGGACTGGGTGGTTCCCTTCCTGGCGTCGTTCGAGCGGCCCACGACCATCGGCCCGTTCGCGCAACTGCTGCATGCTGCCATCGACCTCGGCATCGGCCGTGGCGCGTTTGCCGCCACGCTGCAGTTCGTGCGCAACCACGCGCGGCCGTGGATCGACGCCGCCGTTTCCAGCGCGACCGACGATCCGCTGACCCTCCATCATGTCGGCGACGTGCAGGTGAGACTGCGCGCCGCCGAGGCATTGGTGCGCCGCGCCGGCCACGTCACCGATGCCGCGCAGCATGCATCCGACGAGCAAAGCGTTGCCCAGGCATCGCTCGCCGTGGCCGCCGCCCGCGCGGCAACCACCACCGCATCGCTACTGGCGGGCACACGGCTATTCGAACTTGGCGGCACGTCCGCCACGCTCGACAGCCAGGGTCTCGACCGCTTCTGGCGCAACGCGCGCACGCACACGCTGCACGACCCCGTGCGGTGGAAGTACCACGCGATTGGCAACTACCATCTCAACGACAAGCTGCCGCCACGGCATGGAGCGATCTGATGACAAATCGCCATCGGCCGCCCCGGCAGCACATCCTCCTCAACGCGTTCAACATGAACTGCGTGGGGCATATCAATCACGGCCTGTGGACGCATCCGCGCGACCGCTCCGCCGAATACAACACACTCGACTACTGGATCGACCAGGCGCGCACGCTTGAACGCGGCCTGTTCGACGGCCTGTTCATTGCCGACATCGTCGGCGTGTACGACATCTATCGCAACAACGTCGACGTGACGTTGCAGCAGTCGGTCCAGCTCCCCGTGAATGACCCGCTGCTCATCGTGCCGGCAATGGCCGCCGCCACGCGCCACCTTGGCTTTGGCGTCACGGTCAACCTGACCTACGAGCAGCCCTATCTGCTGGCGCGCCGCTTCTCGACCCTGGATCACCTGACCCGTGGCCGCATCGGCTGGAATATCGTGACCGGCTATCTGGACAGCGCGGCGCGCGCGATGGGCCTTGACGCGCAACTTCCCCATGACGAGCGCTACGAGCGCGCCGACGAGTACCTGGAGGTGCTCTACAAACTGTGGGAAGGCAGTTGGCAGGACGGCGCCGTCCTGCGCGACAAATCCGCACGGGTGTTCGCCGATCCGGCCAGGGTGCGCAAGGTGAACCATCAGGGCCGCTATTACAAGGTCGATGGTTACCACCTGTCCGAGCCGTCGCCGCAGCGCACCCCGGTACTGTTCCAGGCGGGCAGCTCGGGACGGGGACAGCGCTTTGCCGCGCGCCACGCGGAATGCGTGTTCATCTCTCCACCCAGCAAGGAGGCGGCACGCAAGACGGTGGCCGCGCTGCGCGAGCAGCTGGCGGCTGCGGGCCGCCACCCCGATGACGTGAAAGTCTTCATGGGTGCCGCCGTGGTGACAGGCCGCACCGAAGCGGAAGCACGCGAGAAGCACGCCGAATACCGCGACTACGCGAGCCGTGAGGCGGGCCTCGCCCACTTTGCAGCCAGCACCGGCGTCGACTTCGGACGCTACGGCCTGGACGATCCTGTCGACTATGGCGGCGGCAACGCCATCGAGTCGGCCACGAAGACCGCCGCGCAACACGGCTGGACACGCCGCAAACTGCTTGACCTGTTCGAACTCGGCGGGCGCTATCCGGCAATCGTCGGCGACGCATCGCAGGTGGCCGACACGCTGGCCGAGTGGGTCGACGAAACCGGCATCGACGGCTTCAACCTGAGCCGTACCGTCGTGCCCGAAAGCTACGAGGACTTTGTCGATCTGGTCGTTCCCGCCCTGCAGGACCGTGGCCGCTACAAGACCGGATATGCCGATGGCACGCTGCGGCACAAACTTTTCTCGGAAGGCGACCGGCTGCCGCAGCGCCATGCCGCCGCCGCGTTCCGCGAGCTCTGATCACACCTGACCGATCCTCCCTGCCTGTTCTCAAGACAAAACCAATGAAACGCCTCCTCTCCTCCGCGCTTGTCGCACTGCTTGCCTCGCTGACCGTTATCTCCACCGCCCAGGCCGCCCCGCTGCGCATCGGCGTCACACCCGGTGCGCTCGCCGACTCCGTTGAAGTCGCCGCCGCCGAGGCCCGCAAACAGGGGCTGGACGTCAAAGTGGTGGAGTTCACCGACTGGACCACGCCAAACGTTGCACTGTCGGCGGGCGACCTCGACCTGAACTACTTCCAGCACCAGGCCTTTCTCGATAACGCCGTCAAGGAACGCGGCTACAAGTTTCGCAGCGTGGCCACCGGCGTGCTGCCCAATATCGGGCTGTACTCGACGCGCATCAAACGCTTTGACGAACTGAAGGAAGGCGCGCGCGTGGGCGTGGCCAGCGACCCGGTCAACCAGGGACGCGGTCTGTTGCTGCTGCAGAAGGCCGGCTTGATCAAGCTGCGCGACGGCGTGGGTGCAAAGGGTAGCGTCAATGACATCGTCGCCAACCCGAAGAAGCTGAAGCTGATCGAGGTGGAAGGCCCGCAGCTGGTGCGCGCGCTTGACGACGTGGATCTGGCTCAAGGCTATCCGGCCCACTTCGTCAACGCCGGCAAGCCACAGGTGGCTGGCGCCGGTCTGCTGTACTCGGGCATCGACGACACCTACTTTGCCATCCGCTTCGTCGCGCGCGAAGACAACGCAGCGGACCCGCGCGTGGCGCGCTTCGTGAAGATCTACCAGGACTCCGCGGCGGTTCGCAAGCAACTGGGCGCGTCATACGCCAACAACGACAAGCTCTACAGCCTGCCCTGGCTCAAGACGGCCAGCGCGACGGAGCGCCCATGACCACGCTCACTGCCCTGCTGCGCCGCAGCCCGCTATCCGCCACGGCAGCGGGCGCCGATACGCGCGCCGTGACGCATCCCGTCTCGGGCCATGCAAGGCCGGCGGGCGGCCATGTGCGGTTCCAGCGGGTATCGAAGCGATACACCAGCAGCGCCGGTGTGGTTCAGGCACTGGCCGGCATCGATCTGGAGATTCCCGCAGGCGGCATCTTTGGCATCATCGGGCGCAGCGGTGCCGGAAAGTCCTCGCTGCTGCGAACGATCAACGGGCTGGAATCACCGACCGAGGGCAAGGTGCTGGTTGACGGCCAGGACATCGCCACGCTGGACGATGACGGCCGCGTGGCACTGCGGCGCCGGATCGGCATGATCTTTCAGCACTTCAATCTGCTGTCCGCGAAGACCGTGCGCGAGAACGTCGCGCTCCCGCTGAAGGTTGCCGGCGTGCCGCGCGACGTCATTGCGCGGCGCGTGGACGAAGTGCTGGCGCTCGTCGGGCTGCAGGACAGGCAGGACACTTATCCGCGCCGCCTGTCCGGCGGCCAGAAGCAGCGCGTGGGTATTGCGCGGGCGCTGGTGCACCGCCCCGAGATCCTGCTCTGCGATGAAGCGACGTCGGCGCTGGACCCGGAAACCACGCAGTCGATCCTTCAGTTGCTACGCGACATCAATCAACGGCTTGGCATCACCATCGTGCTGATCACGCACGAAATGCGCGTGATCCGGGAAATCTGCGACCAGGTGCTGGTGCTGGACCAGGGCACGATCGCCGAAACCGGGCCGGTCTGGCAGGTCTTCGGCAGCCCGCGCCACGCCGCCACCCAGGCGCTGCTTGCGCCGCTGGCGCCGGGCATGCCCGACGATATCGCGGCGCGGCTGCTGACGGCGCCGCCATCGACGGGCGCGTACCGATGCATCGCCGAACTCCACTACGCCGGCGATGCTGGCCCACCCGGCCTGGCAGCGCTGACCTCCACGCTTGGCAGCGATGTTCATCTGCTGCATGCGAGCCTGGATCGCATTCAGGGCCACACGCAGGGGCGTCTGCTGGTATCGCTGCCCGGCGCGCATGCCGCCATCCCTCCCCAAACCTTCCGCACGCTTGGCTATGTCGCCGATTCTCATTGAACGCCTCTGGCAAGGATTTCTCGATACGTTGACGATGGTCGGTGCCTCGGCGACGATTGCCGCGCTGGCTGGCATACCGCTCGCACTCGTGCTCGTCGTCTCCGCGCCTGGCGGCGTGCGCCCGGCGCCCAGGCTGCACCGTGTGCTGGGCGGCGTGGTGAACGGCTTCCGCGCGACGCCGTTCATCGTGCTGCTCGTGGCATTGCTGCCGTTCACGCGCCTCGTCGTCGGCGCGACAATTGGCGTCTGGGCGGCCGTGGTACCGCTGGCCATCAGCGCCACGCCGTTCTTTGCGCGCATCGCTGAAGTCAGCCTGCGTGAAGTGGATGCGGGGCTGGTCGAGGCCGCGCAAGCGATGGGCTGCCGGCGCCGGCATATCCTGCTGCACGTGCTGCTGCCGGAAGCACTGCCCGGCATCGTCGGGGGCTTCACGATCACGGTGGTTTCGCTGATCGGCGCCTCGGCAATGGCTGGCGCGGTTGGCGCCGGCGGACTCGGCGACCTCGCCATCCGCTACGGTTACCAGCGTTTCGATACGACGGTCATGGCGGTCGTCATCGTGATCCTGATCGCGCTCGTCACCGTCGTGCAGGCCGTAGGAGACCGCGTGGTGCTGCGGCTGCGCGACAGGTAGCCGGCCGCGCCGGAAGCGGTGATCAAACGGGCGGGTCTTACGGTCGCCCTGCCGCTTCCATCACGAAATCGATGAACCTGCGCACGCGGACGGGAATATGCGTGCGGTGCGGGTAGTACATGTAGAAGCCGACGTTGTTGCTGTCGAATTGCCGCAGGATGGGCACCAGCCGTCCCGACTCGATATCGTCGTGCACCAGGAACGTCGACAACTGCCCGATGCCCATGCCCGCGCGCACGGCGGCAATTTCCGTCTGCACGTCGTTGAAAGTGGCCACGGCTGGCACATCCTGAAAGACCAGGTCGCCATCGACGTTCAGTTCCCAGGGAACCATGCGACCCGTGACGGGCCGCCGAAAGCCGGTGCAGACATGGCGCACCAGTTCGTCGATCGTCTTCGGTTCGCCATGACGCTGCAGATATGACGGCGCCGCGCAGATCGCCATCGGCAGGTCGTACAGACGGCGCGCCACAAGGTTCTGCCCAGGACTGGTTCCCGAGCGAAAGCCGATGTCGATGCGCGATTCGACCAGATCGGTGAAGAGATCGCTGAGCTGCAGGTCGAACGTGACGCCTGGATACTGCTCGCGGAACTGCTGCATCAGCGGCACCAGCACATGCGCGCCAACAGACGGCGGGGCAGTCAGACGGATCAGGCCGTCGTCCTCGCTCCGGGCGCTGCGCACCTGCGCCAGCGCCTCGTCCAACTGACGCAGGCCGGGGTCGGCCAGTTCGAAAAGGCGTGCGCCTTCGTCCGTCAGGCTTAGCTTGCGCGTGGTGCGGTGCAGCAGCCGCACCCCGAGGTCTTCTTCCAACGTTCGCACGGCCTTGCTGACGGCCTGTGGCGTGACCCCGGCTTCCACGGCGGCGCGGGCAAAGCTCTTTGCACGCACCACGCCCAGAAACAGTGTCAATACGCGCGCCCTGTCCATGATCGTTGCGGTTTATTCACAACCGTGAGTTGGCAATGGCGCAAGAATACTCCACGGGAAAGCCGCTGCCAGCACCTGTTTCACCTAACTCGGCGTACGAAAACATTCACTTCGGCCCTGGCGATCAATCGGGGAACATCGAACCCACTTCGACTGAACGCCGAGATCGCCGCGCCCCATGACCGCTGCTGGCAGCCAAAGCGACCCGCGAATCCGCCGCCCCCACCGCGACACGCCGGCTTTCCTGCGGGTAATGACGCCGTTCGCCTTATCCATCGTCCTGTGCCTGGGCCTTTCCCTGCCCCGTGGCGCGGACGCCTGGACGGCCGGCGGCAGTGGCGGCGCGGCGGCGCGGCGGCGCGGCGGCGGCCACCGTATCGCCGGATACACAGTCGGGACCGTATCGGGGCATCGTCGGCCCGGTTGGCTCCGCGGAGCCGGCACCAGCGGAACCGGCACAGTGGGACCGCGCGCTGCCGTTCTTCGCCCAGCGCGTGATCGACAAGGGTTACAACCTGCCCAATCCCTACGACATCGGCTACTCGTACTACAACGGATATCAGCGTTATCTGCTCAGTGACCTGCAGGTGTCGGTGGGCAGCAATGCGCTGCGGTCGGCGGATTTCGTCCAGTTCCAGCAATCGCGCATTCACAACGCATCGAATCAGGTTCAGTTCGGGGCCTGGCTATTTCCGTTCATGAACGTGTACGGCATCGTCGGCAACGTGCAAGGCAGCGGATCGATCGATATCAATTTCTCCTCGCTGACCGATCTGGAACGCTTTTTCGGCATCAACATCGGCTGCGGTGGCCGCCGGCCGCGCGCCGCGTGCGGGCAGCCGATCAAGCTGCCCACCCAGCACGCCAACTACAGCGGTCATACCTACGGCGGCGGCTTCACGCTGGTCGGCACCTATAAACAGCTGTTCTTCTCGTTGCCGGTCACGTACACCGTGGCGGACATCACGATGTCGGACACCCCGGTCAAGTCGATCAACATCGGACCGCGCGTGGGCTGGAACATCCGGCTCGGGCACGGGCTGGGGCTTCTGACGCCGTATGTGGGTGCCACCTATTTCCGCACGCGCGCCACCATTACCGGCCATTTCGATGTGCCGCTGCCCGATACCGACGGCCAGACGGCGCGCCTGAACTACCAGATCGGCGAACACGTGACGGGATACTGGAGCGGGTCTTTCGGCGCAAGCTGGACGATCAACCGCAGCATCGGCCTGCTGCTGGAGATCGGCTACGGATACAACCGCAACAACGTCATCGCCACCGGGTTCTTCCGGTTCTGACCACCATGCGCGCCGCACCGCTCCCGCTGTTGCTGATCGCCACGTACATGGCCAGCGCGGGCGCGCAGACACCGGCGGAGCCGGAACATGCGCCGGCGCCCGAGCATGTGAGCTGGATCGACAAGGTGCTCAACAAGCTCGGCGCGTCGAAGGAGGTAGACCTCAGCCACGGGATCGACTGGGGTGTACTGCCGGGGCCGTTCTACAACCCCGAAATGGGGCTGGGCGTGGGTGCCGCCGCCATCGGCCTGTACAAGCCAAAGAACGCAGAGAAGGACACGCAGCTATCCACGCTGAATCTGCACGGCTTTCTGACCACCTCGGGTGCGTTCGGCATCGGCGCGGACAACAACACGTTTTTTGCCGACGATAGCTATCGCTTTGTCTTCAGTGGCGCGCTGATCAGCATGCCAACCGCGTACTGGGGCATCGGCTATAACAATGCGATCGACAACGCCAACAAGGAAGACTACACGCGGCGTGGCGTGGTGTTTCAGCCCCGCGTCATGGTGCGGGTGCGCCCGAATATCTACGTGGGCGGCGGCTACGATTTCGAGTACGACGATGCCACGCAGCTACAGCGTGGCGCCAATAGCGCGCTGGCGACGGACCCGCACGGCACGCGCGTGCTCAGCAGCGCTCTCACCGCGCATTTCTCGTATGACACACGCGACTTCCTGCCAAACCCGTACCAGGGTCAGGCGTTGCTGCTCAATGGCACCGTGTACCGCCGCGCCATTGGCAGCGACTCGGATTTCGAATCGCTGGAAATTACTTACGACAAGTACTTCCGCATGCGCGAGCGCGATGTGCTGGCGTTCGATATCTATGGGAAGTTCAACTGGGGCGACGTGCCCTGGAGCATGATGTCCAAGCTCGGCGACAACCGGCGCATGCGCGGCTACTTCACGGGCCAGTACCGCGACAAGGCCATGCTGACCGCCCAGGTGGAATACCGCTGGCACATCGTCGGGCGCCAGGGCATGGTGTTCTGGGCGGGCACCGGGGCAATCGCGCCCAATCCCGGCGCGCTGACGTCCGCGCACTGGCCGCCCAATCTTGGCGTGGGCTACCGGTTCGAATTCAAGCCGCGCGTCAATGTGCGCTTCGACGTGGGCGTCGGCAGCAATACCAAGGGCGTCTACTTCCAGATCAACGAGGCCTTCTGAACGGGCCAAAAGGAAGTTCGTCGCCGATTTCCGGGGAAGGCTCTCTCGGATCTTGGGGGAAACGCGGATGCGTTCACCGTTGCGGGTTTCCTCCCAGCGATCATGCAAGGTATAGCCGCCAGGTGACTTAAAGACACACTCCCAACCCGATGCAGGGCGGCGGTAACTGCCCCGCAAACTGTGTGGTCTCGCACGGAAGACAAGATGATCGTCGTGAAGAATCGGTGCAAATCTGTGTGGCGCACCGGGCTCGCGACCGCACCGTAAAAATTAACAAGACTGGGTAACCGTGCGGCGACGTACGGAAGGGGGTTGTCATGAACGAATCGTTGCCTGCCGATATCAGCTCGCTTGTGGAGACACCCACCATCGGCTTGCGAGATCTCGCCGTGGAAGTCTGCCTGAGGATTGCCTGCGCGTCCCTGTTCACCGCCTTTGCCTATGCAGCGTTCAATCATTGGCTTGCGGACCCAACGCGCTTCACGCTACTTTTCATCGTCATAGGCGAAGCCGTTGTCGTTTGTCTGGCCTTGCTGGCCCGGATCCCTTACAAGCGAGACTGGCATCCCACCGCCATACTCTGCTCGCTCGGCGCAACCTATTACTTTCTTGGTATCAATCTTGCGCCAGGATCGCAGTTGATTCCCGAGATCATTGGGGTCGCGCTGCAGATCGTCAGCTTTATCTGGCAGATCTACGCAAAGCTGTCGCTACGATTCTCGTTCGGCATCCTGCCGGCCAATCGGGGAATCGTGACTAGCGGCGCGTATCGGTTCATGCGGCATCCCATATATGCGGCCTATTTTGTCGCGCATGTAGGCTTCGTGCTAACCAACTTCGGTCTGCAAAACCTGCTGGTCTTTGCCGGCCTGTATTGCCTGCAGATTGCGCGGATCATTCGGGAAGAGCGTCTTTTATCTCAGGATCCGACGTACCGCGCCTATTGCGCCCGGGTGCGCTACCGATTTATTCCCTACATCTTTTGAGTACGCAGGTAGCGGCGGCCGCTCAACGATCCGCGCCATCCCGCCGTGTTAAGGCGGCATGGCGCATGTCATGCGGAATCAGTTCGAGGCGACAATGCCGGTTGTCTCCGCCGTCACCATGTCCACGCCCACCAGCGGCGCACCGGAAAGCTTGACGAAGCCAGCGTTAGGCGCAAGCCACACCGTGCCTTCCAGTACAGGCATCGGCAAGTAGCTGATGCCCTTGCGCTCGTAGCGCAGCGCCAGCTTGGCACCATCGGATGAATCCGAATTGTTTGTCGCACTTCTCAGATTTTTTGTATCGTGAAAGCGAGCGTAACCACGACAGTGCGTCTTAGCACAATCGGGACGGTGAAGAGTGAAGCTTGCCGGGCCAATGCCTGGCACCTGCCTGCTTGCGCAGCTTTAAGTGTGTTGCATCGACCAGTTGAATCTGCAGTCGCAAGGCGCCGTTCACCAACTAAGATCCGCCGTGAGCCAAAAGGCAATGGGGACGGCTAGTGCGGCATCGAATCACTTAGAGGCGACGAAGGAAGTCAATCAGAAGAGTATTGACATGAGCCGGCGCCTCCTGTTGGAGCCAATGCCCCACGTGCGGCACAACGTGCGAGCCACGATGATGTGGCGCCAACTCGGGTATGGCATCAATGATGTCCATCATGCCCGGTATCGACAACCCCGTGTCACGCTCGCCGACCAGGAAAAGCGACGGGACTTCCAATGTCCGCCCCTCGAACGCCGCCTGCAGTTCCCAGTTTCGGTCGAGATTGCGGTAGTAATTCAATCCCCCTCGAAAACCCGAATGTAGGAATGCTCGTACGAGAGCATCCAGATCAGTGGGGGCAAGCCAGGCCGGTAGCGACGAGAAATCGTGCAATTCATCGAGATATCCGCGTTGTCGCTTCACAAGCCCAAAAGGATTTGGACTCCTCTCATCTCTAGGGCCGACGTCACCTGATGCCGAGAAGTAGATCTTGCGCAGGGAGCTTTCAACATCTCGCTCGAGTTCGGCTTCGGCAAGTCCGAGCTGCGAAAAATAGTGTGTGTAGAACCACATCCGATCGGTTTGCGGAAAAAGCTGGCTCGGTGCCATCGGCGCCCGGTTCATCAGCGGCACCCCCAGCGCGACGACCGCACGGAAGCGGTCTGGCCGCAGCGTTGCGGCTTGCCATGCGACGGTGGCTCCCCAGTCATTGCCCACAACCACTGCGCGCCGCTCTCCCACTGAGTCCAGAAGACCGATCAAGTCGCCGATCACGTCGATTGTGGTGTATTGCTCCATCTTCGCTGGGCAATCGCTTAAGCCAAAGCCGCGTAGGTCAGGCGCAATTGCGCGGAAGCCCGCATCGGAAAGCGCCGCCAGTTGATGTCTCCAGACATGCGAGGTTTCCGGAAAGCCGTGGAGAAGCAGTACAAGCGGTCCTTTGCCGCTTTCGACGGCATGAAGGCGGATTCCATTGGCGTCAATGAAGTGCTGGGCGGCGGTGATCATAGGCGTCCTGACAGATATACGAACGCCGGTATAATATCGTAACTTCAGACGTTACGGTTAAGGGAGATTTACGACGTGCAACGCGACATCAGGCTGGCCCGGCTACTTCACGTGTTGATTCACATGCACCTTCGAGGCGGCACTACGACATCGGAGACGATTGCGTTGATGTTGCATACCAATCCGGTCCTTGTTCGACGCACGATGGCAGCGCTTCGTCAGGCTGGCTATGTCCATTCGGTACCGGGGCCTGGAGGGGGGTGGGCCCTCTCGTGTGAGCTTGATCAGCTCACAGCTCGAGACATCTACATCGCCATCGAGCACAGGGGATTATTTGCGATCGGCCTTGCTGAAGACAACTTGTCTTGCCCTGTCGAATCGGCGGTCAATCGGGTTCTCTGCAACGCGATGGCGTCCGCGGAGGCGGCGTGGCTAAGTTCACTTGAAGAGGTTCGCCTTTCAGAAATCTCCAAGAGCATCTAGGTGCGGACCACCAGTCGGGTGGTCGATGTGTGAGGCTTCAGGAGTCGGCCGATGTCTGTCCCCGCTTGCCTTCGAGCGACGCTCGGCGGCCGTCGTCTCATGCCTGCGCTCTGGTAAGCATGCACTCCGGCGCGCCCGCGTGTGGCTACGGCCAATGGCCGCGCCCGGCCAGCAGCGGACAGTTGCGACTCGCCCTCGAATGGCCCCTTCGGGTAGCACACCGGACACCTCTACGAGGGTGGCAGAGACCGTCTGCATCGTGAATGCAATTCAAAAAAACGCCACGGCCGGATGGTCGTGGTGTCAAAGCTCGGAATAACTAAGGTGCCGGTTTCCCGGCATGATGCATTCACCGCATTGCCTTCGGTGAACGCCGTGCGCGCCGGAATGGCGCCCTGGGGCAGGAAGCAATGCTGTGGCTGCATGCTCTGCATGGATTCTCCTCCGATTCGTTTCGATTGCGACGGCGGCGCTTGGACTCGTCAGTTTCAAAACGGGCGCACTACGGCGTGAGAAGCACACCCACTTCAATTTGCTGGTTCTGGTCGAATGCGATGGCCGATATCTGGCCGTTGTTGTTGATGCCGGTTGCGCGCAGGATCGTGAAACCCGGCGTGCCGAGGCTCAGATCGGCATGAAAGCCACCATGCGCCGGGTCAATCAGAAAACCGCGCTCGTTCGAAGTCGAAACAATGGCAGTCGGAGAGCCAATACTCCCCACGATGGCGCCGGCGTCGTTGATCCCCAAGGCCCGGCAAATGACCGGAATCGGAACGGTGGCCGCCGGCGGCGGGATGCGGAAGAAGGTCGCGCGCGGATTCAGGGGCGGGACCACGGCGGGATGAGCGCCGTCAAACGAGGCACCCACGACGTCCTTGTTGATATTGAGGTCGGCCGTGACGGAATGGCGCAGCGTTGGTCCAAGACCACTTGGCAGGGCCTGAAGCAGCGTGATGAAGGGAATTGCCGGCCCCAGAATGTTATTCAGCAGAAAGGCCTGGGCGACGATGCCGGTGGCATCGTCAATGGCCGCATCCAGGGCGATGTCGCCGTTGTCGTTGAGTGCGCTTGCACTGCCGGGTCTTGGCAAGAAGACCGGCCTGAGGTTCAAGGGTATGAACACATCCAGATCGCGCATGGCCAACGGAATGCCTACCGCCGTGCCATCGAGGAAGAACGGGTGCTCGAGCCCCGGGGCCACTTCCGAGTCGCCGACAATATGGCCCGCATTGTTGATGTCATTGGCCCTGCTGCTGCCGAAGAACGTATTGGCGGGAAACCCGAGCGGAGGCGTCGGCAACAACGTTCCCAAGTCCTTTGGCGCTGTTGCCGCATTGGCCCAGAGCACGGCGCGCGTGCCCTGCGTGGTGCTAGCGGGATTGAAGGCATTGTCGAATACGATCGCGTCGCATTGCCCCACGATAGCGCCGGCGTTGTTGACGCGGAGCGCCACGCCCTTGCCGGCGCTGGTCGGCAAGGCTTGGAGCTGCCGTCCCACGCCCCCGGGTGAAAAGACCCAGGGAAAATCGCCATCCACGTCTCCCACGACGACCCCGCCGTCGTTGAGCCCGAACGCACGCGAGGTTCTGCCGTCCGGCGAGATCTTCGTCACCGTAAACAAAAAGTGTCCTGGCATATCAACTCCTTTGTCTTGCGTCGCGGGATCGCGACTGCAGGCCTACCGGCCGTGGCCTGGTACCCGGGCCCCCGACTCGGCTACGGGACGGGAATACTGGTCACGTCGCCGAGACGATCCAGCGGATCGACGAATGCCACCATCAGGGTCAGCTCTGCCGCGACGTCACCCGGCGCAGGAATTTGCGTGGTGAGACTTCCGCCTTCGATACTGGGCCAGGCACCCCCCAGGACGACGCCATCGGCGTTGCGTATCGGCTCGATCGGGCCATCGGCCCGCTTCGTCCACGCCGCCAGCCTGAAGCGGCCGACGGCTAGCTTGTGCGCCCGGGGCGGGTCATCCACCTGAATCTGCAATACAAGCGTGTCGGGCGATGGGCCGGGCTGCCGCGCGACATGCATCGCCGCAACGTCCGGCGCCGCCGGCGCGGCTTGTGGCACGTGCATGACCGTGCGTGGGGCCGATGGCGAACTCTTTGGCCTGGGTTGATCCTGGCTACCGGAGGGGGCCACCGGCACGATCTCGCTCGCCACTTCATCATAGGCAGCAGGCAGCCGTCGTTCAGGCGGCATGCGCCACTCTGCCCAGTACACGTAGCGCACATAAGGCTCCAGCCCACGCCCCGCGTTGTCGTCGGAAAACGAGGCAACGTAGTGGCCCGTGGCAGCCGCGCGGACCATCGCGACGGCAACGCCCACCTGTCGCGCGTATATGGGGTCGGGCACCCCGGCAACCGCGCGCCGGATCGTCGCGGCGGGTGGTTGCGTGCCCCGCTGGCCCGGGTGGAATAGTCCTGGTTCGTCGCGCTTCAATATCACTTCGTCCACCGCGTCGGTGGAAACCGTGAGCGATACCTTGCCCGTCTGCTGGTCGATGTCAGCATCCAGCCTGGGCGCGGCCGGCCGGCGGCTTTCGGGCACTGCAACCGCGACGATGCCGCACTTGCCAAAGTCCGCTTCCTCGCCATCCGTTCCGAGCGGCACCACACGCACGAACTGCACCGTCTCAAGGCTGCGTGGCAGATGGATGGACAGCCCGGCGCCCCCGCCTTGCGCAACCACTGGCGGGTCGGTGAGTAGCCGGAAACGCTTTTTGACGCCTTCGAGGTGGGCCCCCTTCACCGCCACCAGGCCACGGGACGTGGCCCCCGGCGGATCCTCCCCCAGCTCTGCCTCGGTAATTTGCATCGCCGCCTGGTCGGCAAGATAGACCCGGTACCGCGACCCATCCGTCGCGTTCCAACGCAGTTTCAGCTCCACCTCGGGTGCCGGGCCGGGTTCGCTCGACCAGAACAGCCCCACGCCGGTTTTCAGCAACGTGTGCGACCTGAAGTTCCGGACTTCGAATGCCGCGCGTGCCACCGCTGACTTGTTGCCTTGCGTATCGGTGTACTGCCCCAGCAGGGAGAAGGTGGTGATCGCGTCGGCGATTGGCGGAATCGCGAGCGTGTGCTCGATGGTGCCGGGGTTGGACACGTCGATCGGTGGATCGTCCAGGGTGCCGATGCCAAGCTGGATCGAGGCAATGTCGAAGGCGCCGGCAGGCAGGTCGTCAAGCCGTGGGACGACTGTCGCGCTCCCTGCGTGTTCCATCTGCGAAGGCGAGAAGCCATCGGGCTCGGGAAGCCGCGCGGGCACGGCAATCCTGACACTGACCACACCGGGCGACGTGCCCGGCAGGATGTCTCCGGCGAGTCTTTCAACGTGGAAGCGCAATACGGGTTCTGGCGGCTGCACACGCGGTGGGGGCGCTGTGGAAAAGGAGGCCGCCTTTTCCGGGAAGCGGCCAAAGAAATCCGAACCCCATACCGCGAACGACGTCTGGTTGGTGCCTGCGTCGATGTCATGATCCGTTTCCAATGCCTGCGGTTCCAGGCTGGAAGAGTTCCCGCCTATCTCGGTGATGCGCGGGCTCGCGTCGCGCTCCTTGCCGAAGAGGCGCGGCGCGGCGCGCGTCAACCCGTCCAGCCAATCGTTGCGCGACACCCATTGCTGGTCTTCAAGCCTTGCCAGCGCACACTGGGACACCAGCGGAAGGTTCTCGAACGCAAAGCTCGCCCGGTAAAGGCGACTGGGTTGGGTATCACTCAAGCCTTGCCAGCGCACCTGGAAGACCTGCGGGGAAGGGACGACCGGAGGCAGCCAGGGCGGCACCGGATCGATCATCAGCATCAGCGGCGCGATGACCAGGCCGTCCCCCATCACCCGAGTCGCCATCTTTTCCACGGCGAGGCCGTAGTCGGTACCGGTTGCAGTACTGAGCGTCTGGGCATAGACCTTGACGAAATTGCTGGTTGGCGTGTGGCCCCTGATGGCCGACAGGTCCAGCCCGTACTGCGAGAACTCATCGACCGACACGGCGAACAGCCCGAACAATGCCAGCGTCGACCAGCGATTGCCCGGGAGCGAGTCGATACGGTCGGCAAGGCCCAGGTACCGTGCAACGCCGGGGTCGGCTGCCGCAAGCTGCAGCGTGCCGAGCCGGTCCAGCTCGACGTGCTGCGGCCGGTCCCCGGCGGGAGTGGTGCCGATGGCTAGCATGCGCTCCCGTTGTTCCCACGGTGGTGGCTTTTTGGTGCTGACCAGCCGCTCGATCAGCGCGTCGAAGCCGCCCTCCACATGCAGCGAACGTAGCGAGGCGATGACGCGCTCGATTTCATCGCCGGCCGAAACGCTTTCGAGGTTGCCAAACGGGCGGTCCATCGGATTCATGCGCAGCGGCGCACCGCGCTCCACCCTGAGCATCCCCGCCTCACGATCCTGGATGCCCAGGTACCAGGGAAAATCGCCCTTGATCGGCAATGCCAGCGTCGCCAGGATCGATTCGCGGTCGAACTGCAGTTCCTCAACGATGGCCAGGGGAATCATCCGCTGGATGATGCGCAAGGTTCCAGACCCCCAAACCTTCAGCTTGTGGAATAGCGGTCCTGAAAATACGAACGGACCCTGATCGCGCACGCAGATGGTGCGGCCATGCTGATCGAGCATCGCCGCCGCTTTGATGGTGCCCGCGCCCTCGTCGATCTCGATGGAGGACGTCATGAGGTTTGGCGGGTCCGACAGCAGCAATGTGACCTCGAGCACGCCATCGTCACCAAATTGCGAAGGAGTTGGCAGGCCCTTCGAGTCCTGCGTGAAAAGCCTGCAAGCGCGTCGCTCGCCCTGGAGATCCAGCCCCCTGACGATCAGCGGGCCGACCGGAAAGCTCGCGCCCAGGCCGGAAAAAACCCGCACATGCGTGCCCGCCTGCAGGTCCTTGTCGCCGTCAGGCTCCACGGCGAAGGAGAACGCCGAAAGTATTTCGGACGGTGCTCGGATCGATGGCATCAGGGGTCCTCCGCAAAGCCGGGAGCCTCCGGCAACATCACCCTGGCCACGTGTTGCTGCCTGGACCGGAGGACGAGGAAAGCCTGCTGCGGCGGTGCCGGTACCGCAAACGGCGACGACGTCAGAAACAGCAGCCGGGAACCTGAACGATCGCGCCGGCGAATGTCGAACGTCACCGGCGGTCCGCCTTCGAGCGTCAGCGCCGCACCGTCGAACTCCAGCCGTCCCGTCCGGTGGATGGGCTCGGGCGACTCCAGCATCAAGCCGGCAAAGTGCCAGGCGCCCATCTGGTGCCGTATCCAGATGCGGCTTTGCCGTGGCGCTTCCGCGACCGGCCAGCCGTCCAGACCGAGGCTGGCGAGCGCACTCTGGAAGGCCTGGTCATCGTCATCGATCACCGCGCCGCCACCAATGGCCGCGCCGACAACCGCAAGGTCACCGGCCAGTACGTCCTTGGGTGGCATGGCCACCGGTGCGATCACCTGCCAACCCAGAGATGAAAGCATGTCTTCCGGCGTGCGCCACCGAGACGTCTTGAACGTGACGCCTGGCAGGCGCCCCGTCGGGTTGCCATCCACATTGGCCGTGACATAGGCCTCATACCAGGCCTCAGGATCGAGCGTGGTGGCGGCGGTTGCCGTGGCGCCCGGCAAGGGTTGCGCGCACGGCGCGGCAATAATTGCGTCGAACCTGACCTGGTCGACTGGCGACAGGAATTCCCGCAGCTTGCCGAAGCTCCAGACCGGCGCCAGCAGGATTGGCCGCGCATGCGGCTCGCCCGGTCTGTCAATGCGCCTCACCGCGGTCGACACGGCAAAACCGTAGCTATTGGCAAGGGCCGGTACGTGGCTTTGCGTGAAGTGGGCCGCGATGGGGTCGTCGCGGAATCGGCATTGGTCACTCTGGCCCGGTTCGTAGCCAGCGAGGTAGCGCTCCAGCATCTGCGGCACGAACACGTTCTGCCGCTTGAAGAGGAAGTCTGCAAAGCCCTTCTTGCCGCTGACGAGCTGCACGCTTTCCTGCTTCCTGGCCGTGCCGAAGAACAGTTGCCGCAGTGTCGGCGTGTTCGCCCCGGCTGTGCCCGGCGGCTGGTAGCTCGCCTGATCCAGGCGTGAGTCCGCGGGCGTATTCTGCCCCGCATCGTACCGTTCGCCAGACCACAGCATGTCGATGTCGAGCCGGTAGATGCGCCCGGGCTGGAGAATGGTTCGGCGGTGCAGTTCCAGCGGCAGCATCGTCAGCTTCGGGCCGTCTTGCCTGGCCCGGCTCAACTGTTCGGCAAGGTCGTCGATGGCGGCGCGCGCCTGGGCAGCGGCCTCGGCCGCGACGCTCGACACGCCGCGCAGGCCAAGCACCGCGATCGTGGCACTGATTGGCCAGTTGACGATCACTCGATTTGTCGCGGAGGCGCCGGGCTGTGCAAAGCTGAAAACGTCGCGATCATCCACCGTGCCAAGAAACTTGGGACCTTCCCAGGTGGCGCCCGTGGCGCTCCTTACCGAGACGCCTACGAACCGGTTCCCATGCTCGAATATGCGGCGGTCTCCAGACACCACAAGCAGACCTTGCGTGATGGTTTCGGGCAGGTCCAGGTGCAGGCGCTGCTCGACGAACGCGCCGGATTCCATCAGTTCCGCGAGTTTCAGGTCGGGGGGCACCCCAAGCGTCGGCGCGACAATGGCACCGTCGAAGCTCCGCTCGAGTCCCAGGTCTTGCGGCGCTTCGAATCTCACTAGCCGCGCGGCGCTCAATGAGAAACCGGGATGCGTGCCATAAGCGCGGTCGAGCGGTGTCTCGTTGCCGTTCTCGTTTATTCCGAAGTGATGCATCTCGGATTCGACCCGGCTCCATAGCGGGTCGTTGCCGGACGGTGACTGCGGCAAGTGGTAGCCGGCGGTCAATCGCCGCGCCAGGTAGCCGATGGCCCATGCCGGGCGTGCCTCCGGGCGGGCCGTGCAGAAGTCGGTTGTGGTGCCGATCGGGTTGCCAACGTCCTTGCCGGCATCTGCGCGACGGTTGACCCACAGGTCGCCCACCGTGCTGAACAGCAGCAGCTCCGTGGCGTCCGTCGCGCCGCGCGGCACCTGCCAGCGCGCCGGCAACCGTGTGCCGACCCGCGTGCCGCCCACCCGGGGATCGACCTCGTCGGTGACATCGAACAACGCCACGTCCTTGAGCTGCCACCAGTAGCGCAGCAGTTCCGACCCGATGCGTTTGCCGGCATATGGCTTGCCCGGGCCATTCACGCCGAAGAACTGGTCATCCGCACCGGGTAGCACGTCTGGGGCGAATGCGAATGGGATGGAGATCAGCACATCCGGCCAGACGCGAACCTCGTCTGTGACGTTCGCCGGATCCTCGACAAGGTGGCCAATGACACGATAGCTGTCGTCGGTCAGCACCGGAGTCGACCCGACCCGCCGCCGCTCGTTCTGGAATGACTCGTACCTGTCGAGCGGGTGTTGATCCGCGGGCGGCAGGAACGGCTTTGCTTCATCGCCGCCGAAGGTGATGGTCACCGAACCCTCGATATCGAAGAAGAAGAGCTCGATACGGCCGGTGACACGTACCCATAGATAGACGTCCTGCGCCACGGCAATGAACTTCGCGTCGGCGCTCACGCCAAGCGCGAACGGCCCCAGGTGCAATGCCCCGTTGGCCCCACCCAGACCGGCAAAGGTCAGCGGGCTGGGCACGAGCAGCAGATCCAAACCCAGATAGAGCTGCGCCCAGGCGATGGGCCGCAGCCCGAAATTCTGATGAACCGAAAATCCGACGGCGATGACAAAGCCGTGGTCGTAGTCGATGAACGGCGCCTGCACGGGCCAGCGCAGGATGCCCTTGCCGCGAACCATCAGGTATGCGTCGGCGCCGAATCCGAGGATGTCCGGCAATACCTTGAGCGACACCGGGCCGATCTTGCGACCCTGCCCGTCGTAGCCGTCGGCACCCAGATAGGTGTACCAGTCGCTCGTATCGCCCGCCACGGGATAGTGGCCAACCAGCGGCAGCCGGATCTCCAGCAACGGCTTGAAATCGATCGAGCCGATCACCGCGAAATCCACGGCGCGCGCATCGACCCCGATAAAGCCCAGGCAACTCACGCCACGAACCGGCGGAAAACTTGGATCGGTGATCTTCGGCCGTGGACGCATCACACTGCCATTGAGCGCGCCACGCACCGAGACGTCGGGGACGGTGATCAGGATCTCGGCCTTCGCCCCGAAGGTGAAGCCAAGATCGGGCAACGTGCCCACGGCGGCACCGATGCCGAACAACATGTTGCCGGCGGCCACGGTGAAGTCTTCCGCATGCTCATGGCGCCACTGCAGTTGCCGCAGCACCGGATCGCCTTCGCCGCTCAGCTTGGGCTGGGCGGCCACGCCGAACATCCCGGAGACGCCAAACAGCCCGAGTCCGGAATTGGCCAGTGGCAGCGGTGCCGGCAACTCCGCCGCGAGCGCCAGGAACACCATTGGATCGCTGTAGATCACCGTTGCGTCGGCATTGAACTGGATCGGCACGATTGCCGCGGCAATGTGCGCCTCGAAACCGCCCGGAATCAGATGCAACGCTCCCCGGCCCGCGATTACGCCCGGCAGGTCGATGCCCACGGCGATACCAGTGAGGGTGACGACAGGATGCCCATCCTTGAGCGTGCCCCGTATGGTGACGCCCGAAACCTTGACCGGCCCCAGGTTGAGCCGGAAGCGCAGGTCAACCTCGATCCAGGCCGAACCACGGCCCGACCGGCTGCCGACAACGTCGAACAATTGTTCGAAGCCATCGAGTTGCCAGGCGCCGGGATTCTCGATTTCCATCTCAGCCCGGTCGTAGTCGAGATCGAACATGCCAAGCCCTGACTTGCGCATGTCGATCGTCATCGCAACGCGACGCACCCGGATGCGCATGGGCTGGTCGGGCACCATGCTGACTGACAGCCCTCCGCCTGGCACGCCGAGCGCCGTGACGCGAACGGCCACCGAGTAATCGAGGTTCAGCGAGATCCGTTCGCCGACTGGCAGACCATGCCCCGTGGACTCGATTTCGGCACCGTGCAGCACGAAGCGGCTGGCGGGCTCGAACAACGACGACAGGGCCGCGCCGGCCGCGGCGATGGCCGCCAAGTGGTACTTGCCGCCATCGTTCTGAACGTCACCATTGGCAATCAGTGAGGTCGCCATCGCCGCTGCCGTGTTGAACACCTTGGCGGGCGCCAACGCCCCGGCATTGTCGTCGGTCTGTACCATGACCAGCCCCGCCGGACCCTGCGACGAAAGCCCCAGCGTCATCCGCATATTGCCCGGGTCGTTGGCCGGATCGCGCGCGAACGTGGCTGTCACGCGAACCGGTTCGCCGGCCAGGAAGGTGAGATCCCCCAACTGTTCGAGTGGCACGGACCGGCCGTTGAGAGGCAGGTCCATGCTGGCCGAAATCAACGTTGGGACCAGGCCCGAGAATCCCCTGGCGGTTGGATCAATGCATTCGATCCGGATGCTGAAACCTGGTCGCGCCGAAGCTTGCTCGATCGCCGCCTTTGGCGGCACCTTGGTTTCCATCACAAGCTGGATGCCACCGGGGCCGGTGGGAATGGCCAGGTATCCCTTGATCGGCTGCCCGCCAAAGAAGGGCATGTCGCGAGGCAGGTAGAAGTTCAGTTGGCGCGCCAGTATCCCGCGCCAGGTCTTGTTGTCCGCGTCGATGTGATCGAGTGGAGGAGACAGTGCGGGCGCACCGCTCCCAGGACCAGCATGTTCCTGGCTGTCGTCGATGACAAGGGCGGGACAGTGAAAGCCGATGCTGGAGTTGCCAAACACCACCGCCGGCGTGTCGAAGCCAACGGTCACGATCCCTTCGGTGGAGTCGGTGTCCGGCGTAAAGCGGAGGCTGGCTGGCTTCTCGGGGGTGCCCTGGATCAGCAGTGAAGGTGCCAACTGCGAGCCTGCTTCTTCCGCCCGGCTGACCAGCACGGCCGGTTGCCCCGTGGAGGCGAGGCTCGCTTCGCCGGTGGCGGCGTCGGTCACGATGTTGGCGCCCGTGAAGGCAAATCCGGGGAGCCGCTCGACGAACTTGAAGACGGCGTGCACGCGATCTTCTTCGGAGAGGATCAGCCAGAACCAGAACGATGTTGGATTCTGCTCGGGCTCAAGCTTCAGCTTGAACGGTATCTTGCCCAACTGCTCAGTCGGCAGCGCCAGATGAAAATCGAATCCGGGGATCGGGCTCTTGTTCTGGTCGAGGTCGATTTCGACTTCGCCCTTGAAAATGCCGCCGCCCAGTGGGGTTGGCGCGGGGTTGGGATTGAGGATCGACAGGAGCAGGTCGATTTCGCTGGGCAACACGACGTGATCCAGCACGCGCGCTTGCTGCAGGAACGCCCTTACCGACATGGCTGGCTCCGGGATACACGGTTACTGACACGGACGCCACCGGTCGACGGATACCGGCGGCCAACGGCCGGGCGTCCGGAACTGCGGAACGGGAAGGCATGGATCGCGCGGTCGGCAGGACACCGCGTCCCACGTGCGCCAGAGATGATGTCGCCTGATGTCGTGCCCTGTTTCATCGCAGGCGCCCCTCGGCAGCTTTGTTTTTTTCATCTTGCACGAGGCGCACGCGCGGGCGGGCCACAGGCAATGAGTGGAGCGTAGAGGAGCGCAACAAAAACGCAAATGCATGCCGCTTTCGACAGATCTGCACAAGTTTTTATGGCGTTCGTCAGTCCGGCATCGTTGTCATACCGTCATCACGAACTGCTCCGTAGGTGGATCTGACTCCACCGGAATGGGGTGATCGCCGAGAGATTTGTAGCGGTTATAACGTAGTTGAAGACTACGTTGCGTCGTCCTACAACGCTCCGCATGAACGCCGCGCCCTCCCCTGCCGCCCTTCGCATTACCGAAGATTCTGCTGACCTGTCGCGCATTGGGCTGGCGACCACATTGGCCGCGCCATTACAACGGCCATCAACTGTTCCAGGCGTTTGAAACGAAAAGGCCAGCAATTCCCGTGACTGGCCGGCCGAGCTCACCTCACGGCGGGGCGGCGGGCCTTTCCTTTGGCTGGCACGACCGCCTCGTCGCGGAGACGGTCTAGCACCCACTTCGTCCGGTCGGTGCAGTTCATCTCCGTGGGCCGGTTTTCGATGCTGCTGATGGCGGCAAGCAATTGTGCCCTGTTCTTTTTGAGGCGCATTTGCATGTCGTCGATCTCGGCGACCTTGCGCCTCAGGGCTTCCAGTAACTCGTCATGCTGCCAGTTCCCAGAGCCGACCGGGAGCAGATGGCGGATCTGTTCGAGTGAGAACCCTGCACTTTGCGCGCCGGTGATGATTTCCAGAATCCAGGCTGCCTCCGGCGGGTAATCACGGTAGCCATTCGCCTTGCGATCGACCGTCGAGATCAATCCGGCGCTCTCATAGAAGCGGATGCGCGAAGGCGCCAAACCGCTGAGCTTCGCCAGTTCTCCAATTCTCATACGTCACCAAAAGTACTGACCTTAAAGTTAGCTTGAATCCTACAGTAATTCGTGGCTGGCCGAGGCAGCTAACCGCCGCGGATGCCGAGGAGCATATTCTTCGGCACCCAGCCCTACGTGGAGAGGGATACAGCGATGCAGCCATCGCGCAAGTTGCTTCGGCAGCTTGCCCGCATTCCGCCGGCGCCACACAGGCAAGAGCGTTCCACTGCCAGACGACGTATGCCGCTCGGCATGGCAGCGATTGCCGGTGGCCCGTGGTCAGCCAACAATGGGGCTTGACATTAAAGCTGACTTTAATCTTAGAGTCGAAGCACGATCAATGAGGTGACCCCATGAACGTGTTCGACAAGTTCGCACTCCCCAATGGTTCGACGATTCCGAACCGCATCGCCAAGGCTGCTATGGAAGAGAACATGGCAGATGACGACCACGCGCCTTCCGAGGAACTGATACGTCTGTACAGAGCCTGGGCGGAGGGAGGCGCAGGCCTGCTGATCACAGGCAACGTGATGGTGGACAGCCGTGCGATGACGGGGCCAGGCGGCGTCGTGCTGGAAGACGCCCGTCACCTGGAGCGGTTCAGGCGCTGGGCGCAGGTCGGCCGAGCCAACCGGGCGCAGCTTTGGCTGCAGGTCAACCATCCCGGCCGCCAGATGCCAGCCAATCTGGGACAGCCCACGTGGGCCCCCTCCGCGGTGCCATTGAAGCTGGGCAGTATGTCCAAATACTTCAACGCGCCAAAGGCGATGACGCACGAAGCCATCGAGGACGTCATCCGTCGCTTTGCGCGTACCGCCCAACTGGGCGAGCAGGCCGGCTTCACGGGCGTCGAGATCCACGCGGCACACGGCTATCTGCTGAGTCAGTTCCTCTCGCCGTTGAGCAACCAGAGAACTGATGAGTGGGGTGGCTTGCTGGAGAACCGCGCGCGCCTGCTCATTGAAATCGTCAAGGCTGTACGCGCTGTGGTTTCGCCTGGATTCGCGGTTGCCGTCAAGTTGAACTCCGCCGACTTTCAGCGGGGCGGCTTCAGCGCGGACGACGCCCGCCAGGTTGTGAAGCTGCTCAACGAACTGGCCGTTGATCTCGTCGAGCTGTCGGGAGGCAGCTATGAAGCCCCGGCCATGCAGGGCGACGCCAGCGACGGCAGCACGCTCGCCCGAGAGGCCTACTTTATCGAATTCGCCCGGGACATCCGCGCGATCGCGAAGATGCCAGTGATGGTCACGGGCGGTATCCGCCGTTGGCCGGTGGTGGAGGAAGTGATCAAGAGCGGCGTTGACATGGTTGGCATGGGCACCGCCCTGGCGATCGATCCCAATCTGCCACGCGATTGGCGTGCAGGCAAGGACAGCGCACCTGCGTTACTGCCGATCAAATGGAAGAACAAGCCGCTGGCCTCGGCGGCCAACATGGCGGCAGTCAAGTTTCAGCTGCGCAAGCTAAGCCGCGGCAAGGCGACTAATCCGAAGGTGTCGGCACTGCGCGCGCTGATCCTGCAGCAGGTGTCCGACGCACGTCGCGCCCGTCAGTATCGGCGCTGGATAGCCCAGCGCAGCTACGGCTGACAGACCGGACAACCGAACCAGACCTCCCTTAACTTAAACACTTTAAGCACTTGAACTCATCAACATGAAAATCGGCAAACCCGCGGCTGCAGCCGGCATACTCCTGAGTACTCAACTGAGCCCGGTTTGGGCCGATGGCACATCGGACATTCAGCAGGGCGAAAGCACAACAATCAGTATCGCCGGTCATGAGGTTCCTGTTGTCAAAGGCGGGCTGTATGACCGATATCGCTCCAACCCTCCTCTTTCCGTCATCGAATCCGAAGCTCCAGACGTCGACCTGAATTGGTTCAAGACACTCAAGAAGGACAAGGTAGATATTGGCTTTGAATCCTATTCGCCAAACTTCTACTACAAGAACAGCATGGTGACAGCCATCTTCACTGCTGACTTGAACAAGCTGCGGGAATTGATGCCTGCCGAGGTACTGGCGAAGGTTCAACCGCTTCAGATCTGGCCAGGCAGGGGCCTGATCGCGCTCACCGCCTACTCATATCGCTATTGCGACAACGACAGCTACAACGAGATTGGTCTTTCCGTCGTCACGAATCGGCCGGGTAGTTCCAATCTCGGGCCGTTCAGCTTGATAGGTCAGGCGATATCGAACGACTTCTGGGGCTACGTACTGAAGCTTCCGGTCAATACGGAGCTCGCAAGGGTACGGGGTGTTGTTGGCTACAACCTGCCAAAATGGCTGACTGGCATTAACTACCGCGAAACCGAAAAGTCAGTCGTCGTCGAGATCCTCGATAGCGAGACGGGCAAGATCGATGTCACCATCGAAACCAGAAAGCTGGACGACCTTTCCGGAAAAATCTCGATGGTGACCAACAGCTTTACAACCTTCGACCAGCATGGGCAATTGACCACCGGATATGCAAATTCCCGTCAACTCAGTCATGCCTCCAGCACAAGTGCCGAGACAGTGAGCCTCGCCCTGACTGAAGGCGGTCTATCGACGTTCATCAAGTCCCTGAAGCTCGGCAAGATGCTCAAGTACGAGTACGTGCCCGAGTTTCAAAGCGCGCTGTACTCCCCAAGGCCACTTTGAGTAGTAGCCCCTGCTATCCCGGCTGCCGAAGGTGACGCTCCCACCAGGCGCTTGGATGCCGGCATTCCCGACGACGACATTGACATCAGCCGCACTCGCGGCCCAAACGCTGCATGCGAGCCATGCATCCGATGCAGACAAAGCCCGCGCCTATCTGACTCTCGCAAAAAAAAGCTGCTTCCTTATGGGCGAAGGAAGCAGCCTCACGTGCCGGAACGGAAAGCCATTGGCCGGATCACGCTACCGGCCAGACATTAATCGTGCATTAACTGTCGGGCTCGCCGGCTCGATTGATCAATCAATTTGCTTCCATTTGCAAATCGGCAACGCCGTACAAAGCCGATACTCAAAAAGCGTTGACTCTTTTAGAGCGCTACTTCTACACTCGCCGCCAAGAGTTCCTCGCGGCTAAGGGTCGGCCGGACAGAACGGGAGCAAAAAAATGGGCAAGCATAGCCCCACAAGGCAGCCGGGTTGCGGACGCATGTTCGTGCCTGCGCCAAACGGGATCATCGGGTTGGGCATTGGCGTCAGGTCGAGCGCGCGGGTGCTTTCTCCCGGCTTTACGCTGATCGAACTGATGGTGACCGTCGCCATCATCGGCATCATCGCCGCGTTTGCTTTCCCCTCATATACAAACTATATCGTCCGCGGTAACCGTGCCGCCGCCGAGTCCTACATGCTGGAACTTGCCAGCCTGCAGGAGCGATTCATGGTGGATAACCGCGCCTACGCCACCAGCCTCGTGGCGCTGAACGCTCCGGCCACGCCGGACAGCGTTTCGGCGAACTACCAGATCACCGTGACCGGCACCGCTACGCCGCCTGCCTACACCATCACGGCGACGCCGGTCGGAACCCAGGCATCGCGCGATACGAGTTGTGGCACGTTGGCCCTTACCCAGGCCGGCGACAAGAGCGCCACGGGTTCCGGCGGCCAGGCCGGCTGCTGGAAATAAGCGTATGCCGGCAAAAACACTGTCACAAAACCTGACGCAGCGTGCGATGCGGGCGAAGGGTTTCACCCTGCCCGAACTGCTCGTGACGATACTGGTGCTGGCCATCCTTGCCAGCATGGCAGCGCCTTCGTTCTCGCAATTCATCGCCGGCCAGCGCGTGCGCAATGCGGCCAGCGATCTGGCGGCGGCGTTCATGCTGATGCGCAGCGAGGCCGTCAAGCGCAACGGCATCACGACGCTGTCAGCCGCTGGGACGTGGTCGGCCGGCTGGGTAGTGACGGCGGGCACCGAGCGCGTGCGTGGCTACGGTCCCTATACGGATCTCACCATCAGCACCAGCGGTGGCAACTCACTGTGGGTCGGCAACGATGGACGGCCCGGAAACGGCAGCCAGACGTTCCAGGTCTCGATGGCGAACGCCGGCACGTCGAACGTCGTGTGCATCCAGATCAACGGCACTGGCCGTGTGGCCACCGTCAACGGAGCGTGCTCATGAACCCGCCTGTCAGTCCGCGCTGCCATCACCGTCGCGGCGGTAGGCTGCGTTCGTCCCAGGGCGGTGCGACGCTGATCGAAGTTCTGGTTTCGGTCGTCATTGTCCTGGTGGCGTTGCTCGGTACAGCCGGGATGGTCGCGCGTTCGGGCCAGTCCGAAATGGAGTCGTACCAGCGCGGCCAGGCGCTGACGCTGCTTCAGGACATGGTGGCGCGGCTCAATGCCAACCGGCAGGTCATCGGTTGCTACGCGAACGGACCGAATGCCACAGTGGCAGGCACCGTAACGGTGCCGCCGGCCGCGTGCACGGCGGGTACCGACGCGCAGCGCGCGGTGGCCGCCGCCGACCTGGCATCGTGGGGCGCGGCGCTGCAGGGCAGCGCGGAGAGCGACGGTGGTACCAAGGTGGGCGCGATGATCGGCGCGCTGGGTTGCATCGAGACCATCGATCCGGTCACGCAGACGTATCGGGTCACGGTGGCCTGGCAGGGGCTGGCCAAAACCGGGGCGCCTGCTTTGCCTTGCGGGCAGAACCGGTATGGCGATGACGCGAATCGCCGCGCCGTCAGCGTACAGGTGCGCATCGGGGTACTGTCATGAGGCCGAAGATCTTCGTTCGCCGCGCCATGCCAATGCGCCGCCAGCAGGGCCTGTCGCTGGTGGAACTGATGGTGTCGATGACACTGAGCCTGCTGCTGCTCACGGCGCTGGCGACGCTGTACTTCAATACCAGCCGCGCGCGTAATGCGTTTGCGAATAGCGGCGAGCAGATCGAAAACGGGCGGTACGGGCTCGACATCATGAGCCGCGAACTGGAGCTGGCTGGCTTCTTCGGTCCTTCCAACGTGGCAGGCGGCGCGGTGGTATCGGCGCCTGACCTTTGCGCGACAGATGCGGCGTCGCTGGGATTTTCGGGGTCTCCCGCCACAGTGCCGCTGGCAGTGCAAGGTTTCGCGCCGGGCGCGGTGGCGCCATGCCTGCCAAACCTGCTGCCCGGGTCCGAGATACTGACCGTGCGACGCGTCAGCACCACGCCGGTGTCGGCGGCGGCTATTGGCACGCCATACCTGCAGGCCTCTTACTGTGCCGACGACACAGTGCCGCTGGTCTTCGATGCCAGCGCGCCGGCATTCAAGCTGCGTACCAAAGCGTGTGATAGCGCCGTGCCGTCCGAGTTGCGAGCGGCGGTGGTCCGCATCTTCTACCTGGCCGGTTGCGATCAGTGCAGCGGCACCGGCGACGGCAAGCCAACGCTAAAAATGGCAGAACTGTTCGAAGGTGGCTTCCGCGTCCAGGCCGTGGCGAACGGGATCGAGGACATGCACCTGTCGTATGGCGTCGACCTGGATGGCAACGGTGCGCCGGATTGCTATGTCGCCGACCCCGGCGCCAACAATTCGGCGGATTGCACCGGCGTGCCGGGGTACGACTGGTCCGTGGCCCTGACGAACTGGCGCAATGTCACTGCGGTGCAGGTTCGCCTGCTGGCCCGTACCGCCACGGTGACCGCTGGCTGGACCGACCAGCGCACCTACGATCTGGGCCGGGCACAGGCAAGTGGCCCATTCGGTGATGGATACAAGCGCCATGTCTATGCGGAACTGGCCCGCATTGCCAACGTGGCCGGTTCCCGGGAGACCCAATGAGTCCGATCCGACACCGCCAGGAAGGCGTGACATTGCTGATCACGCTGGTTTTCCTGGTTGTATTCCTGATGATGACAATCTCGCTGGTGGGTTCCAGCGTAGTCACCACCAAGGTGGCGGCCAACCAGCAGTACACGGTGGAGGCGCGCCACGCCGCGCAGCAGGGTATCGAGCAAGTCATCAGCCAGGACTTCACGGCGGCGCCGGTGACCAAGAGCGTGTCCGTCGACGTGACCGGCGACGGCAAGCCCGACTACACGGCCCAGGTGGCGGCGCCGGTTTGCCAGACCAGCAAGCCCGTCAAGAACGTGGAACTCGACGAAACCAATGCCGACGATGTGTCCTGCTACGTGGGCAACGGCAACAACAACACAGGCATCGTCCCCGCTGGCAGCGGCGGTAGCGGCAATTCGCTCTGCAACGGTACGCAGTGGGACGTGGCCGCGACGGTCAGCGACACCGCCGTGACCGGCAGCCGCACCACGCTGCATCAGGGGGTTGCCGTCCGGGTGCCGTATGGCACCGCGTGCCCGTCCTGATCGACGACCCGAGCCAACGCCTGACCCAGAGCCTGACCAGGTCAGTCCAACGACTGACCTCAGCCGAGCAAGCGCCGCACCGCGATCCAGCACACTGTTCTTTCGACATCAGCCCCTATGCGCATATCTTCTCTTTGTGTCGCCCTTGCCCTGAGCCTGGCGACGGCGGCGTCTCCGAGCCTGGCGGAGGACATCGACCTCTACACGGGGCTGCAGCCACAAGCGGGCAAGCCAAACGTGCTGATCCTGCTCGACAACGCCTCGACGTGGGATGCATCGGCTGATTTCACGTGCTCCACTGGCGGGGTGGTCACCAGCAACAACGCCGGCAAGGACGTTGGAGCGCTCCAGTGCGCGCTCTACAACGCGATCGACTCGATCAGGAAGTCTCCAACGCTCTACGGCAACATCAACATCGGGTTGATGATGTTCGGCAGCGGCAGCAACGTGGGCGGCAAGATGCGCTATCCGGCGGCGGCGCCGTACAAGCTGCCACTCATGGACGAGAACGGCATCAGCGCATTCCTGACCTACCTGAAGTCGATCGATCGCCAGGCCGACAATTCGAACAATTCTCAGGTGGGCGGCGGCATGCAGGAGGCCTGGGCCTATTTTTCGGGCAACACCGGGTTGTCCGGCACCACGTACACGTCGCCGATCGACAACCCCTGCCAGCGCAACTTCATCATCTATATCGGCAACGCCGTCAACAACGGCAAACCACAGGACACCGGGCAGAACGCATTCAATTCGCTGGTCAGTGCGGGCGCCTCCAAGGCGCAGCAGCAGGAAATCGTGCTTGCGGCAAACACCAAGTACCAGAGCAACTGGGGCGACGAGTGGGCGCGATTCCTGAATCAGACCGACGTGCTGGGCAACATGGACAACCGGCAGAACGTGACGACGTACACGATCGCCGTGACCGATGACAAGAACCCCGATTACGTGCAACTCGCGCAAAGCATGGGCACGAACGGAGGCGGCAAGTCGTATACGGTCAAGCTCGGTGCGGCCAATGACCTGACGGCGGATCTGCTGTCCATCTTCAACGAAGTGCAGGCCGTGAACAGCGTGTTCGCGTCGGTGAGCCTGCCGGCGTCGGTCAATGCGCAGGGGCAGTTCCTGAACCAGGTGTACGTGGGCATGTTCCGGCCGGACGCTTCGGCAGCCCCTCGCTGGATGGGCAACCTCAAGCAATACAAGGTGGGCTACGACAACACCGGCAAGCTGGTGATGCAGGATGCGCAGGGCGCATCGGCCATCAGCAACGCGCAGACTGGGTTCATTTCGGCGAATGCCGTGAGTTTCTGGACTGCCGACGCGCCGTTGTCGTTTGCAAGCGGTGCCTACGGCAGCGCCGTCAAGAACTGGCCGTCCAAGGGATATTGGCAGAACAGTCCGTCGGGTACCGGCTGGGCGCTCGATACGCCCGATGGAGAAGTTGTCGAAAAGGGTGGCGTCGGCGAGATGATGCGTGTGCAGTGGCTGACCAGCCAGGATTCGCGCACGCTGCTGACCTGCAATGGCGTGGGCAATTGTCCGGTGTCGGCAGCTTTCCCGAGCTTCGATACGTCCAATTCGTGGCTGACAGGCTCCTCGGGGCTGGCGGCATTCAATGGCGGCACCAATGGCGGCGCCGTGATTTCCTCGTCCGAATTGCCCAAGCTTGTCGCCTGGATGCGCGGCCAGGACGAGGCGGCCGTCGACAACAAGAGCATTGCCGGTATCGAAAGCGAAACGGGGCCGGGTTCGCCCGTCACGGTACGCTCATCGATCCACGCGGATGTGCTTCATTCGCGGCCGGCAGTGGTCAACTACGGCGGTACCACCGGGGTGGTCGTGTTCTACGGCACCAACGACGGGGTGTTCCATGCGGTCAATGGCAATCAGGCGCAGGGCATCGGTGCGGTGCGGCCCGGCGGCGAAATATGGGGATTCGTCGCACCGGAATTCCTGGACAGGCTGAGCCGGCTCTACACGAACTCGCCCGAAGTCAAGCTGTCGACTACGCCGGCGGGCATCTCCCCGGAACCCAAGCCGCGCGATTACTTTTTCGACGGCAGTACCACCGTGATGCAGGACCAGCGCGATCCGGCCAACCCGCGCGTGTTGCTGTACCTCACCGCACGCCGCGGCGGGCGCCTGATCTATGCGCTCGACGTCACCAACCCCACGAGCCCGCGCTTCGTCTGGAAGCGGTCCAGCGCCGATATCCCGGAACTCGGGCAGACCTGGTCGCAACCGAAGGTGGCGCGCGTGCGCGGCAATGCGAATCCGGTCATCATCATGGGCGCCGGGTACGACCCAGCCGAGGACAGCGATCCGTCGCCAGGTGTCGATTCGATGGGCCGTGGCGTGCTGGTCCTGGACGCCTACACGGGCAACATGGTGTGGTCCGCGCAGCCATCGTGCATGGGAGCCACCGGCGCTTGCACGGCGGTACCGTCGCTGACGCGCGCCATCGCGTCGGACGTCACCACGGTTGACCGCAATAGCGATGGCTACGTGGAGCGGATCTATGTTGGGGACGTGGGCGGCAATATCTGGCGTGCCGACTTCGAAACCACTGGCGGCAACGCGCCGGCCAGCTGGACGCTAAACAAGCTCGCGGCTTTGGGCGGTGCGGCAAATACCAACGATGCACGCAAGTTCTTCTATGCGCCGGACGTGATTTCCACGCGCGGCTACGATGCTGTTTCGATCGGGTCCGGCGACCGCGAGCACCCGCTGTATTCGGCCTCCTCCACGCCGGGTACAGCCTATAACGTGGTGAACCGGCTCTATATGATCCGGGACACGAACATCTCGCGCATGCCGGCCATCTGGACGCCGTTGACGGAAGCGAGTCTTGTCGACGCCACCACGGCCGGGTACGACGGTTCGCGCTCGGGCTTCTACATCACCCTGGTCCATCCGGGCGAGAAAGCCGTGAACGCCCCGCTTACCGTCGCGGGCAATACCAGCGTCGGGACAAACACGCCTTCGGTGCCCAAGGCCGGCGTCTGCTATCCGAACCTTGGTACAGCGCGCAGCTATTTGTACAGCTTCCTGACCAGCGCGGGACAGAATGTCGACCGCTCGGTCATCCTGGACGGCGGCGGGTTTCCGCCATCGCCGGTATTCGGCGTGGTCAGTGTCGACAAGAACGGACAGCCAGTGGTGGAGCCGGTACTGTTCGGTGTGGGCAACCAGACCAGCAGCGCCGGCGGCGACGACAAATCGGCACTTGGCGTGCAGAAGGTGACGCTGACTGGCGTTGGCAAGCGCAAGCGCATCTACTGGTACTCGGAGACGGACCAGAAGTAGTGCGCGCCTCCGGCCGTCGCTCCAAATTACGGCCGGCATCGTTGACAATCGTGTGCGGTGAGGAAGACCGCCGGGCTGTCCGATTTATTCCGTCGTGAGCACCTCGCCGCGCAGACTAGGAAGCAGGATGCGCGCGCAGTTCCGTGATGAAGCCATTCAGTTCAGCTTCGCCGGCATCGGTGATCGCCCAGTAATTCATTCCCGCGGCACTCCAGTGGGCGAGGTGATAGCCCTGCTGCGCGTATATGCGAGGCGTGGCACCCGCGTCGCTGCCCGGCCACACATAGAGATTGATCGGATGCAGCTTGTAGTGATAGACTATCACGGCGACCGGCCGCCCGTTCAGATAATCCAGCCGCCCGCCGACCAGCGGATACCCCTGCTGCGCAAGATTGACCACAGGCGGCGCAAAGTCCAGCTTGCCGTCAAACCACGGCTTGACCGTATGCCGGTCAGATGAAATCACATCGGAGAGGTGATTGACCTGCAACGAGCGAATATGGTTATCCACGAGTTCCTGGGTCAGACGCGTCTCGCTTGATGGCACCGAGAGGTACAGCCCCACGCTCCAGGTCAGCGCGACCACACTCATCAACATCGCGCCAGCCGGCGCCCAGGGCATCGACCCGACGCCGCTCCACCGGCCGAATCGCTCACCCAGCCGCTGCCAGAACGTGCGGCGCGCCGGCAGCACAGCCTTGATGCGTTTCACCAGTTCTTGCGGCGTGTCTACACGCAAATCCGCTTGCCGCAGCTGCGCACTCACCTGGCGGTGTTGTGCATAGACCTGCTGGCACTGCTCGCAGTCAGCAAGATGGCGCTCGAACTCGAGCGCTTCGGACAGGCTCAACTCCTGGTCGAGGTAGCCCGGCAACAACTCGAACGCCTGATTGTGATCCATCACGCCTCCTGATCCGTCGGGGAGAGCAGCGCCGCGAGCTGCTGGCGGCCCCGGCCCAGGCGGGACATTACCGTGCCTATCGGGATGCCCACGATGGTGGCGATTTCCTTGTATGACAAGTCTTCCAGCTCCCGCAGTACGACAACCTCACGGTATTCCAGCCGCAAGCCCTGCAACGCCTTGTGCACCCGCTTCTGGCTTTGGCTGCGCATGAGCATCGCATCAGGACTGTCGTCATGGTCAGCGGTACTGGTCTCAAGGCTGTGCATGTCTTCCTCAAACATCGTGGTTTCCGCTGCATGCCCCCGGTTCTCTTGATACCAGGTGTAGAAGGTGTTGCGCACAATGCTCAATAGCCATGCACGGGCATCCTCTCCGCGGAATCCGCCAAAAAACCGGAACGCGCGCAGGTACGCCTCCTGCACCACGTCCTGGGCATCCTGGTCGTTATGCGTCAGCCATCTCGCAACGTTGAACGCCGAGTTCATATGTGGCAAGACAAGCCTCTCGAAGCGCTGCCCGGTGTCTGGATCCGCCATTGTGAAGTTTCCGCTGTAACCGCAATCCGTGACCGGCAGTGAGTTAACTGCAGGACCATCGGCATGCCATTTTTATTCCCGGAATCGTCGCCTGAATCGGATCCCATGTTGATTCGGCAGCGGAAGCGCCAGCCGTATGATGGGTGCGCCTCCTGTGTCCGTCCTCTTCCCGGACGGCATCACCTGATGCCATCGACAATCCGCCCGCGCGTCGCGAGCGGATGAATGCATGCGGGAGCGGGAATATCCGGCGCCGGAACAGCGTCTACTCATTGCAGTTTAGGGAAGATGGCCTACGTCCGGGTGCTGGCTAGCCGCCCGGCAGCCGCTGTGCAAGAAGTTCTCTCCACGTTGCGTATCAAGGGGAATGAAAGTGCAACCAACCATGCGCCGCTTGCAGCTCGGAACAGGTGTTGCCGAGCGGCACGCAAGGCTTGCAGGTTGCGCAATCGGCTTGCGCGGCGAAGATCGCAAAAGGCATCCGCTCAATGCCTTGATTCAAAGACTAAAGATAACGTGCATTCAACTGAAAGACAGGCGATCTGTTCATCCCGAAACGGGCTTCAACGGATATCCGTTAGCCACGAAGTAGCATAAGAGAAGGCCGGTGGTAACGATGCCAACGGCATTCCAAAAATTCGAACTGATCCCGCTTCATGATCCCATCCGATCTGAATCGGTACGAAACAAAAAAGTCGTTCAATTTCCCTGCCTACGGCATCCTCTTTCGACAATCCGTGTGCGACCTGCGCCAGCCATCAAGGCATGGGCATGGGCTTCGTCTGTGCGGCCTGGCTTCCACTCATCAGCGCACTCCTCTCCGCTTGATGCTTGGCTTCCAGCCTTTGTTCCGCAGCTTGAATGTCGGCGGGATAGTCACTGTTGTCGCCTTGCAAAGGCTTGTAACCGACCGACTCCAACTCCTCGAGTTCATGCCGCACTTCTGCACGAGTGAGTTGATGCGTACCGGATTCGGGCGATGTTTGCGCGTATACACAGGCTGAGGTTGCCATCAACGCAGCGCTCACGATGAGCGAAGCGCGCATGGGCAGGACGAGAAGCCGATTCAGCGAATTTGCTTTCATGTGAATACTCCTTGGTCTCGAGCGATCGATGCCGCAGTCGATCCGACTCAGCATGACGCTCTGCATGGATAGACCGCGGAGCCGGTCTTCTTATTCCCTCATTTCCTTTCACAAGAAAAGAGCATCCGTGGCATCACCAATAAGAGGGCACGGGAGCACGAGCCAAGGCATAGGTATTTCCCTTGGTCGGCTGCCGCGTCAACAACTGGAGCGGGAATAAAACGGGTGGCTGCGCGGTTCTACAAATGCACGGCGAACCAGTTCTCGGGATTGATCAATATCCTGGAAACCGGAAGCGAGTTGCGTGCCCAGGCGTAGCCTTCACGGAGATGCGCTTTGGAAGCTATCCCTACTGTATTTGGAGATCGTCATGAAAATCCTGATTTCGGCCGCTGTCGCGGCATTGGCTTCGTTCGGAGCGCTGGCCCAGTCATCCAGCATCCCCGCAACCTCTGACGGCAACACCCATATTGCCGGGCCGCGTGACCCCTACACGGATGGCGCGAAAGCAGGCAGGTTCGACGTCTATTCCGACAGCGCGAGAATCACGGATCGGCGCGATCCGTACACCGACGGCGCGAAAATCACCGATCGGCGCGACCCGTACACCGACGGCGCGCACAGCTAAGGCGCTACCTGAACCGCAGGCTGCATAGATGAAAAGAAGGGCTGGGCTGCGGCCCGCCCTTTTTGCGCCGGAGCCCGGAAATTGCCAAGGCCCTCAGGCGCCCGCACTACCCATTGGCAGTGATGCTAACCTTCGGCAGTGTCAGCGCTTGGTGGCAAGCGCCTGCGCATCGAGGATGCGTGGAGGGTAGAGTATGTCGCACTTTCCCAATATTCAAAGGTTGCGGCCTGCGGGTGTGCGATCGGTCCGGCTTACCACCGGACTGGTGCTGTTTACCTATGTCGGCACACATCTCCTGAATCACTCGCTGGGGAATATCTCGCTCGCCTGGCTGGAGCGCGGCTTGCTTGTGCAGAAATTCATTTGGCAGGGGTGGCTTGGAACGGCCGTGCTGTATGGCGCGTTGGTGACGCACTTCTTCCTGGGTCTGTGGGCACTGTACGAACGGCGCTCGTCGCAATGGACGCCGGGCGAGGTGGCACAGCTCGTCCTCGGCTTGTGCATACCGCCGCTGCTAGCCAACCATGTTGTGAATACCCGGGTCGCTTTTGCCGAGCTCGGTCTGAACAAGGGCTACGCGCAGTTGCTGTACTCGTTCTGGATCGCTTCACCGTTCTTCGGACGTGTGCAGCTATTGCTTTTGGTGGTTGCCTGGCTGCATGGCTGTTACGGCCTCTGGTTCTGGTTGCGGTTGAAGCCTTGGTTCGGGGCGTGGCGGAGCGTGCTGTTGAGCGTTGCCGTGCTGCTTCCGGTGCTTGCGCTGCTAGGCTTCTTGCAAGGCGGCCGGGAAGTGATCGCGCTCGCGCAGGACCCCGCCTGGCGCGCCGTAGCGACCCGCCCGGCGATCAACGGAACGGCTTTGCAAAATCTCTGGCTCGCTGAGCTGCGCAACGACTTTTTGCTCTTCGATGGGGGTGCGCTGCTGCTGGTGCTCGCGGCGCGGCTGGTGCGCACGGTGCGGGAGCGCCGGGGCGGGCGGCTCTGCATCATGTATCCGGACGGACGAGAGGTATTCGTGCCGCTCGGGTTTTCGGTGCTGGAGGCCAGCCGCATGGCCGGCATTCCCCACGCCAGCACCTGCGGCGGCCGCGCCCGATGTACGTTGTGCCGGGTGCGCGTGCTCAGCGCCGTGCCGCTGCCTGCGCCGGCCGAGGCGGAGCGGCGTGTTCTGGAGCGACTGGGAGCGGATTCGCAGACAGTGCGCCTCGCCTGTCAGTTGCGTCCGACCCATGCGCTCTCCGTATGGCCACTGGTGCCTCCGGCCGCGTCCGCTGCCTTTCTGCAGCGGCGCCAGCGGGACGTCATGCCGCAAGAGCGATTCGCGGCGTTTATGTTCGTGGATATGCGGGATTCCACGAAGCTTGCCGCGGCACAACTGCCGTTCGACAGCATCTTCATGGTCAGCCGCTTCCTGAGTGCGGTCAGCGCTGCGGTAGTCCAGGCGGGCGGTCTGCCAAACCAGTTTCTGGGGGACGCAGTGCTCGCGATCTTCGGCTTGCACAGCGAGCCGGCCGTGGCCTGTCGTCAGGCGCTCAGCGCAGTGCCGCTGGTCGCATCCAACATTGACGAGCTCAACGCCGCGCTCAAGCAGCAATTGCAGACGCCAGTCCGCTTTGGAATTGGATTGCATTGCGGCCGTGCCGTCATGGGCGAGATTGGTTTCCGCGAGCATGTCACGTTCACGGCGATTGGCGACCCGTTGAACGTGGCCTCGAGACTTGAGCAGTTTACTAAAGAGATCGCTTGCGAGGCGATCGTCTCCGAACTGGTCTTCCAGCATGCCGGCATTTCGGCCGCGGCCTTGCCGCAGCTTGCCGCACGCCTGCGAGGCCGCGATGACCCGGTGCCCGTCCGCGTGCTGTCCAAGGCAGCGCAGATGCCTCGGGCCTGACTACGCCCTCCGAGCAACGCTCACCGACCGCCAATGTCAAGACGTTGATCAGCGAACGCGCCCTGCGCAAGCAAGGAATGTGTCGCGTCGCCCGCCGCAAAGCTGCGTCGCGAGATAGATGCTGTCGGGAATAAAGCGGCCGTTGCTGTGGTTTGACTACTGTGCGCCGGACGGTTGGCAAGGATCGAAGAGATCCGTGCAACTCGCGCGACGCGACGTACCAAAGCGCCACACTGACGAAGTCGGACTTTGGATTGCTGATTGAACTGCATTGGAGATTGTCATGAAACATCTCAGTTTGATTGCTGCCGCTACCCTCGCACTGGGGGCTGTGCACGTGTATGCCGCAGACATGGACGTCGCTGCCGGACCCAACGAAATCGGCACCACGCTGATGCAGGCTGCGCCAGCCGCGGGGCAGGCCGCGATGCCGCCGACGATCCGCTCGGCTCCGATGGGCAAGACCCGCGAAGAGGTTCGTCAAGAACTCATCCGAGCACAGAAGGATGGCACGATGGACCGCTTGAACGCGCTATATGGCGGAGACTGAACCGAGGCTCGACATGAGCCGCACGTGCGCGCGGCTCGCAAGCAGGCTGGCTCATGATCAGAACCAGTCCGCACTCGTTCCGGCTGAGATCGAACCAATCCATCGGCGCTGCCGGAACGCGGCAATGAGAAGTCGATCGCGTAGCGATGCCCGGCGATGACTGGGAGGCTATCCGCTTTCAGTGCCGTCTTCAAAAGGCGGGGCGCAAGCGGGGCCCCAGCGGCCACTACGACCGCCGGGGCCGGCTGGCGCCAGGTCAGGCCTGCTGCGACGCGCCGGCGCGTGCGTCGTCGGTGTAAGGATCGCGGGCGCGGGCAGGCGGTGCCGATACACCCGTCGTATCCATACCGGCAACGCGCAAGGCGCCATCGGTGAAGACGTCTGGCGCTGCCGTACGGCCGCCATCCAGGAACGGGTCGCGCGCGCCGGTCACGGCGCTCAAGACGTTGCCCCAAGCGCGGTGCGTGCTCGTGTCCGCACCGCTATTCGTGGTGCCGTGCGATCCAATGGCGTTCCCCTGCCACTGCGTCGACGACGTGGTCGTCCGTTCCATCATCTGGGCGCACGAATCGGTCCTGGCCTGTTCCGGGGCCGGCGTGGCGCCCGCATGGGCGCGGTGGGCGGCCTCCCGGGCGCGTTCGATGACCGTCCAGTCCGGACCCGCGAAAGCCGAGACGGCCGTTCCGGCCAATGCCAGTGCGACGGCGAATTTTGTGAAATGCATGATGTGCTCCGATTGAAGTATTGAGATTTCGATGTACCGGTGGGTCGCGGAACGCGCGTGGCAGCGCCGATTGCTCGGGGGTTACCGCCGGGGCGTGCCGCACATGAACGGCAAGGGAAACATCAATGTCTCAATCGGGCCGTCGCGAGATAGACGGGAATGGCGGACCCCGACGACGCGATTTGCTGCGTCGGTCGCCATACGGCGACATCGCCGAACGGGCTACTAGGTGCAATCGAGAGTGGTCGAGACGGTTCGCCGCCGGCCGGCGGCGGCGCCTCTGGCGTGTTGGCCGAACTGCCGCGAAGGTAGGTCGCGCACAGTGCCGGCTGGTCGTTGTCCGCGCAATCGGCCCGCAGCCCACTGGCGCTTGCCGCGCCCATGTCCTTGGGGCAGACATAGGCGGCAGACGCCGATCCGGCCAGCAGCATTGCTGCGAGCCACGACCAGACGATCAGACGGCAAAACAAGGTGGTGGGCTTCACTATCTTGGCAGAACGGTGGGATTGCCGTGAGCGTAGACGTTCCCATAGGGGGAAGGTCAAGCGTCATTTTTGTGGGCAAGCGAACGGGCATTCGACGATAGGCCGCGAGTTTCTGCGTTCGGCCAGAAGGCGTCCCTGCGCGTTGGCTTTCCGATGGCTGCTTTGGATGGAGTATCAGACGCCCGAATTTGAGCCGAAAAAATTGTGATGGCGAACTCGACATGCTTCGGCGCATTCATCGCTGAATCAGCGAACTATTCCCCGCAGTGATCAAGGCCAAGATCGAGTTGCGCGAAGTCGCCGGTGCATTGGAAGCACGCAAGCTGGAATTGCTGGGTCAACTGGCGTAATCGCATCGCGTCGAAAGACTGTTTATCTCACCTCGAATACACCAGGATCGATATGGCCGGGCACGGTCAGTGAAAGCGTCCGCTTCAGCGCCCTGCTACCCGCATCGATCAGTACCTCGCTTTCTCGACGCAGGCTTGAGGGCGGCAAGACGCCTTCGTTCGCAACGGCGACCCCAGCATCCCTTAGTCCACTTTGACAAATCGCTGGGCCAGTTCGGATCTGCGACGCTTCGGCAAGCAGCCAGCTGGTATCAATCAAGCTCCCGGATTCGGCGCGTGCAGCGCGCGCGGGTGCCTTGTGATGCGAGTGTCACGCGCGCCAGTTGATGCCGCCACGGCAATAGAGTGCGCACCGGCGCGGTACTACCTGCACGCCGTACCAACCACTACGATTCAGTCCACGCAGTTCCCGAGACCGCCGGGTGTGCCTCGGGTCCGGCGAACGTTATCTCATTGGTTCCGCAGGAGAAACTCATGTCCCAACGTCTAAACTATTTCGAACAATCGCCGGAACTGGCGAAGAAACTCATCGAGCTTGGCGCACTGCTTCAGAAGACGACGATCGAGCAGCCCGTCCGTGAGCTCATGGAGATCCGCGCGTCGCAACTGAATGGCTGCGCCTTCTGCGTTGATATGCATATCAAGCAGGCAAAAATCCACGGCGAGCGTGAGCTGCGCCTGCACCATGTGGCCATCTGGCGCGAGTCGACGCTGTTTTCGCCGCGCGAACGCGCCGCACTTGCTTGGACGGAAGTCCTGACCAATCTGCCGGCGCAAGGCGTGCCTGATGACGTCTATGAAAAGGTGCGCGCCCAATTCTCAGAGAAAGAACTGTCCGACATGGCCTTCCAGGTCAGAGCGATCAACGCGTGGAACCGACTCAACGTGGCGTTTCTCACGGTGCCGGGTTCGGCCGACAAGATGTTCGGCCTGGACAAGGCCGGCCTGGAGTAAGGCCATGAAACACGTTCTGTCTGTCGCAGCGCTGCTGGCCGCAGCTTATCTGGCGCTTGTGCCGCCTGTGCTCGCGGCAGGCCCGGAAGTCAAGGTCACCAAACTGACCAAGGAGCCATTGCCCGAATATCCGGGCAAGGAAGTCGAGATGATCGTGGTGGATTATGCGCCGGGCGCCCAAGACCCCGTGCATCGCCATGATGCGCACGCCTTTGTCTATGTGCTCGAGGGCACCATCATCATGGGGTTGAAGGGCGGCAAAGAAGTCACGCTCAAGCCGGGGCAGACCTTCCATGAAGGCCCCAACGACATCCATATAGTCGGGCGCAATGCCAGCAACACTATGCCCGCCAAATTCGTCGTGTTACTGATCAAGAACGAAGGTGCACCGATCCTGACGCCCGTGAAGTAGCCCGATCTCCTTCCAGCCGGCAGGCACCAAGTATGCCGGGTGCCTGCCGCGCACTCCCACGTGTCGGTCTGCTCTTGTTCCGGTTCTTTCGCCCCAGGATGACGGCTTGGCATGCCCGCCAGCCGATCCCCGCCTCAGGAACTGATGTAGCTCGCCGACCAGCCGCTGTGCTAGGCAAAGTCATTGAAGTTTATGGCTCGAATCTCCTCGGTCATAAAGTCAATGAACTTGCGCACGCGCGACGGCATGTGTTGTCGGGACAGGTAGCAAAGGAAGTATGCGCGATCCTCCGGTGCATACTCAGGCAGCACCACAAGGAGGTCTTTCGCGTCGACATGGGAGCGAATGAGGTATCCAGCCAGTTGCGCCAAGCCCTTGCCGCGTAACGCAGCGCGCAAGACAAGTTCCGTGTCGTTGAACATTAGATCGGTTTTCGGCTGAAATCTTCTTGTCAGCCCGTCGACTGTAAATTCCCATTCGAACCGCCGTCCGTCCCACAACTGATAGTTGACACACTTATGATCGGCCAAGGACTCCGGGGTTTCCGGCAGGCCGTGGGTCGCCACATAGGATGGAGCGGCAACGGTCGCCATACGCATTGGTTGCAAGCTCTTGGCAACGATCAAGGAATCCTTGACCCGCCCCATTCTGAACGAGACATCGATCTGGTCCGAAGCAAAGTCCGTGGGGCGATCTTCCAGCAATAGTTCTATCCGGACCCCGGGGTACATTTCGATGAACTTGTCGACCAGTGGCTCGACGATCCGTCTGCCAAACGCCATAGATGAGCTGATCCGGATCCGACCGCGAGGAGAGCCTTCCTGCCGGTCGAACATCTCTTCCAGGGCATCCGAGATATGAGCGACGCCCCGGTGGCAGTTTTCAAAGAATCGCTCTCCATCCTCTGTCAGCTTCGTAGTACGCGTGGTGCGTAGAAACAGGCGCGTCTTCAGGTGTGCCTCGAGCCGCTGGATACTCCGGCTAACGGCAGAACGACCGACGCCCAGACGTCGGCTTGCGTTCGCGAAGCTACCTTCACTTGCGACCGTGAGGAAGGTCATGATTCCCGCATACTGGGTGGAAAAGTTGGTCGAAACCGAGTCGTCGTCGCGGGGCAACAATAGACGCGGAGTAGATCCTGATCTCTGTGAATAATCCATACTGCTCTTACTGCTCTATAACGTGGAGGGCCATCGTATTGGCGTCGCATTTCGAAGGCGTTATCGGAAATAGGCCGACTCCGCAGCGGCGTGGAGCTGCTGCCAGCTACGGACGGCACCATAACTACGATCATATGAGTCGTAGTTATGGTGCGCAAGAATTTTTTGCTGTTGCGACTTCCCGGCGGGTCAGCAATTGGCCACCCACGCATGACGAGCAAGCGATCGTGCACAAAAAAACGCCGCGAGTCTTGTGAACCCGCGGCGCTTTTCTACAGTCTTCAGGGCGATCTAAACGATGACGATTGCGCGTCGAGCGTCGATTAGTAATCCCACTGCACCGGCACGAATCGGAAGCCTTCGCCGTTCTTGTCGATGTGACCGATGGACGGGAACGCGACATGCGCCGCGGCGAGCAAGGCGCCCGTTGCAGCCGCTTCGTTGAGCAGCGCGATACGCACGTCCGTCGCCACTTCTGGATCGTGCTCGAAGCTATTCTTCTCTCGGACGTCAATCGCCTCGTATTTTAGAGCGCTGGACTTGAGATCCGCGATGCCCTGATCCTTGGTGAACAACTTCCCATTCCCGTGGACGATTGTGGCATCGTCAGCGCAATACCTGCCCCCTATTTGTCCCTCAAGCGGCAACGACTACCTTCCAAAGCACAAGTGCCCCAATGTTCAGGACCACTGTCGCCCAGAAGACCACCTGAAACGCGTGCTTGCGATTCTTATGCCGAAGCAGGTGTTGCGCTGCCAGCGCGCCCGGCCATCCCCCGCAAAGTGCAATGAGATGCAGATTGGCCTCCGGAATACGCCAGGCCTTCCGATTTGCCCGAGCCTTGTCGTCGGCGTACAGCGATGAAGGCGATGAAACTGGCCATCACGCTGACAATGCCAACGAGTCGAGGAAAATAACCTCCCAGCGCACCCAAGACGATGGCCGCCAACGCCATCACTCCAACTAACGCCGGTAACCAATTCGCCCCGGCGCCAGCGCCTGACTTTGGGGCGCCCGCTATGGAGACGTTGAGCGCCTGCATTCGACCATCCTTGCCTTTGGCAAGCTCGAAACTCACGCGGTCGCCCGCCTTCGGCTGAACAGCGCGCGTCCGCAGCGCACTCACATGAAAGAACACGTCCTTGAGATCCGCATGGATGTCGATGAAGCCATAGCCCCTGTCGGCATGCCAGGATTTGATCCGCCCCGCTTTCTTCATGTTCTTTGGGTTGGTGTTGCTGGTTTGTATTGCTGGAGGCACGCAGTGTAAGCGATCGGCGCCAGTCATCGGCGCGGTCGCCTGGGATTGGTTATCTACCCTGGGCGCCCGTTGGGGGGGCGTGGAAGCGATAAGGCACTCCGAACGACTTGAAGCCGACTGGCGACGCGCCTCAGCAGGGACTATCCTCCTCCTTGGGCCAAGGCAAGGAGCCGACATGGCAATCCCTCAGCATTTCTACGGCGCGTGGCTCACTGTACTGGGCCTGTCAGGCGTACTCGCCTCGTGTGCCACATCGCGGACAGCGGCACCACCCGACCTTCAGCCCGCGGATGTTCGTGGAACGGTCGCCGTGCTGCACGCCACCGGTACGCAGAACTATCAGTGCAAGCGAGCCAACGACGGCCGGCTGCTATGGACCCTCGTGGCACCGGATGCCACTCTGACAGATGACCTCGGACAGGTCGTTGTCAAACACTACGCGGGGCCAACCTGGGAAGCGCCGGATGGCAGCAAGATAACCGGCAAGGTATTGCGACAGCTACCGAACGCGCAGGCGCCGGAGAGCATTCCACTATTACTGTTGCAGGCGACGAGCAGCGGCGGACCTGGCCTGCTATCACGGACGCGTTACGTGCAACGTCTGAATACGCAAGGCGGTCAGGCTCTCCCTCAGGCGTGCACCCAGGAGGGACAGGAGAATCGCATACCCTATCGGGCTGACTACGTCTTTCTGGAATAGCAAGGTGACGGGTGGCTTTTAGCTTTGATGCGCGAATAAGGGCCGCCTCAGCCCGCTGCCTCAAGCACGATTGCGGCGCCGCATCACCCGGCCGATGTGGCGCCGACGATCGCTAGCCCTCCCCTACCCATTTGACCGAAAGAAGTTGATCGACCGCCAGGCGAATTGCAGCTGGTGTCGACAAATCGCTCCCTTGGTAGACCGAGGTCGGAGACCCGCCAACTCCGGTCGTCGCGCATTGCGCCCAATAGTGGCCCTTGATCTGTACTTGTCGAGTGGCTGCGGTCTTCCCGCAGGCACGCTTGCGCACGCGCGGCGCACCTCTATTGGAGCAGGGGGCGATTGACCCTCTGTCTTCCCTTGCTTACATTCTATTTGTCGTCAGAGGCGCTTTGCTAACACGCAAGGGAGGAGCTCCGTGAAACACAACCACATGGTTACCACCGTTCTGCGATTGGTACTTCTGGGACTCACGCTGAAATCGGGCGTTGCGTTGGGTCAAGGGCGACTGGACCGGCAACTGGCCGGCGCATGGACCTATGTCTCGGTCGACACTGTCCGCCCGGATGGCAGCCGCACGCCAATGTATGGGCCCGATCCCCACGGTCTTGTGATCTTTGACGGTCATGGTCACTATGCGCTGGTGAACTCGCGCGACGACTTGCCCAAATACGTATCCAACGATCGAATGAAGGGCAGCGCGGAAGAATATCGCGCCGTGGCGCAAGGTTCGATCGCGCACTTTGGCACGTACGTCGTAAACGAAGCAGACAAAACCATCACCTTTCGCATCGATACGAGCACATTCCCGAACTGGAATGGGATTGAGCAGCGCAGGCCGTTTGTCCTCTCGGGAGATGAGCTCAGGTGGACCACTCCCGCAGCCTCCGGGGGCGGCTCGGGAGAGGTCGTGCTAAAGCGAGCCAAATGACTTTGGCGCGCATTAGGCGCGCACTTGCCGCACCCCTTTCGGGATGACCGATTACGGAATTTTCCAACATGGCTGCAACTTGTCCGGCCGCACTCCGCTTGAGCCACGCTTCCATCTGGCCAACGGCAATCCCTTAAGTATCCCCTCGAATTCCTCACAGGCTTTCAGCGTCGGCCATTTCCAGGCCAATACGTCTGAAAGCCGTCCCGCTTCGTGTCCTGACGCACACCTGTTCTCGCAATGCCCCCATTTCGCATGTTTGTTTCCTTTCGGCACGCGAAAACGATGCGCTCTTGCACAACGTCGGATCTAACATTGTCGTGCCGGCAACGTAGCCGCGCCTTCGCGGCACCAACGCTGATGCGGGCAGGAGACTTCCCCGCGCCCCGTCGATCGACGGCTTTGCCAACAAACAGACATCACATCCAGCAATGATCATTGCCAATCAGAAAGCCTCACTGAAATCCTATCCTGCTGAACTGCAGGGGATCATGAATATCGCAGCGGCCGATGAAAGCCTGGCGTGGCTTTCGGCATGGGAACAAATGCGCGACGATGCGACGCCTCTCTACGAACTTCCCGACCTGGCTGCGCGTCTTGACCTTGCGCAGGTGTGCGTCAAGGACGAGTCCGTTCGTTCACCTCTGGGCAGCTTCAAGGCGCTCGGCGCGCCGATTGCTCTGATTCGCCTGATCTTGCGCCGCTGGCCGGAAGAAAGCATCGATCCGCGGGCGCTCATCCGGGGCGAATACAGCGATCTCGTAAAGGGCTTCACCGTCATTAGCGCTACGGATGGCAACCACGGCCGCGCACTGGCTGCCGCTGCGCAGAACGTCGGATGCGCCTGCGTCATTGTTCTGCATGCCAACGTCAGCGTCGAACGCGAGACTGCCATTGCTGCATATGGGGCAAAGGTCGTTCGTATTACGGGCAACTATGACGAGTCCGTGGAAGAAGCCGCCCGATTGGCCGATGCAAACGGCTGGGAAGTGGTATCGGATACGTCGTACGAGGGATACCAGGAAATCCCGCGTGACGTAATGCAAGGCTATGGCGCGATCGCAGCGGAGGCTCTCGTCCAAGCCAACGGCAACACGGCGAACGAAAGCCCGTTCACTCACGTGGTACTGCAAGGCGGCGTGGGTGGTCTTGCCGCTGGCATCGTGAGCTATGTATGGGAGCGTTACGGCGCCCACCGTCCGAAGTTCATCGTCGTCGAGCCGGCGCAGGCCGACTGCCTTTTCCAAAGCGCCATTCAAGGTCGCGCCGCCAAGGCGACGGGCTCGGTGGACTCTGTCATGGCAGGACTCGCATGCGGCGAGACGTCGCCACTGGCATGGAAGTTCCTCGAAGAAAGCGTGGATTACTTCATGACGATTTCAGACGACGACGCCGTCACAGCCATGCACATGCTCGCCCGTGGCAGTGAGCGCGATATCCCCATCGTCTCGGGCGAGTCGGGAGCCGCGGGTCTCGCGGGCCTGGCTGTCCTGCGCAAGCATCAAGCGCTCTCGACGAAGGTTGGGCTCGATGCCAGCTCTCGCGTATTGCTGATCAGCACGGAGGGCGCAACGGCCCCGCAGGTGTTCCAGCAGCTCGTGGGCGAATCCGCCGAATCCATCGATGCACGACAGGCAAGCTGGCTGGGACGCTGAGAGCGGTGGCGAGGAACCCGCCTCTTGCCCCGCCCCGAAAATGCCGGGCGCCAAACTTCCCTCCGCATTCGCGCTACCCCCAACGCAAATTTGTTGCGTCGAGGAACCCTAAATCGGGGCGATGTTGCGTGCATTAGCGCAACAAAAACGCGAGAATCGGTGCACTCAATCTGCTTCGACTTCCGTCACGCGCCATGCTTCTCGACTCTTACGACATCAAGCTCTTGAGCCTGCTGCAGGCTGACAGCAAGCTGTCCCAGCGGCAGCTCTCCGAGGCCGTGAACTTATCGCCGTCCGCGGTCAACCGGCGAATCGCTGCCCTGGAGGCTGGCGGCGTCATTACGGCCACTGTGGCAATCGTTGACCCGTCCTCCGTGGGACGACCAATCACCATCCTGGTGGAGGTGAAGCTCGAGAACGAACGCGTAGATCTACTTGACGAAGTCCGCAAGCGCTTCATTGAATGCCCGCAAGTCCAGCAGGCCTACTATGTCACGGGCGACTTTGATTTCATGCTCATCATCAACGTGAAGGACATGACCGAATACGAACGATTGACGCGAGAGCTCTTCTTCGTCTCGGGCAACATCAAGCAGTTCAAGACCTACGTTGCCATGCAGCGCTCAAAGGTCTCGCTCAACATTCCCCTCGCCTGACCAGGCCACTTCCCTATAGGAGACCGCAATGGATGCATCGGTACCCCTCCAATCCAGACTGCAGGCGTGGCGACACTGTTTGCATCAGCATCCCGAAACTGGCTTCGAGGAAGTGACGACATCCGAGTTTGTGGCTTCTGTGCTGCGAAATCTGGGCCTGGACGTGCACACAGGTATCGGAGGCACCGGCGTTGTGGCGAATCTTACCGTCGGGAGAGGCGGGCGCGCAGTGGGCATCCGCGCGGACATGGATGCGTTGAACATCCATGAAGCGGCCCCTCAGCGCGCCCATGTGTCAAGGATCGCCGGAAAGATGCACGCCTGCGGGCACGACGGGCATATGGCAATGGTCCTGGGCGCCGCTACCTTGCTCTCCCAGCAGCGTGATTTTGATGGCACTGTCAGATTCATCTTCCAACCAGCGGAAGAACACGGGCGCGGTGCCAAGGCCATGATGAAAGACGGCTTGTTCGAGCGATTCCCGGTCGACGAGATCTTTGGCGCTCACAACATGCCGGGCCTTCCTGCCGGTACCATCTCGACCCGGTCTGGCCCGCTGATGGCCAGCGAAGACAATTTTGTCATCCGCATCGCCGGCAAAGGAGCCCACGCGGCACGACCCCATATGGAAATCGATCCGCTCGTCATTGGTGCCGAGATCGTTCTGGCGCTACAAACCGTTGTATCGCGGAATGTGGATCCAAGCCTCCCGGCCGTCGTCTCTTGCACGGAATTCATCACCGACGGCATTCGTAACGCTACGCCGTCGACCGTTACGATCAAGGGCGACACGCGAAGCTACTCCTCCGATGTGCAGGCGCTCCTGGCGCGTCGTATGCGCGAAGTCTGCGAAGGCATTTGCCAGGCGCACGGTGCCGTCTGCGTGTTCGAATACACGCATGAATTTGCACCGACGGTGAACTGGAACGCCAGCGTCGACGTTGCCCTCGCAGCTGCCTCACGTGTGGTGGGTGCCGAACGTGTCAGCGCCGACATCGTCCCCATGATGATCTCCGAAGATTTCGGCGCGTTTTTGCAGGTTGTACCGGGCGCCTTTGTCTTTATTGGCAATGGAGACGGCGACTCTCCAGGCAGCGTACCCCTTCACAATCCTGGATACGATTTCAACGATGACATCCTGTCGACCGGTGCGAAGTATTTTGCCGAGGTTGCACGGGAGGCCCTTGCTGTCCGCTAGCATTCGACCTTACTGCACCGCGATGGATGCTGACGAGAACATCTCTCGTCAGGAGACAACTGCTCAAGCTTGCCCGAGGCGATGCAGGACAACATCCAGCAGAACTTCGGCGCCCATGACGAGTTGATCGTCATCGGTGTGCTCGCGCGGGTTGTGGCTGATCCCCCCCTTGCTCGGCACGAAGATCATCGCAGCAGGCGCGATCCGGGCAATCATCTGGGCGTCGTGGCCGGCGCCGGAAGTCATACGCCGGTTGGTAAAACCAAAGCGGTTGGCGGAATCCTCGATGCAATCGACCAGGCTGGCATCGAAAGCGACAGGCTCGAATCGCGCCAATCGCTCGGTTGTGATTTCCACGCCATCCTGCTTCGCCACCTTGTCCAGGAACGCGGCAAAACGCTGCTCGGCAACCTTGAGCCGTTGCTCATCCGGATCGCGGAGATCCACGGTGAGCGTGGCACGGCGCGGGATGACATTGATGACGTTGGGCAGCACATTGAAGCAGCCCACCGTCGCCAGCGTTGTCCCGCCGGACTGCAGCGCCAGCTCACGAAGGAAGGTCACGATGGATGCCGCCACAAAGCCAGCATCGTGCCGTAGATGAATCGGGGTCGTACCAGCGTGGTTAGCCTTTCCCTGGATGCTCACCTGCTGCCACGAGATACCCTGGAGGTTTTCCACCACACCAATCTGCACACCCTCAGCTTCCAGGATCGGTCCCTGTTCGATATGCAGCTCGACATACTCATGCGGGATGAGGGCGCCCGGCTCCATGTCTCCTGCATAGCCGATGCGTGCCAATTCATCGCCTAGACGCGTACCATCGGTTCCCACGGTGTCGAGGGCTTCCTGAACGGCCAGGCCACCCGCGTAGACGAGTGACCCCATCATGTCGGGCTGATAGCGAATCCCCTCCTCGTTGGTGAACGCACCCACCATGATCGTACGGGACGGCGCAATCCCTGCCTGCCTGTAAGCGCGTGCCACAGCGAGTCCCGCCAGCACGCCATAGCATCCGTCCAGCGCGCCGGCATTCGTCACCGAGTCGATGTGCGATCCCATCATCAACGGAGCCTGTGTGCCGTCATCGGATGCCGAACGAAGGATACCGAATACGTTTCCGATACGGTCTACAGCGACCTCCAGATCCAGTTCGCGCATCCATCGGACCAACAGGTCCCGCCCTGCCTTCTCGTCGTCGGTCAAAGCAATGCGAGTACGGCCACCAGCCTCGCCATCGACGCCGATCTCGCCAAGCTCCCTGATCTGGCGCAGCAAGGTCTCGCCATCAAGATGAAGTCCGTGTGGCTTCCGTGCGCTATTCGACATGCAGCTCTCCAAGGCGATGTAAGTGAAGATCCAAAACCTGCAATGTTAGAGCGTCATTTCGCAATATCGCCCCCCACACACTGGTTCCCGCGCACGCGGAATTCAGGCGCATTCCAGACGTCCTTGCGCAATGGCTACGAAGAACCTTACGCCGTAAGGCAACGCCTGGTCATTAAAATCGTACGCGGGATTGTGCAGTGCCGCCGTGTCGCCGTTTCCGATGTTCAGGTAGCACCCCGGAATTTTTTGCAGCAATTGGCCGAAGTCTTCCGATCCTGAGTTAGGTCGTGCATCGAGATCGATTGACTCCGGACCGAACGCTTCTTCGATGATGTGCGCGACTTTCCGCGTCAATTCGGGGTCATTGACCGTCGGCACAAATTCCCTGCTGTATTCGATTTGCGCAGAGCATCCATGCGCTTCTGCAACGTTAGTCGCGATTTGCCGCATTTCGCTTTCAATCTGTGCACTCACCTGTGGGCTGAAGGACCGGCAATCTCCGCTTATGGTGGCCTCGCCGCAACTGACGTTCCGAGTACCGGAGACCTTGATATCGGTACACGTCACAACAGCTTGTTCACCAGGCATGATCACGCGGGACACGATTGTCTGGAGTGCCGTGATCACTGCCGCTGCCGCCACAAGGGCGTCTCGTCCCCAGTGCGGCCTTGCGGAATGCGCCCCTTTTCCCCGGACTGTTATCGTGAAATTGTCTTCGGCGGACTTGAACGGTCCTGGGCGCGTCTCGAATTTCCCCACCGGCAGGCCTGGCATGTTATGCAGACCGTAGGCCTCCGATGCTGGAAACCGATCCAGAAGTCCGTCATCGAGCATGGCCAGCATGCCCTTTCCCCATTCCTCTGCTGGCTGGAACACAAAATGTATGGTTCCGTCGAAGCCACCTTGCTGTGCCAACACTTGCGCGGCACCCAGGAGCATTGCTGTATGTCCATCGTGGCCGCATGCGTGCATCAATCCGTCGATTGTGGAGGCATGCGGCCTTGCATTCGGTGGAGCCTCGCTTATCCGTAGCGCGTCCATATCCGCACGCAAAATAATCGAGCGGCTCCCCGAGCCTCTACGGAGCGTCCCTACTACACCAGTTCCACCAACACCAGTGGTGACGTCCAGCCCGTAGGCCCTCAGGAGCGCGGCGACTCGGCCCGCCGTCCGATTCTCCTCAAACCCAAATTCGGGGTGAGAATGGATGTCCCGTCGCAAAGACTGCAACTCGGGAAACAGGCCTTCTTTAAAGGAGATAGGCTTCATGACTTGGTAGGTTTGGGACGCTCGACGCGGCGAAAGCAACGCCCGTTTGGTGGGACACGGTCGCCATCATTGGCATGTCCGGGCGAACACCGCTTCGTCAGAGTTCCCCCGGATTTTTAGTCCTATTACCTTATTGGTCGGCCTTGAATCCGCTGACTTTGACGGGACCTTCCCACTTCGCGAGCCCATCGGCCTGCAGACGGGTTGTCTCTTCCGGAGACGCATATGCCGCGGACATCGCCAATTGGCCGATGCGAGCCTGAAGTTCGGGGGACTTAAGCACCGTTTGGAGCGCCCCACTCAACCGCTGAACGGTGTCTTGCGGAATTCCCGCAGGTCCGTAGATCCCTAGATAGGATTCAACTGTCACGTCGATTCCGGACTCGCGCAGCGTTGGCACGTTCGGCAGAATCGCGAGTCGATTCGCGCCAGTCGTCGCGATGATTCGTACCTTGCCGCCCTTTGACATCTCGAGTGGCTCCAGCACCGTGTCGATCATCATCGGAATTTGTCCGCCGGCCAGATCAATGAGTGCCGGCGAGCCGCCCTTATAGGGCACATGGCTCATAGGCGCTCCAATAGAACTGCTGATCATGCTACCGATGAACTGCCCCATGCCGCCAGGCCCCGAAGTACCGAATGACGCCTCCTGGGGATGCGCCTTGATCCATGCAAGAAGCTCTTTCATTCCTCCGGGTGGTGCTTTGGGGCCAACCGCTACGGCGAGCACCATATTGGCGACGCGACCGATTCGGGTAAAGTCCTTCACCGGGTCGTATCCAAGATTGTTGTAGGAATGAGGGAACAGCGTGAACGGCATGTCGTTAGCCAGAATCAGCGTGCGTCCGTCCGGCGCTGAACGTTTGACCTCACTGATTGCAAGTCGCTGATTGGCACCGGGCTTGTTGTCGACGATGACAGTCTGCTTGAGTTCGGCCTTCAACTTCTCGGCGACTGCTCTTGCCAGGGCGTCAAGTGCGCCGCCAGGTGCATAGCCGACAATGAGCCGAATGGGCGCATTGTTGTCTTCCGCCATAGCACTGCCGGCCCCTAGCGATAGCGCGAAGGCCATCAATGAAATCAACAATTTTCTGGACATCTGTTATCTCCATCCACCTGCTTTTTTAGGTTCGCCCTGGCTCTGCGCTCTCCTATCGATCGAAGCTACTTGTCGACATGTCGTTGGCAGTTGCTTGACGCTCAACACACCACGCGTTTTGGTGGCACGGGGATGGCGGTTACCTTCAGTTGCACCGCATCTCGATGAGCCTGTCCCGCCCACTGCCATACCGCGTAATGTGTCGACAGATTCTATGAACAGTGCTCTGCAAGTTTGGCGCGGAATGGAGTGAGCAGACGCAACAAATCACCTTTATGGATCTGAGTTGTGCCGTTTGTGGAGGGTTGAATGCTTGCTGTGGATTCGGCGAAGAACAAAAAAAAAGCGTCGCGGGCCGGACAGCCCGCGACGCCTTGCTTTGCAACAGTCAGACTTACTTGCCGAGCTTCATGCTCGTGGGATCGGCGGTCAGGTAACCGACCGAGGCGCCCAGGCCGTTCTTGTAGTTGGCGAACACCAGCGGCTCCACCACGGCCTTTACCTGGGTCTTGATGCCGTCGCCAGCGTGCTGGAAGTTGCTCATGATGTAGGTCCAGCCGTTGATTTCGTCCACGGCATGCAGGCCCGTGGACTCACCGCCAGCCGGCACCGACATCAGGCGCGACAGCTTCTTCGTGTCGACGTTGTACGCCCACAGGAAGTTGTTGGTGTGGCGGCTGCTGTCCTCGCCGATGAACAGCGTGCGCAGCTTTTCCGAGAACTTCAGGTTGTCCGGGTTGCCGATCGTTTCCGGATCGGACGTATTGCCCAGCGCGTCGGCGGTGATGTCCTTGCCAACGAGCAGCGCCTGGGTATGCACGGGCACCCACTCGCTGCTGATGGCGGCACCACCGGTATCCTTCTGGCCGCCAGCCAGCTTGTGCTGCATCACGCCGCCCGAATTGACCGCCGCCGGCACGCTGATGTTGCTCTCGGTGTACCAGCCCTTGACCGTATTGTTGAGCACCATCGAATCGACGATGTTCTGCAGGGCAGAGTAGGCGATCTTGTCCTTGATGTTGACCGTGGTGCCTTCCATCTTGGTGAAGCCCATGCTGCCGCCCTTCAGGGCCGCATAGCGGTGGGTTTCCAGGAATGCGGCAATCAGTTCCTTGCCGGCCTTGATGCGGATCCACTGCGCGCCGCCGCTGTACATGATCTTCGTGTACGTGGGATCGGCCGGATCGGTTGCCGAGAAGTCCATGATGTCGGCGAACGTGTTCGACTTGGCCCAGCCTTCGACCTGCGCGCTCGTCGCGTGGCCCAGCTTGATCCAGGTGAGGTCCGCACCGGCAGCGGCGGGATCGACCGAGAAGCCCGTGCCAACCTTGGCCACGTACAGCGTGCCGGCCGACAGATCCTTCTCCTTGTCGGCCACGAACATGAACAGGCCGCTATTGGTGGCGTCGTCGCCCATCAGCACCGTGCGGTTATCCGGCATCACCTGCACCAGTTCGTGCGAGATGCGGCCCACGCAGTAGTGCTTCTTGATCGTGCCGGTACCGTCGGCGTTGACCGTCACCTCGGGCAGGTGACCATACAGGTACGGGTTGAGCGGAATCGATGCGGTGCCGTAGAGGTTCTGCGCGTATTCGATGCATTGCGCGTTCGACGACGCCGTGCGTGCATCCGGCTCGTACTCTTCGCTCGACAGGTGGGTGTTCCAGGGCGACAGGCTGGCGCCGCAGGTAATCCACAGGCCGTTCGCGCTCGAAGTGTCCACGTTGTGGTACTTGACCAGCGACAGCTTGCCCGTGGCCGGGTCCTGGTCCAGCGTCAGGACGGCGATCGGCGACGGCAGGCGGCCGTACATGTCCTTGACCTTGGCCTGGTCCCACGTCGTGTATTCGAACTGCACCACGGCAAAGACCGTGTTGCCCTTCACGCCGGCTACCTTGGCGCCTTCGATCTTCAGCAGCGACGTGCCGTCCGGCGAGTCCGAGAAGAACTGCTTGTTGCCGGCCACCGACGGATCGATGATCGGGCTGTTGTTGATGTCGTAGTAGCCGCCGGCCAGGATCTGGCCGCCCTTGCCGTCCGGCACCATATCGCCGGTCATGAAGAACGGCTGGTACGAGAGCTTGTAGGTCTGGCTGGTGTTGTCGCTGAGCTTGACGGTCAGGCTGGAACCCACCGTCGTGGTGGCCATTGCGGCCGGGTTGCTCAGCGACGGTGCCGGCATGCCGGTGAATTCGGCCGACACGAAGCTCGGCGTCACGGCCGGCGAGGTGCCGCCAGGTGTCACGGCCGCGGGGGCATCGTCGCCGCCGCCGCAACCGGCCAGCAGCGAAGTGGAAGCCAGGCCCAGCGGCAGCATCGGCGCGCCGGCCAGGAGTTTCAGTGCCTTGCGGCGCGAAGCGTCAGGTTTCTCGAACATCTGGATGTTTTCCCGTCTGATAGTTGTCGAGCGTCCGCGCCAGATTCGGCACTCACGCTCATGTGAGGTCGGCGGCACAACGCCACGCGGGGATCGATCCTATTGCCTGTTTATGACAACAAGTTGAACCCGGCATGAATGACTGACATGCATCAGATACTTGCAATGCCTGCAGCCCGGACGGTACAAAGCGCGTGCAAAAAAAAGCGCCGCAGCCAGGTTCTGGCCGCAGCGCATCAATTCGCCGGTCCGCGCGACACCCACTATGTCGCCCGTTTGCACCCCATTTCTGGTTCGACCGGCTTGTCCTTTCATGGCAGAGGAAAACCGCCACGGGACCGGATCGTAGGGGACCTCCGTGTCTATTTCATGACAACGTGTGTTGACAAAGGATCAGGTGGATTCAGCCCTGATGTCTGCGCGCGGGCGGTCAATTAGCGCCGCCAACTGGCCACCGGACTGTGGTGAAAATCAAACGGAGAAAGGAAACCACTCCGAATTTTCCCTCATGAACACCGGAAATTGAGGCTCGCGGGGAATATGTCATCTTTAGCCTATTGAATCGATCAATCTGGACGGCTAAGGTTCTGCGCATAATATTTTCCACGGCAATATATGCAACTCCCAGCATATATTGTTCGCCCCAGCCGGAAAAACAATGAACCGATCCATTCCGGGACGCACCGCGTCTCCAGCCGCCCTCATATCCCGCCTTGCCGGGTATCGCACGCGCGCGTCCGCGCGCCTGATTCCGTTAATCCGTTTTGTAGCAACCTCGTAGCAACCGTTGCCGTGGCCGGGTCAAAACGTCTCTGAAAGCCCGGTTCGGCGACAACCTCTGGAGGTAATCCGTCCCAAGGTGTGACGGGGTCAACCGACGGGCCATCCAGACCCGGCGGACGCGCCAGACTGCTGGGCGGATTACCGAGGATCCACGACTGGAGAACATCCAATGAGCAGTGTTATGAATGATGGTGGCAACCCGTCCAACGGGCCGGCGCCTTTTTTCTCAAAGGAAGCGACCTACGCCAAACCGGGATTTTCCCGCTGGATGGTCCCGCCCGCCGCGCTTGCGGTGCACCTCTGTATCGGCCAGGCCTATGCATTTTCGGTGTTCAATGCCCCCCTTTCCAAGGTGATCGGCATTACCGAATCGGCACCGGACGACTGGAAGCTGACCACGCTGGGCTGGATCTTCTCGCTGGCGATTTTCTTTCTGGGTATTTCCGCGGCATTCGCCGGTAAATGGCTTGAGCGCGTGGGCCCGCGCAGGACGATGTTCACGGCGGCCTGCTGCTTTGGCGGCGGTTTCCTGATTTCGGCACTGGGCATTTATACGCACCAGATCGTCCTGCTCTATCTGGGCTACGGCGTGCTGGGCGGCATCGGGCTGGGCCTTGGCTATGTGTCGCCGGTGTCGACGCTGATCCGCTGGTTCCCGGACCGTCGCGGCATGGCAACCGGCATGGCCATCATGGGCTTTGGCGGTGGTGCGATGATCGCCGCGCCGCTGTCCGTGGCACTGATGAACTACTTCAAGAGCGCCACGTCGGTTGGCGTGACCCAGACCTTCGTGGTGCTGGGCGTGGGCTATTTCATCTCGATGACGATTGGCTCGCTGGCCATCCGCGTTCCGCCGCCTGGCTGGAAGCCGGAAGGCTGGACCCCGCCCGTGGTCGAAAACAAGATGATCACGCGTAACCACGTGCATATCGACGAAGCGCTGAAGACGCCCCAGTTCTACCTGCTGTGGCTGGTGCTGTTCCTGAACGTGACGGCCGGTATCGGCGTGCTCGGCCAGGCTTCGCTGCTGATCCAGGAAAGCTTCAAGGGCAGCGTGACCCCCGCGGCCGCGGCCGGCTTCGTGGGCCTGCTGTCGCTGTTCAACATGGGCGGCCGCTTCTTCTGGGCATCGTCGTCGGACTGGATTGGCCGCAAGAACACCTATTTCGTGTTCTTCGCGCTGGGTGCCGTGCTGTACTGGATGGTTCCGCAACTGGGCGCCAGCGGCAATATCGCGCTGTTCGTGCTCGGCTACTGCGTGATCATGTCGATGTACGGCGGCGGCTTCGCCACCATCCCAGCGTACCTGGCCGACATGTTCGGCACCGCCTTCGTGGGCGGCATCCACGGCCGTCTGCTGACGGCCTGGGCCGCCGCGGGCATCGCCGGCCCGGTGCTGGTGAACTACATCCGCGAATACCAGGTGGCGAACGGCGTCGTGGGCGCCCAGGCATATGCGATGACGCTGCACATCATGGCTGCGCTGCTGGTGGGCGGTTTCATCTGCAACCTGCTGGTGTCGCGCGTGAACGCCAAGCACCATATGAGCGATTCGGACGTAGCTCAGATCGGCGCCAGCGCCGGCGCGGCCCACTAAGCGGAAAGGAGTCTCCAAATGGAAAACCAGAACCTGAACGCACATCCGACCAACAAGGGCCTGCTGGCCGTCTTCTGGCTGTATGTGCTGGTACCGCTGGTCTGGGGCGTGTCGAACACGATCACCCAGGCGCTGAAGCTGTTCCAGTAAGCGTAAGCGCCCGCCCGGAAGGGCGCGCACGGAAGGCCGCAAGTCATTGCGGCCTTTTTTGTTTTTTGCATGCGTGCACGGTCGGAATGCAGCATTCCATACGTGCGGCTTGGCGCAATGCCGAAACGCTTCATACACTTGACGGGCCGCCTCACCCCCTCCCCCCTCACTCCCGGAGAGCATATGAAGATCGATCTGTCGGGCAAGACTGCCCTGGTAACTGGTTCCACCGCCGGTATCGGCTTTGCGACGGCACGTGGCCTGGCTGAATCGGGCGCACGCGTCATCCTCAACGGCCGCAGCCAGGCCAGTGTCGACAAGGCCATCGCCAGCCTGAAGTCGGCCGTGCCCGATGCCAACGTAACGGGTTTTGCCGGCGACCTCGTCGAGGTCGCGGCGTCCGAAGCCCTGGTCAGGGCGCATCCCGACGTCGACATCCTGGTGAACAACCTCGGCATCTTCCAGCCGCAGGACTTCTTCGAGATTCCCGACAGCGAGTGGTCACGGTTCTTCGAGGTCAATGTACTCACGGGCGTGCGGCTATCGCGCGCCTATGCGCCGGGCATGGTCCAGCGCAAATGGGGCCGCATCGTGTTCGTGGCTTCGGAATCGGGCATCAACATCCCCGTGGAGATGATCCACTACGGCTTTACCAAGACCGCCCAGCTGGCGGTATCGCGCGGCCTGGCCAAGCGGCTGGCCGGCACGGGCGTGACCGTGAATTCGGTGCTGCCCGGCCCCACGCTGTCCGAAGGCGTGGAAGCGATGCTAAAGGACGAGATCGCCAGAACCGGCAAGCCCGCGGAAGAAGTGGCTGCCGACTTCGTCAAGGCCCATCGCAGTTCGTCGCTGATCCAGCGCGCGGCCAGCGTGGACGAAGTGGCCAACATGATCGTCTACGCGTGCTCGAAGCAGGCGTCGGCCACCACCGGCGCGGCGCTGCGCGTCGATGGCGGCGTGGTCGATACGATCATCTGACGGCTGGCTATCCCTGCTGGCTATTCCTGCCCGCGCCGGTGGCGCATCAGCGCGGCCATCGCCGCGGATGCGCCCACCACCAGTGCCGTCGTCAATATCGGATGGCGGGCAGAGGCCGTGTACGGGCACGATTTCAACGCGCGGCGGTCGCCGGTCCGCTCCACGAGGCTGTTGCCGGCCGCATGCAGCGCGTTGTCGTCGCGCGGGCCTGCCGGGCTGTCGGTCTGCTGCGCGCGGCCCATGAAGCGCCGCATGAAGCGATCGAACGTGTGCGGCGCGTAGTACGCCGCGGCCGAGAACGCCTTGGCCGATGCGCCCACGAACATATCGCGGCGCGGATGTTCGGCGGCAAACAGGATGGCCTCGGCCGCCATCGACGGATCGTAAAGCGGCGGCGCCTGCTTGGGCTCCACGTGCAGAAAGTTCTTTGCGTGCGTGACGATGGGCGTGTCCAGCCCGGCGGCCTTGATCAGCGTAACGGACACCGCCGCCTTTTCCTGCTCCAGTTCCAGCCGCAAGGTGTCGGTAAATCCCTTGATGGCATGCTGTGACGCGACATACGCGCTCTGCAACGGCAGCGGACAGTCGCACGACTCGCTACCCATGTTGACGATGGCCCCGCCGCTCTGCCGCAGATGCGCCACCGCGGCCAGCGAACCATGCACCACCCCCCAGTAATTCGTTTCGAACAGGCGGCGGTGGTCTTCGAGCGGCACATCGTCGTGACGTCCGAAGATCGTCACCCCGGCGTTATTGACCCAGGTATCGAAACCGCCAAAGCGCTCGATGGCCGACTGGGCGATCTGCGCCACGTCCTCGTGCTTGCCCACATCGGCGGTAACGGTGATGACTTCCGTGCCGCTCTCGCGCAATTCCTCCGCAAGCTTGTGCAACGCATCCTCGCCGCGCGCCACCAGCACCAGCCTGGCACCGAGCGCGGCGGCCTTGCGCGCCGTGACGAGCCCCACCCCGCTGGTGGCACCCGTCAGCACGATGACCTGCGAGCCAATCTTCTTCAGCGTCTTCATCTTTCCCCTCTTGCACGGCAACGAATCGAATCGGTCGGGTGAATCGGGTCTGGTCCGATCTCCCGCAGACGTCGCACATCCCGTGCCCGCGTGCGACGCGCACCGCAGCCAGTGTGCGGCGCAGCAAAGCCAGTCAGTATTTACAAACACGGTAAAAAGTCCGCCATCGATGTAGGACGGTTCCGGCTTTCGCACGCGGCGTGCGCTGCATAAGCTGGAACGAACCTGTTCCCGAGTGCCCCAGTGCATCCACGCATGCCCAAGACCGCCACGACCGATGCCTCCACAGCGCCCCTGGGCAAGTACCAGCGCAAACGCGATTTCGCCGCGACGCCAGAGCCGCGCGGCAAGCGCGGCACCAGAAAGAAGAACGATGCCCATGCCTTCGTGATCCAGAAGCACGCCGCCCGGCGGCTGCACTATGACTTCCGGCTGGAAATGGATGGCACGCTCAAGAGCTGGGCCGTACCGAAGGGGCCAAGCTACGACCCCGCCGACAAGCGCATGGCCGTGCATGTGGAGGACCATCCGCTGGACTATGCCGATTTCGAGGGCGTGATTCCGGCCGGTCACTACGGCGCGGGCACGGTGATCGTGTGGGACCGTGGCGAATGGATTCCGGACGCGGACCCCGAGGCCGGCTATCGCGACGGCAAGCTCAAGTTCGAACTGCGCGGCGAAAAAATGCAGGGACATTGGACGCTCGTGCGCATGGGCGGCAAGAAGGCCCGTGACGACAATGCGTGGCTGCTGATCAAGGAGCGCGATGCATTCGCGCGCCCCGCGTCCGAGTTCAACGTCGTGGAGGCGATGCCGGACAGTGTGCTGGCGGGCACGGCAAAGCCGGCGAAGCAGGCCGCAGGGAAGACATCGAAATCGAAGGCCAGTGCAAAGACCAGGGGCGGACGCCATGCACCAGTCGCGCTGCCAGCCGGCGCAAAGAAGGCAGCGTTGCCACTGACGCTGGCGCCGCAACTGGCCACGCTCGTCGACAAGCCGCCTGCCGACCCCGGCCAATGGCAGTTCGAAATCAAGTTCGACGGCTATCGCATCGTAGCCCGCATCGACGGCAAGGACGTGCGGCTGTTCACGCGCAATGGCAACGACTGGACCTCGAAGCTGCGCGCACTGGCGGCGGAAATTGCCAGCCTGGGCTGGCCCGACGGCTGGATCGATGGCGAGATCGTGGTGGTGAACTCGCAGGGCATTGCCGACTTCCAGGCGCTACAGAATGCCTTCGAGACATCGCACGCCGAGGCCATCCAGTTTTATGCATTCGATCTGCCCTACTACGCCGGCCACGATCTGCGCGCGATACCGCTGGCCGAGCGCCGCGCCCTGCTCCACCGCCTGCTTGCCGACCATCATTCAAGCCGGCTGCGCTTCAGCGACAACTTCGAAGGCGACCCCAAGGACATGCTCGATGCCGCCTGCCGCATGAAGATGGAAGGCATTATCGGCAAGCGAGTGAACGCACCCTATGTCAGCGCGCGCGCAGGCTCATGGATCAAGCTCAAGTGCCAGAACCGCCAGGAGTTCGTGATCGGCGGCTTTACCGACCCCAAGGGCAGCCGCAACGGACTGGGGTCCCTGCTGCTGGGCGTGCATGACGCCGAAGGAAAGCTGCGCTACGCCGGCAACGTCGGCACCGGCTTTGACGTGGCGATGCTCGATGCGCTGCGCAAGCGGCTCGATCCACTGCGCACCGATACCGCGCCTTTCGATCCCTTGCCGCGCGGCATCAAAGGCCACTGGGTCAAGCCGAAGCTCGTGGCGGAAGTCACGTTTGGCGCCTGGACGCGGGAGGGCCGTATCCGGCATTCCGTCTTTCACGCGCTGCGCACTGACAAGCCGGCGTCAACCGTCACGCTGGAGCAGCCAGCCAGCGCCGCTTCGAAACGCGGCGCGCAACATCAGCGCCCATCCTCGGAAACATCCACCGTGAAGACATCGGCAGCCGCGAAAACCGCCATCGGCAAGGTTGTCGTCACCAATGCGGATCGCGTGATCGACAAGTCCACCGGGCTGACCAAGGGCGACCTGGTCGCCTACTATGCGCGCGCCGCCGAACTGATGCTGCCGCATCTGAAAGGCCGCCCGTTGGCGCTGGTGCGCGCCCCTTCCGGCATCGACGGCGAGCAGTTTTTTCAGCGGCACGGCGACACACTGCACGTGAAGGGCGTCAAGGCACTCGACCCCGAGCTGTGGCCCGGCCATCCGCCGTTGCTGGAGATCACCACAGCGGCGGCGATCGTCGAAGCGGCGCAGCTCAACGTGGTGGAATTCCACACGTGGAATGCCAAGGCGCGCAACATCGACAAGCCTGACCAGATCGTGTTCGACATCGACCCCGGCGAAGGCGTGAGGTGGCGCACGATCCAGGAAGGCGCCAGCCTGCTCAAGGCCATGCTCGACGAGCTGGCGCTGCAGTGCTTTCTCAAGACCAGCGGTGGCAAAGGCTTGCACGTGGTGGTGCCGCTGTCGGCGCGTGCGGGCTGGGACGAAGTGCGCGATTTCTCGCAGGACGTGGTCAGCCATATGGCCCGGACCATTCCCGAGCGCTTTGTAGCGAAGAGCGGCCCGCGCAACCGGGTTGGCAAGATTTTCATCGATTACCTGCGCAATGGTGTCGGCGCTACCACGGCCGCCGCATTCTCGGCGCGGGCGCGCCCCGGCCTGGGCGTGTCGATGCCCGTCAGCTGGGATGAACTCGACGGCCTGACAGGCGCGGCGCAGTGGACCATCGCCAACGTCGACAAGCGGCTCGATGAACTGGCGCGCCACGATCCCTGGACCGGCCACGACAAAGTACGTCAGACCCTCACACGGGCGCGCAAGCTGCTCGGCGATACCTGAGCGCGGCACCCTGCCCGCGATCATCCCTTACACCATCGCGGGACGCAGCCGCTGTCGGTGTTCATCTGTCAGTCAATCGGCATGCGCGGCACGGTTCTTGCCACTGTGCACCTGAAACGGGGGCGCCGAGCGCCAGTGAGTGCATAGAGAAACGATGAGACAAGACCCCGATCCCTGGTATTCGAGCGAATTCTGGCAACGCGCAATCATTGGCGTGCTGTTACTCGCACTGGCCTGGCTGCTGGCTTCGCCGGCAGATGCGCGGGCCACCGCCTGCCGGGCGCAGCAGAGCGAGAGCGCGCTGTGAAGGTGCCACGCCAAAGCCGAGGGTCGCAAGTCAAAGATACAAATACTATGGGCGAAGCACAGGTAAAAATTACAACTCAGGATAGGTCGACGCCACCTGCGCGGTACGCAGCGGGTGTCGCTGTGCCGCTTGATGCACTGTTCATCGGGGATTTCGCCTTTATCAATGTCAATGCGGCGCTGTTTGCCGCCTGCCAGCCATGAATGCCACGTCCGCCCATCACCCGACGCGCCGCCCACTAGTCCTCAACGTCGAGGGCCGCGAGGGGCCGCGCTACGTCAAGAGCCGCATCCTGAACCGTGCGGAATTCTCCGTGCTTGAGGCGTCCGATGGTCAGGCCGCCTTGTCGCTGGTACGGCAACATGCGCCCGATCTGGTGCTGCTATCCGGCCAGCTATCCGATATCGATGGCCTGGACGTGTGCCGGCTGATCAAGAACGACCCGCAGACCGCACGGACGATGGTGCTGCTGACCTCCCCCGGCGTCACTGACTCGCACCGCAGGGTGCAAGCGCTGGACGGCGGCGCGGACAGCCTGCTGGTGGAGCCGGTCGAACCGGAAGAACTCATTTCGAACATCAATGCGCTGCTGCGCATGCGCGGCGCCGAGGACGCATTCCGGCGCACCTCGCAAGCCCTGCACGAGAACGAGGACCTGTTCCGCCAGCTGGCCGAGGCACTGGCCGATGCAGTATGGATACTCGACCCCACCGCGCAGCGCTTTCTGTTCGTCAGCCCGTCCTTCGAAGCGCTATGGGGGCGCCCGGCCGATGCCGTGCAGCACGACCCCGCGCACTGGCTGCAATGGGTGACACCGGAAGACCGCCCGCGCATGGAAATCGAATGGCAGCGCATGCTGCGCGACGGCAGGCTCGATGCCGAATTCGAACTGGAACGGCCCAATGGCGAAATCCGCGAGGTGCACATGCGCGCGTTCCCCGTGCGCGGTGCCGATGGGCGATGCCTGCGCGTGGCGGGGATCTGCCAGGACGTGACACGCCACAATCGCGCCGAGCGCACCCTCTATAACGAGGAACGCCGCAAGGACGAATTCCTGGCCATGCTGGCCCATGAGCTGCGCAATCCGCTGGCACCGATGCGCAGTGCCGTGGATCTGCTTCAGCAGTTTTCGCCGAGCCGCGAGGATATGTTCCGGGCGCGCGACATCATCGGCCGCCAGCTCCATCACCTGACGCGCCTGGTCGACGAACTGCTGGACGTATCGCGCTTCAACCAGGGCAAGATCACGCTGCGGCGCGACCTGGTGGAACTGCGCGGTGCGCTGAATACGGCCGTCGAAACCGTACGGCCGCTGTTGGAGTCGCGCAACCATGCATTGCGCCTGTCTCTGCCGGAGCAACCGCTGCCGGTGCGCGGCGACATGGTGCGGCTGACGCAGATTTTTGCCAACCTCCTGCACAACGCGGCCAAGTACACGCCCGAAGGAGGCGAGATTGCCATCGAGGCCGCCGTTTCGGACGGCAAGGTCGCGGTGCGGGTACGCGACAACGGCAACGGCTTGTCGGCAGCATTGCAGCGCCAGTTGTTCGATCCGCTGGCGCCCGCGGCTGGCAGCCGCGCGGATGCCGTCAATGCCGCCGATACCTCTGCCGCAATGGCGGAGCACGACGACCGGCCGGCCAGCAAGCCGGGCAACGTCACGGACCCCGACGATTTCGCCGCGCGCGAAGGCCCCGGCATTGGCCTGACGCTGGTACAGAAACTGGTGTCGCTGCATGGCGGCCGCGTCAGCGCGGAAAGCCCTGGCCGGAATATGGGCAGCACATTCATCGTCGAACTGCCCGTGGAACCTTGGCAAAACTGGCATCCATCGAGCAGCAAGACACGCGCGCAATCGACGGCGCCCCATACGATCATGCTCGTCGACGACAACGTCGATGCATTGGAAGCCATGACGATGACGCTGGAAACACTGGGGCATACCGTCGTAACGGCAGCCGACGGCCAGAGCGCCATCGAGCGTGCCGCCAGTGTGCGCCCCGACGTCGTGTTGCTCGACCTCGGCATGCCGTGCATGGACGGATTTGAAACCGCCAGGCGCCTGCGGGAAATTCCCGAACTGCGCAACGCCCGATTGGTGGCGCTGACCGGATTCGGCCAACCGGACGACCGCCGCCGCACCCGCGCCGCCGGCTTTGACCTGCACCTGGTCAAACCAGCGGATCTCAACGCGCTGACGCGCCTGCTCGACGAACTCGATGCCTGATACGTGAGCGCCCCGACAAGGAACGCAATGCATATCACCCCCGAACCCGACATCACGCCACCGAAGCCGGAATCGCCACCACCGGAGCCGCCCGACATCACGCCGGAACCGGTCAGAGATCCGCCTCCCGGTGACATGCCACCGCCTCCGCCGCAGCGCGCTGCGTGATCCGAACGCCGAAGCGTCATGTCTCGCGCCACGGCATGACCGGCAAGACCACGGACAGCGACAGGCAGGCCACAAAGAAAAAGAGCCGCGACACGTGGGAGGGTCGCGGCTCAGCGCAGGGCGACCTTAGTCGCCGCGCATCATCAACCTTTGTACTCGGCCATGCTTCTGGCCTTCAATCTGGCCTTCATCCAGCACTCAATTCCGCGTTCAGCGTGAAGACACCTTCAGGTTGTCGTTCACGGAGTCCACGCCGGCCACCGAGCGCACCGTATCCACGGCCATCTGGCGCTGTTCCGAACTAGGCACCGAGCCGGTCAGGTCCACCACGCGATCCTTGGTCTTGACGTGGATGCCGGTGGATTTCAGATCCTTCGTCGCCAGCAGCTTCGTCTTGATCTTCGTGGTCAGCGCGCCATCGGTGACGGCCTGCTTCGCGTTATCCACGCCGGCATCGGTCTTTGCTCCAGTCGAAGCGGCCGGCAGCTTGTCCTTGTCGCCATCGCTTCGGCCCGGCATGCCCGAGGCATTATTGGCCGGCGTTGGCTGCGTGGCCGTGCTGCCAGTTGTATCGGCTACCTTCATGAAGCCACCGTTGTCCAGCGCATACGCGCCGCCGGCTGTCGCCAGCGCGGCAATCATCGTGGCAACTCGAAGCGTCTGTACGGTTTTCATGGCCCTATCTCCTTGTTAGCGTTTGAATCGATATGAATCAAGTCCGATTCGATTCAGATTCGATTCATATGGAATGCACAGCTTGCATGGCCTTCGCCATATGCAGCGTAGTACGCGCCATTGCCGTGCTCGGCATCGTGACAAGAGAGACTCTGCAAGGAGTGTTCCAACGCTTCAGATACAGCCCGCACGGCCGGAAGCCACGGCATTCCAACGTAAGCGGCATGCAACAGCGCAGCCACGGCAGCCATGCCGTGTGAAAAGCATGCATGCGTTGTAAATCGCGGTACTGCGCGTGTCGCGCATCGGCTACCTGTGTGTCCGACAGATGCCATTTCCCCCGACATTGGCGTTTGGCACGACGATTGCTCCTCCACCGATGCGGCAGCCCCGCCGCGACTTGGAGACAGCAATGGGACAGCAGCAAGGGCAAGGTAGCCAATCCCAACCGGGACAAAAGCAGCAGGAGCAGCAATCCGGCCAGCGCGGCAATCAGCAGCAAGGTAGCCAGGATCAGCAACGCCAGCAGGGTGGCGGCCAGATGGGTAACCAGGACAAGCGTTCCGGCCAGCACCAGCAGGAAAGCGGCACGGGTGGCCAGCAAGGATCGCAGCAAGGTTCCCAGCAAGACAAGGACAAGAACCGTCAGCAGTAAGCGTGCCGACGTGCACGGCTTTCCGGGTTCCGTGGTGACATCTCCACGGTTGTCACAACGCGCCTGAAGTCAAGACGCGCCTCACAGACGGGACCCTCCGCCGGAACATCCATTACGGGTGTTCCGGCGTCTTTCGTTCTTCGAACGTACACGCACATCGTCCGGAGAACTTCACCCGAGCCGGGTCGACACCACCGCAATCGCTTGCCGCCATACTTCGCGTTGCCGGTCGAGATAGTCGACCGCCTGCGTCCCGGTCAGGCTCAACGGCTCCGCGCCATCCTGCGCAAGGCGCTGCCGCAGTGACGGATCTCGCAGCAAGCGCGTCAGCCGTGCGGACAGCGAAGCCCGGCGTGGCTCGGGCATGCCCGGCGATGCCAGCACGCCGTACCAGGCGTCCTGCCACATCCCTTCGATACCCGCTTCCGCAAACGTTGGTACCGAATGCGCCAGCGGGCTGCGCGATCTACCCGTGACGGCCAGTGCGCGCACGCGGCCTTGCCGCATCAAAGGCAGCGCCGCCTGCAACGTGCTGACCAGCAGCGCCACATGGCCGCCCTGCAGGTCGACCAGCGCGCGCGCACTGCCGGGATAAGGAACATGAGCCATCGAAACGCCCGCCTGCCTGCACATCAACTCGCCCACCAGATGCGCGCTGGAGTGTATGCCCAGCGAGGCATAGGCGATTTCACCGGGGCGCCGCCGGGCTTCGGCAAGCAGCTGCAGCAACGTGGCACGCGCGTCGTCGGCGCGCAACCGGGTGCCGTCTCCCGCCATCAGCAAGACATGGGGCGTGCTGGCGACGATGGCCAGTGGATAAAGTTGGCGTGCGGGGGGGTCTGGCGCGCTTGCCAGCAAAGGACCGATGCTGACGGACCCGACCGTGCCGAGCAGCAGCGTGGGACGCTCCGCTCCGGCGCGCGCGGCCTCGTGCATGGCGATCTGCCCGGCGGCGCCTGGACGGTTATCGACGATGGTCGGTTCGCCATCGCCGGCCAGGCTGTCCGCCACGATACGTGCAACGTGGTCCGCGCCACCGCCGGCGGCATAGCCAACCAGCAGGTGCACGGGCATGGCGGCGGCGGCGGGGCGCCAGGGACGCGCAAACGGCAGCATCAACAATGCAGCGGTTACGCGCCGGCGAACGATGACTGGCATGTAGACGGCGGGACGAACGAAAGACTGCGCGCATCGTAGCACCGCCAGCCAGCGTCCGCCGCCCGGACAAACCCGTCTGGAGCGATGCGCCGTCGGTCAGGGCTGCGGTGCGCGGCAGGCGGCACCCTTTGCATTGGCGGCGGGGTCCATGCCGAAGACCGCCTGCGCCCCGCACTGCGAACCGAACATGCGTGCCTGGTCGTGCCCGACGCCCACGACCTCCGACGATCGATGCGCACTGGCCTGGCCGGGGCTGGCCAGCGTCTGCTCATAGCGCCAGTAGGCGCGCGCGCGCTGCAGGCGCGTGGGGCCTTCCGCCTCCGCACCGCAGGCCTTGTCCAGAACGCGATGATTCGGATCGTTGTCCTCGCTGCCCACCATGTACGTTACCTGGCGCTGCATGTAGCGCCGATACAGCGTCATACCGTCCGCGTCCTTCGCATAGGCCACCATGTCGCGCATGCCGTAGCGGTACTTGTCATAGTCCGCGCAAACCGCCGTGCTGTACGGGGCAAAGCGGCGATAGTCCGGCGCAACCGGGCGATCGGGCGTGAAGTACAGGTAGGACGAAGGATTGGCCACCACGTAGCGCAAGTCGATGCCGGATGCCCGCACCTTCTCGTCCACGTTGTTGAGCACCGCGTAACGGTGCACGATCTGCGCGCCGCCCGAATGGCCGGCCACCGTGACCTTGCGGACCATTGGCAGGCGCTGCTTGTTCGTGACGTACGCAAGCAGATCGTCAAGCACCCGCAGCGAACTGACCCCGGCGCCCGGACCGGACACCGCATCCTCGCCGCCAATCCAGCCCTGCACCGTCCACACCGGCATGTTGTCGAAGTGCTTGGCCGCATCCGGCGTACCGGGGAAGTTCGGCGCCACCAGCAGCACCTCGTCGGGATTGCGGCCACTCGCCTTGAGCAGCTCCGCGCCAGCCGCGTAGTAGTCGTCGCCATTGCGCTGCAAACCGTGCTGGACGAACACGACCTCGCGGATATTGCGCAGGTCGCCGCCGAGCGCGTGGTTGGCGTACACCGGGAAGTCATACCCGGCACCGGCGCCAAGATGCACGCGCTGCCATTGCGGTTTGGCAGCCACCCCCGGCGCCTGGCCAGACTGGCTGGCGCAACCGGCCAATACGGCCATGCCTGCCACGGCAAGCAGGGCAACTGGCATATAGCGGGGAATGCGGCCCATGAAAAGTCTCCTCTTGGTGTCTTGGCGCCCCGAGCATATCGGGCGAAACGCCAATACTACGGCCGCGCGGGCGCCACGTAAAATATATGCATTTCAAGAATTCCATATGTAATGGATATAGATCGATGGAGTTGAGACACCTGCGTTACTTCCTGGCCGTGGCCGAGTCCGGTTCCGTCACACGCGCGGCCGGACAGCTTGGCATCCAGCAGCCGCCACTCTCCCAGCAACTCAAGGCGCTTGAGACCGAACTCGGCGTGACCCTGTTCGAGCGCCAGCCGCGTGGCGTGGCGCTGACACCCGCGGGTGTGGCGCTGCATGCCGATGCCGTTGACCTGTTTGCCCGCATCGAGCAGATGCGCACCCGCATGCAGCGCATGGCGCGCGGCGACGAAGGGTCACTGGCCATCGGCTTTACCAGTTCCGCGGCGGCACACAAGCTCACGCCCGAGGTGCTGCGCGCATGCCGCCGCCAGTTTCCGCGCGTGGCACTGTCCCTGACCGAATGCAATGCAGCGGAAGCCATCGAACGGCTGGCCGATGGCACGCTGAACGCGGCGCTGCTGCGCGCCCCGGTGCAACATCCCGAGGGCGTGCGCTTCGACCTGCTGCTCGAAGAGGAAATGGTGATTGCGCTGCCGCTCGATCACGCGCTGCTGCGGCGCCGCGCGATGCGTGCGCAGCCTGCTGGCGCGCCGGTATCGCTCAAGGAACTGGCATCCGATCCATTCATCCTGGTACGGCGCCCGGGCGCGCCCGGCATGTACGGCGACCTGCTGCGCGAATGCGAAGCGCTCGGCTTTACACCGCGCATCGGGGCGGAAGTGGAACGCATGCTGACCAACCTCAACCTTGTGGCGGCCGGGGCGGGTGTCAGCGTGGTGCCTGCATCGATGGCGGGATTGAACCGCCACGGCGTGGCCTACTGCAGGATGGTGGAAGCAGATCGTCTGCGCGCGCCGTTGACGCTGGGATACCGCGAGGGGCAGGATGACGCCGCGCTGGCGGCGCTGGTTGCGCTGACGCACCGGATCGCGGCAAGGCATCGCAAGAAGGGGCACGAGGACGCATAGCCGCCAGCGGGATCGCCCCATCCCCGCGAATACCGGGGCGATCCCGTGCAGCAGACCGGACGTCAGTGCAGCAAGCCAACCTCGAAGCGACCCGCCGCGGTGCCGATCACCAGGCCGCTGTTGTAGAGGTACGAAGCCACCACGCCGCCCGTTGCGCCGATCACGCCCGGTACCGGCGTGTTGTAGGTCAGCGTTCCCGATGCACCATTGCGCACGATGCTCGTGCCGTTCAGATCGGCATTCACCTGCGCGCCATCGGTGGCCATCACGCGATACGCTCCATCCGCCGCGCCGGCGGACAGCCCGGCCGCGGACTGCTGCGCGTAGATATTCATGCCATAGGCCGTGGCCGAGCGGGTCAGGATCACAGGCACCGGCGAACCGTTGACCATGCCACTGATCAGCGAACCGCTGAGCACGCCATCGCCTGCCGCGATGGTGCCACCCACGAAGTAGTCAAACGCATTGCGCGCGGCATTCCACACGATGTAACCCTTGGTGGTGTTCGTGCAAGCGGCGTCGTAGACGATAAAGCCGCCGCTCGCGCTAGCCGCGCACGTCTGCCACGTTGCCGCCGACGAGCGCAGGCGAGCCGAACCGGTGCGAACGGTAACGGAGCCATCGGCCACGGCGGTCTGGATGCCATTGACGTTATAGATGTCCGCCACCTGCTTGTAGTCGGCCGATACGTTCTGGAACGCCACCAGCGGCAGGAAGCTGCCACCCGACACGGGCCTGGTACCGCCGGCCAGGACGCCGCCGCCGGTCAACGTGAATTGCGCGCCGTTCTCGTCGCTGGCATAGGTACAACCGCCCTGCGCCACGAGCTGGCCCGTCCACGCGGTGGTGGGTGCGCGCTGCGCGCTCGCGTCGATCGTCACCGTGTATTTCAACGTCGCCGGATCGATGCGTACCGACAATTCCTCGCCATTGGTATTGCCGCCCTTCCACGTGGTGGCGACCGACGGCAGGTTCAGACAGGACTGCACGATGCCCGACGCGCCCTCGCAGGTGTAGTTGACCGCCGCATCGGCGCTGCCGGTACCCTTGTACTTCGGCCACGACGGATACTGGCACAGTGGCCGCGTGCGGCCATAGGTGCCGGCATTGGTATCCATCACCTCGCGCGTGCCGGGGGCCACACCCATCTCGACCCAGTTTTCAAGCGCCGTCAGCGAATTCCACGCGGGCAGGAAGCTGCCCGTGCCATGACCCATGCCGGGGACCGTGTAGAAGCGGATGCCTTGATCCACGGCGGACTGACCCACGCGCGAAATGACGGCCTTGTACCACGCGATGGTCGAATTCGGGCTGATGACCTCGTCGGCCAGGCCGTGCAGCATGATCAGGCGGCCGCCCTTGCCGAGGAACGCCGACAGGTCCGGATTCGTGGCGTCGGTCAACGCCGACACCGTCTGCACGCGCGATGTCCAGCTACCAGGGGCGGCGGGATCGAAGGTCAGCGCATCGAAGGTTGCATTACGGGTGACGAAGAACTTCACCCACTGGTCGCCCGTCACGTACATGTTCGCATCGGCAGTGGTGGCCGGATTGCCAGGCACCGCCCGCGTACCGAGGTCTCGCGTCGTAAACGGTCCCGCCACCAGCGCACCTTCCATGAGGTTGTAGCCGCCGGCAACCGTTAAGCCATTGGCCAGCGGATAGCTGAGTTGCAGCGGCTGCTCGATGGTCTTGACCGTGGCGATCTGCGCGTCGGACAGGCATGTGTCCCCCGTATCGGTACCGCCCGCGCACCGCAGGCTCGCCAATACCTGCATGGCGCCCACGCGGCACCCTTCCACATTGCTTACGACCTTGTCGGCCACGCCATCGAGCGTGTCGCATGCATCCATCGCGGCTTTCTGCACCATCAGCGTCTTGTTGATGTTGAGCCAGCCCGCGCCACCGTTCAGGTACAGCGCCCGGCCCACCGCGACGTTCGACAGCCGCGTGCCCGTGTAGTTGAGCGCTGGCTCGTTGGCGATCACGCCGTTGTAGTCGGCTGGCCAGCGCTGGATATAGCTCAATGCATCGCGGCCTCCCGTCGACGTGCCAAGGAAGTACGCGCGCACAGGTGCCTTGCCATAGCGCTGCGTAATCAGCGCGATGGCGACGTCATGGGTCTTCTTGAGCGTGTCGCCGCCATAGTTGGTCAGCGACTCATCGTTGGTGGCAAAGCGGCCATCGGTAATGCTGGTGCTCTGGTGGCCCGAGTCATCACCCCACGTGGCATAGCCGCGCGACAGCGGTGCGGGATCGTCGGGCAGCGCAAAACGCACGGTCTCCGTGCCATCGATCAGCGTGCCGTCGAAGCCGCCGCCGCCAAACTGGATGCCCTTGCCGTTCCACTGCGTGGGCAGGTTCACGGCGAAATTGATGCTCGGTGCCGACGCATCGACCGGCGCAATCGCACCGCGCACCTGACAGTACTCTCCGAGCGTGTTACCCGTGGCATTGGCGGCGATCAGCGTCGTCTTGCTGACAGTGGCACCGCTGGTTGGCAGGGCCAGGCTCGACGCCGGCAGACTGACGCCGTTCAGCGCGTTGCATGCGTCCAGCGCACTGAGCGACGGCGTGGCCGGGGCATTGCCCACGTCACCACCCTGCCCGCCGCTGCCGGCGCTTCCGTTGGACGCGCCCGGCGCATCGTCGCCGCCACCGCCGCAGGCCGCCACCAGCAATGCCGCGGAAAATGCAGCGGCCAGCCGCCATGCGCGGCTATTCGATCCAGATGTCATTATTCGTCTCCTCCAATGCATCCGGTACTTGTGCCGGCATGCTGGAGCGAGACGGTATCACCGGGGTGATGCCACGTAAAATATATGCCAACCGTTATATCCATATCCATTTTATATGGATATGGCGCGGTCGATCGGCGCCTAGCGCGGCAGCCCCACGTAGTTCTCCGCCAATGATCGGCAGGCCGCTTCCGAACTGACCAGATAGTCGAGTTCGGCTTGCTGGATCCGGTGCGCGAAGTCGTCGGCGTCCGGAAAGCGGTGCAGCAGCGACGTCATCCACCACGAGAAGCGCTCGGCCTTCCATACCCTGCGCAGGCATTTTTCGGAGTACCGGTCCAGCTCCCGCGAATCGCCTTGCTGGTAATGCTCGATCAGTCCGTCGGCCAGGTACAGCACGTCGCTGGCGGCAAGGTTGAGACCCTTGGCGCCGGTTGGCGGCACGATATGCGCGGCATCGCCGGCCAGGAACAGCTTGCCGAAGCGCATCGGCTCGCAGACAAAGCTGCGCAGCGGCGCAATGCTCTTTTCGATGCTTGGGCCCGTGACCAGCGATTCCGCCGCCTCTGTATCGAGCCGGCCGCGCAGTTCGTCCCAGAAGCGCGCGTCGGACCACGCCTCCGGCTTTTCGGTCGATGGCACCTGCACGTAGTAGCGGCTGCGTGTCTTCGACCGCATGCTGCACAGCGCAAATCCGCGTGCGTGGCTGGCATAGATCAGTTCGTCGGCCACCGGCGGGGTTTCCGAAAGAATGCCCAGCCAGCCGAACGGATACACCCGCTCAAAGATCTGCCTGGACCTGTCTGGCACGCTGGCGCGGCTTACACCGTGAAATCCATCGCAGCCGGCAATGAAGTCGCAGCGCACCTCGTGCTCGACGCCATCCTTGCGATAGCGCACGCTGGGACGGCTGCCGTCGAAATCATGCAGCGAGACATCTTCGGCGTCGTAGATGGTCGGCACGCCGGCGGCCGCGCGCGCGGCCATCAGATCGCGCGTGACCTCGGTCTGCCCATAGACCGTGACATCGCGGCCGATCAGTGCATGAAAGTCGATACGGTGCCGTGCGCCGCCGAAAGACAGTTCAATGCCGCGGTGCACCAGACCCTCCTCGCGCAGGCGGGAATCCACACCGGCACGCTTGAGCGCTTCCACGGTCACGCATTCCAGGATGCCCGCGCGAATGCGGCCCAGCACGTATTCGGGGCTGCGTTGTTCGATGATGATGTTGTCGATGCCCGCAACGGTCAGCAGTTGGCCGAGCAGCAACCCGGCAGGGCCTGCGCCGACGATGGCAACACGTGTGGAACGGGAAAGCGGGGAGCCATTGGGGGGCATGGCGTGTCTCCTGATTTGGAATGTCGTTGTTGGGCTCAAAGATAGAGCTTCGCGCGCGTTGCCGGAATGGACAGATCGAACCAAGAACGTGAAAATCCGAACATTGCCGGTTTTGCGTAGTACGCCCCCATGAAAACCGTTCCCACCTATTCGCTGTACGGCGTCAATTCCTCCGAGCCGTTACTGGATCAGCTTCATTTCGAATCGATCGCGTCGCGCAGCCAGCTCTACGCTTGGGAGATCAAGCCGCATCGGCATGAACGCTTCCTTCAAATTCTGTACATCCATCGCGGCAGCGGCGAGGCGCTGCTCGACGGCAAGCGCGAGCGGCTGGCGAGTGGGTCGATGATCTGCGTGCCGCCCCATCACGTGCACGGCTTTGTGTTCGCACCCGACGTGGACGGCATCATCGTGACGATGACGGACAGCTATCTGCGCACACTGCTGGCCGGCGTGCCCGGCACGCTGCCGTTGTTCGAACATCCGCGTCACGAACGCATCGCAAGCGGCCATGCGTTGGCGGGCGCGCTGGCCATGTTCAGGAAGGAAATGGATTCGGTCTCGCCGTGGCGAGGCGCCGCATTGTCGGCGCTGCTCACGCTTGTTCTGGTGGGTATTGCGCGGGTTGCCGAGGCATCGGCACCCACCACGGCGCGCGCCAGCAGCCGGCCGGTGCGCCACTTCCAGCAGTTCCAGCAGTTGCTGGAAACGGACTATCGGGAACAGAAGGAAATCACGTATTACGCGGACACCGTCGGCGTGACGCCAACCCAGCTCAACCGCATCTGCCGGCAGCTCGCGGGACAAAGTGCGTTGCAACTGATCCACGCGAGGGTCATTGCGGAAGCCCAGCGCGACCTGTTGTTCAGCGACCTCGATATCAAGCAGATCGCCATGACGCTGGGGTTTTCCGATGCGGGATATTTCTCGCGCTTCTTCGCACGGCTGGCGGGTCAGACGCCCACCGCGTTCCGCGAATCGGGGCGGGCGCGCCTGCCGGCGTTTGCGAAACAAGAGCAGTAGTTATTGCTGCAAGTGCCCAGGGTCTTGGGTCGCGCAGTTCAATCTGCATTGGATCGATAGACCAGGGATTTGGATGTTGTGCGGCTCGGCTGTTGACTGCCTGACTGTGTTCTCCCCTCTCCCGCGTGCGGGAGAGGGGCGGGGGAGAGGGCCGGCGGTTCGAGTCGAGACAAGTCGCAATTTGAACCTCAGCGCCCTCTCCCCCAACCCCTCTCCCGCGCTGCGGGAGAGGGGAGTCAAACGTCGGCTGACGGCGAGCGGTACGAAGTCATTGACGCGATTGTTCTTCCGCTCGGCTGTTGACTGCCTGACTGTGTTCTCCCCTCTCCCGCGTGCGGGAGAGGGGCGGGGGAGAGGGCCGGCGGTTCAAGTCGAGACAAGTCGCAATTTGAACCTCGATGCCCTCTCCCCCAACCCCTCTCCCGCGCTGCGGGAGAGGGGAGCCGAACGGCGGCTGACGATGCGCTCCCCCACTGCGAAAGCGCATCGTCACTAAACGCGCGCCTTGTCGATCTCCGCAAAGACTTCCTCGGCCATGTGGAACGCCGAGTTGGCCGCAGGCACGCCGCAATAAATCGCGGTCTGCAGCAGCACTTCCTTGATCTCGTCGCGCGTCACGCCGTTGTTGGCCGCCGCACGCAGATGCAGCTTCAGTTCTTCCGAACGGTTGAGCGCCACCATCATGGCGATGGTGATCAGGCTTCGCGTATGGCGCGGCAGCCCTTCGCGCGTCCAGATCTCACCCCAGGCATAGCGAGTAATCAGGTTCTGGAATTCCTCGTTCAGCGGCGTCAGCTTTTGCAGCGAGCGGTCGACGTGGGCGCTACCCAGCACCGCGCGGCGCACCGACAAACCCGCTTCATAACGCGCATGATCGTCCGTCACCGGCAGCCGGCCTTGAATGAAATCGAGTAACGCCGCCGTAAAGCGGCCAGGCTGCTCACGATTGGAAAGATGCGCGGCGGGCAATTCCACATAGCGCGCATCGGGAATCGCATCGGCGAGCGCCCGACCCTCTGCGGCAGTGGTCGACGGATCATCGCTTCCGGCGATGACCAGCACCGGCACTCGGATGGTCTTTACCGCCTCGCGCAGATCGGCGTCGCGCAGCGCGGTGCAGCCCAGCGCATACCCACGCGGGTCCAGCCCCTGCAATACCGCGCGCAGATCATCGAGCGCCTGCCCCGCCGTATTGCGAAACGCCTCCGTGAACCAGCGCCCCAGCGAGGCTTCCACCAGCGGAGTCATCCCATCGCGCAGCACACCGTCGATGCGCGTGGACCACGACTCCGCCGTGCCAATCTTTGGCGCCGTGTTTGCCACGATGACCTTCGAAAAGCGCTCAGGCGCGTTCGCGGCCAGCCACTGGCCGATCAGTCCGCCGATCGACAGGCCGCAGAACACGGCCTGCTCCACCTGCAGCGCATCGAGTATCGCCAGCACGTCGCGGCCGAGCACATCGACCGTGGCCTGCGTGCCGTCGGTCGACGAGCGTCCGTGCCCGCGCATGTCGTGCCGTACCACGCGAAAGCGGCCGGCCAGCGCATCGGCCTGCGGCTTCCACATCGTGTGGTCGGTACCCATCGAGTTCGAGAAGATGATGACGGGCGCCGCTTCGGGGCCATCGACGGTATAGAACAGCCGGGCGCCGGCGTGATCGAGGTAAGGCAAGGTCGTCTCCAGTCAGTCGGTGTTTCGTTGCTCGCGCGTCTGCCGCCAGACAGTCACGGCGGCATCGGTAAAGCTTGTGGATTGGCCCGCGTATTGCGCGGGATCGCTGAGCCGATCGAGTGTGGCTTCATCGAGTAGCCCCTGGTGCGAAGGGTCTTCGGCCAGCGTGCGCTCCAGCGCCTGGCGCAATGTCGTGCCATCGGCCACGGCGCGGCGCGAGGCTTGCTCGACCAGATGATGGGCGGGCAGCCTGCCGATGCGTCGGCCAAGTTCGAGCATCGCGGCCTCGCCGAGGATCAGGCCGTGTGTGATGTCCAGATTCGCACGCATGCGCGCCGCATCGACCTGCAGGCCCGCCACGATGTCACCCATGTTCCGCAGCGCACTGGCGGCCATTGCCACGATCTGCGGCAACGCGTCCCATTCGGCCTGCCAGCCACCGAGGGCGCGTTCGTGTTCCTGGGTCATGCCCGCGAGCATCGTGGCCACCAGCGGCGGCACACGCACGGCGGCGGTCAACACCGCCGCGCAGCCCACGGGGTTGCGCTTGTGCGGCATCGTGCTGGAGCCGCCCCGACCCGGACCCGAAGGTTCCGCCACCTCGGCCACTTCGGTCTGCATCAGCAGCGAGATATCGCGCGCCATCTTGCCCAGCGTGCCGGTCAACATGCCAAGCGTGGTGGCTACTTCCACCATGCGGTCGCGGTGAGCGTGCCAGGGCAGCACAGGCAGATCTAGTTGCAGGACCTTCGCAAGCTGGCTGGCAACGGCCGGAGCATCGTCGCCCAGGCTTGCGAGCGTGCCGGCCGCACCGCCAAACTGCAGCACGCGGGCATGCTCGCGCGCGAGGTCCAGTCGTGACAGATCCCTGCGCAATGCGTCGAGCCAGCCGGCCGCCTTCAATCCGAACGTGGTGGGCAGTGCGTGCTGCAGCCATGTGCGCGCCACCATCGGCGTGGCGCGATGCGTGCTGGCCAGCGCCGCGCATGCATCGCCAAGCCGCAACAGCGCTGCATCGATATCGCGCAGGGCATCCGACAGTTGAAGCACCAGCGCAGTGTCGATGATGTCCTGGCTCGTCGCGCCCCAATGCACGTAGCGGCCGGCTTCGGCATCACGCTGCGTCACGGCCGCGGTCAACTGCTTCACGAATGGAATCGCCAGATTGCCCGCCGAAACGGCGGCTTGCGCAAGTGCGTCGAGATCGATGACGTCGTCCGCGCACACCTGTCCGATGACGGCGGCGGCCGCTTCGGGAATCACGCCGAAGTGGGCCTCGGCGCGTGCGAGCGCGGCTTCCACATCGAGCATGCGCCGCACCGTGCCGGTGTCGGAAAAAATGTCGAGCACGGCAGGACTGCCGAACATCGGATCGGTCAGGCGAGAAAACGTAGGCATGGTCGGTTGGGGGCGAACCGCTCAGTGAGGCGCCAGCAGATTGCCGAAGGACGATGCGCCGATTGTGATGCAAAACGCGGCGCCGGTGTTGAGCCGGCGCCGCGCGTGGGGCTTACGGTGCGTTCAGATGTCGAAGAACACCGTTTCGCCCGGACCCTGGATCACGATGTCCCAGCGATAGCGGCCCGGTCCGTCGGACTGCGCAACCAGCGTGGCGCGCCGATCCGCCGGCACCAGCGACAGCACGGCATCGGCACCATTCGCGGCAGTCTCTTCCGGAAAGTACATGCGCGTGGCCACGTGCTTGACCAGGCCGCGCATGAACACCGACACCATGATGTGCGGCGCCTGCGGACGCCCGTCGCCATCGGGCACGGCGCCCGGCATGACCGTGGTGAAACGGAACGAGCCGTCGGCCTCGGTCGGCACGCGGCCAAAGCCGGTGAAGCCCGCTACCAGCGGCAGCTCGCGCGTGTCGTCCGCGTGGCGATAGCGCCCGGCCGGGTTGGCCTGCCAGATCTCGACCATGCCATCGGGCACGGGTTCGCCGCGGCCATCGATGACGCGGCCTTCGATCACGATGCGCTGGGCGGCCAGGTCAGGTGCGTCGGCCGTCAGGTCGGCGCAGTTCAGGCCGGTCAGGCCGATATGCAGGTACGGACCTACGGTCTGGGATGCGGTGGCGTACAGCATGGCCTTACTCCATCGGCGTGGCATCGCGGCCGCGCAGCACGATATCGAAACGGTAGCCGAGCGCGTACTCGGGAGCCGTGGTTTCCCAATCGAACGTGGCGATCAGGCGGTTGCGCGCCTTCTCGTCGGGCACGCACTGGAAGATCGGGTCGTACGCCAGCAGCGGATCGCCAGGGAAGTACATCTGCGTCACCAGCCGCGTGGCATAGGCATTGCCGAACAGCGAGAAGTGGATGTGCTGCGGCCGCCAGGCGTTGTGGTGGTTGCGCCAGGGATAGGCACCGGGCTTGATCGTCTTGAACTGGTAGTGGCCGTTCGCGTCGGTGATGGTGCGGCCTTCGCCCGAAAAATGCGGGTCCAGCGGCGCATCGTGCTGATCGCGCTTGTGCGTGTAGCGGCCCGCGGCGTTGGCCTGCCAGACCTCGATCAGCGCGTTGGGCACCGGGCGGCCGTTTTCGTCGAGCACGCGGCCGGTGACCAGGATGCGCTCGCCAATCGGCTCGCCGCCATTTCCGACGGTCAGGTCATTGTCGCCCTCACGGACGAACTCGGGGCCGAAGGTCGGCCCGGTGACCTCAGACAGCGATTGCGGCAGCGCGATCAGCGGCTGGGCCGGCGAGCGCAGTTGCGTCGAGGCATACGGGTCGTAGCGGTATTCGGGCTGGGTGTCCCAGTACGGACGACGGTACTGGGCTGGGCGATCGGAGCGAGGGGGCATCGCGCTGTCTCCGTTGTTGTGTGAATCGATGGGGTCGACTGTATGCAACGTCAGAAGTCATGTAAATTGAGTTTTTCCGCAATTACGATGAATTTTTATTATGCAACCATCGCCCCCCCCGCCCCCGTCGGTCGACGCCTTCCGTAGCCGCATCCGGCTACGGCATCTGCATTGCTTCGTGGCCGTGGCCCAGACCCAGCATCTGGGCCGGGCGGGCGAGCAGCTTGGCCTGACCCAGCCGGCCGTGTCCAAGACCCTGACCGAACTCGAAGAACTCGTGGGCACCCGGCTGCTCGTGCGGCAGCGCGCCGGCACCGACCTGACCGCCGCCGGCATGCGCTTCCTGCGCCATGCGCTGCGCGTGCTCGAAGACATCGATGCCGCCGCCGACAGCGTGGCCGGCAGCGATGCGCCGCGCCACGAGCGCATTCGCGTGGGGGCGTTGCCGAGCATCGTGCCAGCGCTGCTTCTGGACGCCGTTGCCCAGTTCCGCGCCGGCCATCCCGAGGTGGGCCTGGCCGTGCAGAGCGGCATGAACCGCACGTTGATCGACCTGCTCAAGGCCGACGTGCTCGACGTGGTGATCGGCCGCATGGACGACCCGGCGGCGATGGAAGGCCTGTGGTTCGAATCGCTGGCGGCCGAGCCGCTGGTGCTGGCCGTGCGCGCCGGCCACCCGCTGGCGGATCAGGCCCGGCCAACCATGCGCGACGTGCTGGCCTGGCCGATGGTGGTACCAGCCGTCGGGTCGATCCCCCGGCACAGCACCGAAAGCCTGCTGGCGCGGCACGGATTCGTCCTGCCCGAAGGCTGCCTGGAAACCGCCGACGCCTACCTTGGCCGCCTGCTCACGCAACAGGGCGACAGCGTGTGGGCGGCGCCACTATCGGCCACGCGCCGCGCAGTGGCCGCCGGAGAGATGGTGCTGCTGCCCATCGACACGCAGGGGACCGAGGAACCGATCGGCCTGCTGCGCCGTAGCGACCGCACGCTGGAGCCGGTTGCCGAAGCCTTTGCCGAGACCATCCGCCGTGCCGCGGCCGACCGGCAAGGCTGATCGCCGCCGCGCACATTTCGTAACTTGCATCGGCCGGCGCCGAATTTTTCGACGCCGAGCCAAACATGCCGCCAGCCCTTAAAACAGCGCTCCGGCGGGGCTGGCACGCCGAACGATGCAGAGCCGGCCGGGAAAACGATCTCCGGCCATTAGGACCGCACGGGCTGGATACCGCAGCGTGCTATGGCGAAAACGTCATTACGTGCTACCGTTGCGCAGAACAGCACGGCACGCTGCGGCGCACATACGTGGACCATCCCCCTGGCTCAGGCAACCTCTTCTTCATCGGCTTCATGGGCGCCGGTAAGACGACGATCGGACGAACCGTCGCGCGTCAGCTGGGGCGCCCGTTCTTCGACACCGACCACGAGATCGAATCGCGTTGCGGGGTACGCATCACGACGATCTTCGAGCTGGAAGGCGAGGAAGGATTCCGCCGCCGCGAAACGCGCGTTCTCGACGAACTGACACGGCGCAGCGGCATCGTGCTGGCCACTGGCGGCGGCATCGTGCTGCGCCCCGAGAACCGCGAAATGCTGCGCACGCGCGGCCATGTCATCTACCTCGACGCCACGCTGCTGGAACTGTGGCGGCGCGTGCGGCGCAATCGCAACCGTCCGCTGCTGCAGGTGGAAAGCCCCCGCGCGCAGCTTGAAGCGCTGTTCTGCGAGCGCGATCCACTCTATCGGGAGATCGCCCATCTGATCATGCCGGCGCACGCCGGCACCGTCGCGCAGGCCGCCGCCAGCGTACTGGACCGGCTTGGACTGCCCTCACCGGACGCCGCGGCGCCGCACCCCGCCACCCACGATTGAGCACCTGGCCGACAGGCGTTTCCGATTGCGCTGACAGCGTCGGTACGTGACATCTGGCAGGGTCGAAGTACATTTGAACTTCGCGCACCGTGCGCGGCACTGACGGTGACACCGAAGGAGGTTCCACCATGCAGCTGCAAGGCAGGACAGCACTGGTCACGGGCGGCGCCGGCGGCATCGGCAGGGCCATCGCATTGCGTCTGGCCCGCGAAGGCGCGGACATCGTTGTTGCAGTGCACAGCCACGATGCCGAAGCCGAAGACACCGCCAACGGGGTGCGCGCCGCCGGGCGCGTTGCCCATGTGGTGGCCGGCGATATCGGCGACGTGGCGCAGGCTTTCGCCATCGTCGATCAGGCCGTCGCTGCGGTGGCCCCCTTCGGCAGCCTGGATATCCTCGTCAACAACGCAGGCGTTGAAGTGCGTGCGCCGTTCGCGGAAGTCACGGAGGCCGACTACGACCGCGTGCTCGACACGAATCTCAAAGGGCCGTTCTTCCTGACACAACGGTTCGTCAAGCATCGGCTCGCGCGCAAGCTCGGCGGCAAGGTCATCAACATCAGCTCCGTTCACGAAGACCTGCCATTCCCGCATTTCACGAGCTACTGCGCCAGCAAAGGCGGCCTGCGCATGATGATGCGCAATCTGGCGATCGAACTGGCACCTGCCGGCATCACCGTCAACAACATCGCACCCGGCGCGATCCAGACGCCGATCAACCGCAAGCTGATGGCCGACCGCGCCGGCCTGCAGGCGCTTCTGTCCAATATTCCGCTCGGGCGGCTCGGCCAGCCCGACGAAGTGGCCGGCCTGGTGGCCTACCTGGCCAGCGCCGACGCGGACTACATCACAGCTGCCACGCTCGTCATCGACGGCGGGCTCCTCTGGAACTATGCGGAACAGTGACGTCCCGTCCGACGACGGCATGCCGCATGTACCCCCGCGCACCACGCCCGCCCTGGCCGATGCCGAACCGCACCCGGGCGCGCGGGCCCATGCGCGGACTGATGCCGCATCGCGGCCTTCGCACTGCCATGCGCACGCGCCCTCGATTACCCACCTGCCCATCCCGGCGCCGTGCACCTTGCCGGGATGCGCGGCGGCTGACGCCGTATCGCCGGCGGAGCGGTATGCCGAGCTGTTCGTTGACGTGCAGGCCAGCGGCATGTTCGCGGACAGCAAGACGTTTCCGGATTGCATTCCACTTGACGCACCCGAAACCATCCTCGCCTGCTACCGCGAGCAGCGCGACACCGCGGGCTTTTCGCTCGAAGCCTTTGTGCGCGCCAATTTCGCACGGGAGACGGTTCCCGACGACCACTACGAATCCAATCCGGACAACTCCCTGCGCGAGCATATCGACGGTCTTTGGCCCGTGCTGACGCGCGCGCCCGCCGAGCACCCGCCGCTCTGCTCCCTGCTGCCGCTGCCTCAACCGTATGTGGTACCAGGCGGGCGCTTCCGCGAGCTGTACTACTGGGACTCGTATTTCACGATGCTTGGCCTGTCCGCTAGCGGGCGGGAAGACCTGCTGCGCGCAATGGCGGACAACTTTGCCTACCTGCTCGATACCTACGGGCTGGTGCCGAACGGCACGCGGTCGTACTACCTGAGCCGGTCGCAGCCGCCGGTGTTTGCGCTGATGACGGACCTGTTCGAGGATCAGGGCATCGATGCGGCGACGCGCTATTTGCCCCAACTCGCCCGCGAATATGCGTTCTGGACGGACGGCGCCGCCCACCTGGCACCGGGTCAGGCCCATCGGCGCCTGGTGTGCCTGCCTGGCGGTGTGTGGCTGAACCGCTACTGGGACGATCGCGCTCACCCGCGCGAGGAAGCCTATCTCGAAGATGTGGCCACGGCCCGGCGCGCCGGGCGCCCTGCTCATCTGGTATTCCGCGATCTGCGCGCGGCGGCGGAGTCAGGCTGGGACTTCAGTTCACGCTGGTGCGACCCCGATCTCGTGGGTGAGCAACCCACCTGCGACCTCGCAACCATCCGCACCACGGCGATCCTGCCGGTCGACCTCAACGCGCTTCTATGGCACACCGAGTGCCGCCTGGCGGAATTGAGCGAACGCACTGGCGACAGCAACGCGGCCACGCGTTATGCCGAAGCCGCGGACCGCCGGCGTCAGGCCATCGTATCGGTCATGTGGGATGACCGTACTGGTGCCTTTGCGGATTTCGACTGGCATCGCGGCGAAATCCGGCCATACCTGAGCGCCGCCACGCTGATGCCCCTGTTCCTGGGCCTGGCAACACCAGCACAGGCGGCGCGGGTGGCGGACGTGGTAACCGCCAGGCTGATCGAAGAAGGCGGTCTTGCCACCACCGAGATCGACTCCGGAGAACAATGGGACCGCCCCAACGGCTGGGCACCGCTGCAGTGGATCGGCGTGATGGGCCTGCGGCGCTATGGCTTTGACGCGCTCGCGGACGACATCGCGCATCGCTGGCTCCAGACCGTGGCCAGCCTTTACGCATCGGAATACAAGCTCGTGGAAAAATACCGGCTGCAACGGCGGCGCGCCGGCAGTGCCGAAGGCGGCGGCGGCGGCGAATACCCGCTGCAGGACGGATTCGGCTGGACCAACGGTGTGGTCAGCGCGCTACTGGCACGTTATCCCTGGCATCCCGCGCGGCGCACTAAGGCAGGTCATCCGGAAACCGGCGCATGAACCGCTGGCGCGGGATGCCACGCTGCGCCAATGGACGGCGCTTGCCCTGCGGCGCAGCATTCGGAATCTCGTTCCTTTGTTCAGAATTTGATGACGCTCCGCCACAATCGGCTGCGATTGTTTCTGAATCGCCAATAACTCACATGAGTTATTGGCGCATTAGACCGACAACGTCACACTTGGCACGGGGTCATTCGACACGGCCCTAAACGACTTGGCAACTCTTACTACCCCGGCGATCCCGCGCGTCGGGGTATTTCTTTTTTGGGTTGTCATTCCGGGCGCACCACGTGACTTGTGTTGGATCAACAATTCTTCGTCAGGCACATCCGGACACGTTTCTAAGGCCTTCTTGCATGCAGGATGGCGCCTCACCTTTTCATTCATCACGGAGGCCCATCATGAAACGCAACGACAAATCCTTCTCGGCCAAGCACGACGAAAGCGATAAGGCCGGCCCATCCGCCACCGGCACGCCGTCCCGCGCCAAAAGGTCAAAGCCCGCGCGCCGGCCATCGTTCGCGGCATTCCTGAGAGCGATTCCGCCTGGCGATGCTTCCGACGAGCGGGACTTCGCGCGGATTCAATGACAGAGGAGACGGCCCATGTATCTCGTCGACACCAATGTCATCAGCGAAAGCCGCAAGGGGCGGCGCGCCGACCCCGGCGTGCTGGCATTTTTTGAAGATGCGGAATTGGAGGACCAGCCGCTGTTCGTGTCAGTGGTCACGATGGGCGAGCTGCGGCGCGGCGTGGAGATGAAGCGCTTTCGCGGCGACCGCCAGCAATGCCATGCCCTGGATGAGTGGCTGCTGGCTGTGCAACGCCGCTATGCTCACCACATTCTTGGGGTCGATGGCGGATTGTCGAACTGTGGGGCCACCTGCGTGTGCCGCACCCGGAGAATGCGCTCGACAAGATGATCGCGGCAACCGCGCTGATACACGGCCTGACTGTGGTCACGCGCAATGTGCGAGATTTCGCCCATACCGGCGTGCGTATGCTCGATCCATTCGATAGAGGGCCGCCCGCGTATCGCATACCGCGAATACGGGGCGGCCCGGCGCAAACCGTTTGCGTCAGGTCGCGCTGATGCCCTTGGCCTTGACGATGGCGCTCCAGCGGTCGTAGTCCTTGTTCAGGCGAGCCTGCATCTGCTTGCCGTCCTGGAACGATGCGATGGCACCTGCGCTCACGAGCTTCTGCTGCAGTTCCTTGTCCCTGCCGATGATGTCGCGCGTTTCGCTGGCGATACGGTCGACGATGGATTGCGGCGTGTCGAGCGGTGCGATCAGCCCACCCCACGAGTCGAAGTCGAAGCCCGGGAAGCCCTGTTCCGACACGGTCTTCACATTTGGCAACAGCACCCGTGCATTGGGGGAACTCAGCGCGATGGCCTTGAGCTTGCCCGCGCGGATATGGGGCAAGGCCGCGACCACGTCCGCGAACATGATGCCCACCTGGCCGCCCAACAGGTCTGCCACGGCCGGCGCGCTGCCACGGTACGGCACGTGCAGCATGTCGAAGCTGCCAAGGTCCTTGAGCTGCTCCATCGCCAGATGCCCGAAGCTGCCAGTTCCCGAGCTGGTGTAGCTCAGCGGCGTCTTGCTGGCTTTGGCGAACCGGATCAGGTCCGCCAGAGAATCGACGCCGGGCACCACGGCAGGGTTGATCACGATGGCCATCGGCAACACGTACACCGTAGCCACTGACAGAAAATCCTTCTTCACATCGTAGGCGTTCGTTTTGTACATCAGCGGGGCCAGCAAGGCCGGCATACCGAACATGGACAGGTTGTAGCCATCCGCTGGACTCTTGATGAACGAGGCCGTACCGATGGACCCCGATGCGCCAGGCTTGTTTTCGATGATGACCTGCTGCCCAAGGCGCTCCGACAGCTTCTGCGCGACGATACGCGCGGCGGTGTCCGTCGGTCCACCCGCGGGGAATGCCACCACCATCTTGATGAACTTGTCGGGCCAACCGGTTTTTGCCAGTGCGGCGGGCACGACGGCGGCCAGCGAAGCGGCGGCGCCGGCCTTCAATACCTGACGGCGGTTCAGTAGCAGCTTGGTCATTGTCATGTCTCCTGTGTATCGATAATTGGATGCTTGGGGTATTTGAAGTATTCAGGCTTGCCGGGGCACGCGGTGCGTCAGATCACGCCGCTCGAGCGAAGGTCGTCAAGGGCGCTATCGTCGATCTGCAGCAATTCCTTGAAGACTTCGTGCGTGTGCTGACCCATGTGCGGCGGCGGCATGCGCACTGGCATCCGCTGGCCATCGAACGCATATGGGGGTGCCAGCACGGCCTGGGAACCAGCCTCGCTGTCTTCGAAGCGATGGAGCAAACCCGCCTGCGCGGTGCGCGCCGACTGCAGCGCGTCCAACATGCCCAGCACCTCGCCGCAAGGGATTTGCGCGGCCGTCAGCCGACGCAGCAGATCGGCGCGCGTGAAGCGCCGCAGCACCTCACGCACTTCGGCAAGCAGCACCTCGCGGTTGGCCGAACGCGCGGTGTTCGTGGCAAAGCGTGCGTCGTCGGCCCACTCGGGCCGATCGATCACCTCGCGGCAAAAACGTTGGAACTGTCCGTTGTTGCCGACCGTGATCACAAGCGGGCCATCGGCGGCTTCGAACACACCGTAGGGCACGATCGACGGATGCGCATTGCCGAACTTGGGCGGATCACCGGCCTTCAGCAACGCCTCCATGCCGTAGTACGACGTGATCATCAGCCCTGAGTCATAGAGCGCCATCTGCACGTGGCGTCCGCGTCCGGAGCCATGCCGCGCATACAGCGCGGCAAGAATAGCCTGCGCAGCGTACATGCCCGTGAACATGTCCACGGCGGCCACGCCAAACTTCAGCGGGCCCTGCCCCGCTTCGCCGTTGGTTGCCATCACGCCGGACTCGCCCTGCACCACGAGATCGTATCCGGGGCGCTCCGCCTCGGGCGTGAAGCGTGCATAGCCGGAAATCGAGCAATAGACGAGGCGCGGATTGACGGCGCCGAGCTGTTCGTAGCCCAAGCCAAGCTTCTCGGCACCACCCACCTTGAAGTTCTGGATGACGACGTCGCATTGCGCGGCCAACTGCCGCGCGAGCGCCACGCCTGCTTCACTCTGCAGGTCCAGCGTCACGGAGCGCTTGTTCCGGTTGGCGCTGTTGAAATAGGACGTATTGCGCGTGCCAATCCGCACGCCCCAGTCGCGCGTATCGTCACCGCGCGCCGGATGTTCGACCTTGATGACGTCCGCGCCCAGGTCTGCCAGCGCCATTGCACACATCGGCCCTGCCAGCACACGCGACAGGTCCAGCACCCGCACCCCTGCCAACGGCAGAGGCGGCGCCATGTTCTCTTGATTCATTTGCTGCGTCTCCCCGCGTCCGGATCTGTTCCTACAGGGGGAGGTCCGGTTTTGTTGTTTACCAGCGCAGATTGTCCATATGTTCCGAATGCTTGACAATTGCAATCGGCCTTCAACATATATGAGTACTAAAGGTTGACAATGGATCTGAATGCGCTGGCATTGCTGGTGGACATCATTGACGCCGGAAACCTGAGCCGGGCGGCCCGCCACCTTGGCATGAGCCGCGCCAATGTGAGCAAGCGGCTCAACCAATTCGAACGTCAGTTGGGTGCATCGCTGCTCCGGCGCAGCACGCGCCAGCTTGAGCCTACGGAGCTGGGCTGGCAGCTCTATGAACATGGCAAGGCGATCCGTCACGAACTGATGGCCGCGCAGGAGTCGGTGCAGAGCCTGGGTAAGCGGCTCAGCGGCACGGTCCGGCTGAGCGTGCCGAGCGGATTCGGCCAGCACACGATGTCCGCGTGGTTCATCGAGTTCATGACGGCCTATCCGGCCATCACCCTCAACGTCATCTTCGACAACGACATCGAGGACCTGATCAAGGGCGCCGTGGACTTCTCCATCCGTGTGATGGCAGAAACACCCACCAATGCCGTGGCCCACAGTCTGGGCGATGTCGAATACGTAGCCTGCGGCACACCCCGACTCGTGAAGGAGCACGGCATGCCGCACACGCTCGACCAGTTTGCGGACCTGCCGCTGATCACATCGGAATTGACCGGCCAGAAGCTGCATGCGGCCGGACGCGCGGGCGTGGCCGGCGGGGCGCCGCATATCCGGCCACGGCTGATGTCGGCAAACTTCTTCTTTCTGCGTGATGCCATCCTGCAAGGCCTGGGCGTTGGCCTGGTGCCCCACTACATGGTCGACCGCGACCTCGCGGACGGCACATTGCTGCAATTGCCGCTGCCGCCGCAAGACCTGGCGTTTCTGCGCACCACCATGTACCTGTTGTACATGCCCGCCCGCTACCAGACGCGCGCGGTCACGACGCTGATTGCGTTCCTGCGCGCCAAGGCAGCGCGGACGCCGATGCGCCAACCGCCAGCGGGGGCTGGCACTGACGTACTCCCTTGATCAGTCCGCCTCGCCGGTCCCCTGCGGCGCTTTCAGCACTAAAGGCACCGGCGCCGGACGTTGTACCGATATCCCGCCGGCGGTGCCACGGCCGAACTACCGGGTCCGGCAAAGCCTGAGCCAGACAGGTTGGACGGCTACACTTACAGCTTTACGCCCTGCCCGCATCCTTGCCGGTCCCCCATCATGCTGCCCCCGTCCACTCTTTCGCTGACCGATTTCCGCGCCGAGCCTGTCCCGGCCCACGACCGTCCCCGGCCTGACCGGCTGGTGACCGGCAACCCCGATCGCACCACCTGGACGCACTACAGCGCGGCGCAGGGCGATTTCGACTGCGGCATCTGGGCTTGCGAACCGGGCGCCTGGCGGATTGCATTCCCGGCCGGCAAGGAAGAGTTTTTCCACGTGATCAGCGGCCGGCTGCGCATCACCAGCCATACTGGTGATGCACGGGAGTTCGGCCCCGGCGATGCCTGCGTGATCCCCGCGGGCTTCGAGGGCGTCTTCGAAGTCATCGAAACCGTGCGCAAGCATTTCGTCGTGATCGATCGCAACGCGGGCTGAGCCGGCCCGCAGGAGTTCCTGCCATGCCAAGATGCCTCGCCTTCCTGATTGCCACATCCGCCGCGCTCGGCATGGCCGCACCCGCACTATCCGCTCAGCCCACGCCGAGCTTTGACTGCAAAAAGACCGAGGAACAGATCGAGCAACTGGTCTGCAAGGACGCCACGCTGGCCCGCCTGGATCGTGAAACGACGCGCCTGTATGGCCTGGCGCTCGATGCGCGCTCGCTGCCCACGCCACAGAAGAAAACACTGCTTGCTGAGCAGCGCGGCTGGATCAAGGGTCGCAACGACTGCGCCAAGACCGATGACGCGCAAGCCTGCACCACTACCACCTACCTGCGCCGTATCTACGATCTGCGCCACGGTTATGCCGGCGCGCGCACGCAGGACGATCGCGGTATCAGTCGCGGTCCGTTCAATATCCGCTGCCCGGGCGTCGATGCCGTCATCGCCGGCACCTTCGTGCAGACCGAGCCGGGCTACGCCTATCTGCGCTGGCTGGACCAGCAACTGGTGCTGCGGCAAACCCCCGCTGCATCCGGCGCGCGCTACGCCGCCACCCTGAAAGACGGCGAGGCGGTGTTTTGGGACAAGGGTCCGGACGCCCAACTGGGATTGCCCGGCAAGCCAGACATGCAGTGCCGCGTGGAAATGACGGCGCACTGACGGGGGCGTCCATAGCGCGCTCACGTCGCGCTTACATCGCCTGCCGACGCTTACTCCCTTACTCCCTTACCCCCTTACGCCGCTTCGCCGCTCCACACGCGAATGACGTCCACCGCGCCGGCATTGGCGTCGCACGCCGTCTGGCCGATCTCCCGCGCCCAGTACCGCTCCGATCCGTCGGCCACGCGCCAGGCATGCAGCCGGCGCGTCAGGCACTGCAGGTCATACTCCTCGGTGATGCCAATCGCACCATGCACGGCATGGGCAATCGACGTGACCGGCGTCACCGCCTCGCTCGCATTGAGCTTGGCAATGGCGGCGTGCATGCGGTGCGGCTGAGTACCTTCCCCGGCAAACGCGATCTGCGCGGCCATGCGCACCAGCGCGACTTGCTCCGCCATGACGCTGATCTGATGCTGGATCGCCTGGAACTTGCCAATCGTGCGTCCGAACTGGACGCGGTCGTTGGCGTACTGGAGCGTCATGTCGAAGACCCGCATCATCGCGCCGGACATTTGTGCCGCATGCAGGGCGGCGCCGATCGTGCGCAGCGTGCCGGACGGCAACGCGAATGTCGCGCCCGGCGCGCATGCGATGCTGACCGCGAGATCACCGTGGACGCCGGTCGGCGACACATCGGCGGCATCCCGGCGCACCAGCCACCCCTTGTCCGCGTTCTGTGCCAGGAACCAGCCGGCCGCCGCCCCATCGGCCACGAGCGTTCGCGCCTGCCCGTCGAAATCGGCCAATGCGATGGGGCCGCTCGGTACTTCCGCTCCCACGGCCTGCAGCAGCGCGCGCGCGAATATCGTCTGCGCAAGCGGTAGCGGCACCGCGTAGCGGCCGGTCACCATCAGCATCGGCAACAGGTCTCGCAGGCACAGACCCGCGTCCGGCAGCAGGCTATCCGCGAAGCCGCTGGCGTCGAGCCGCGCCCAGAGTGCCGACGGATCGGCACCGGCTTCGATATTGCGCACCACGGCGGGTGTGCAGTGGTCACGCAGCACTGCTTCCAGCGCATCCGCGTAGATGTTCTCCATGCCCTGTCTCCGTTCAGCGATTCGGCGTATCGGCGCTTCAGCGCAAGCCCAGACCGCGCGCGATCATTCCGCGCAGGATCTCGCGCGTGCCGCCGCGCAGCGAATAGGTTGGCGATATCTGACTGACATAGGCCGCCGTGCGGTACAGGTCAGCATTGCACGCAAGCTCCGGGGCATCACCCAACGCCGCTTCCGCAAGCGCGCCAATGGACTGTTCCAGTTCCGTTCCAAGATCCTTGACCAGCGCCGCCTCCACCAGCGGGCTATCTCCGGCGGCCAGCCTGGCCGTTACCGCCAGCGACATGGCACGCAATGCCGCAAGGCGGCCGATGATCCGGCCGACCGTCGCGGTATCGCGCCGCGCCGCCGGCAAGTCGCGCAGGGCCGAGGTCCATGCATCGAGCAGTACCACGCTCGAATACAGCCGTTCCGGACCGCTGCGCTCGAACGCCAGCTCCGCGTTGACCTGCTCCCAGCCGGCGCCTTCTTGCCCGACCAGCGCGTCCGCCGGCAAGTGCACATCGTCGAAGCTGACTTCCGAAAAATGCGCATCGCCCGCTAGATCACGAATCGGACGCACCGTTACGCCCGGCAGCGAAAGATCGACGATGACCTGCGACAACCCCTTCTGCCGGTCACCGGCCTCGCCCGACGTGCGCACCAAAGCGAGCATGAAATGACAGCGGTCGGCATTGGTCGTCCAGATCTTGCGGCCATTGAGCCGCCATCCGCCGTCCGGCAGCGGCACCGCGCGCGTGGCAACGCTGGCCAGGTCCGACCCGGAGTTGGGTTCGCTCATACCGATGCAGAAAAACGCCTCGCCGCCACAGATGCGCGGCAAATAGAAGGCCCGCTGGGAATCACTGCCATAGCGCAGGATCAGCGGCCCGCTCTGGCGGTCCGCAATCCAGTGTGCCGACACAGGCGCGCCGCACGCCAGCAGTTCTTCCACCAGCACAAAGCGCGAGAACGCATCGAGTCCTGCCCCGCCATACTGGGCGGGCAGTGTGATGCCGACCCATCCGCGCCGTGCCAGCGCGCGACTGAAGTCCGCATCGAACCCCATCCACGAGCGCGCCCGGACGTCCGGCGGCGACGCCGGCAAATGCTGCCGCAGGAAAGCCTTGACCTGCTGCCGGAATGCGGCCGCCTCAGCCGGCAGCGCGGTCAGTGTGAACGTGCCAAACAGCGAATGCAATGTCGACTCCTTCGATCAATCCAGGGTCACGCCCGAGTCCTTGACCACTTTCTGCCAGCGGTCGATTTCCTGCGCCATGTACTTTGCATAGGCGTCGGGGCTGGAGCCTCGTGCTTCGGCACCCTGCGCGGCAAGACTGGCACGCACGTCGGGCGACGCCAGCGCCTTGAGCGCGGCCGCATTGAGCCGCCGCACGATGTCCGGGGACGTCCTGGCGGGCACCATCATGCCCTGCCACGCCCCGACCTCGAATCCCTGCATGCCGGACTCCGCCAGCGTCGGCACATCAGGCAACTGCGCATTGCGCGCGGCACTGGTCACGGCCAGCGCCTTCATGCGCTTGTCGCGGATGAACGGCAGCGAGGAATTGATCGTGTCGGTCATGAACTGCACCTGTCCGCTGGCCAGATCGGTCAGGGCCGGCGCGCTGCCTTTGTAGGGCGCGTGTACCGCGTCCAGTCCATTGGCCTGCAGGAACAGAAACGCCGCCAGATGCGTGACGTTGCCGTTGCCGGCCGACCCGTACGTCATCTTGCCGGGATGCGACTTGAGCCAGGCGACGAACTCGGGCACGGTGTTGGCCGGCACCTGTGCATTGACTTCCAGCACCAGCGGCACGTTCGCGGTCATAGCCACCGGCAGCAGATCCCGCTTCACGTCGTACGGCAGCTTCTTGTATAGAGCCTGGCTGAGCGCGATCGACGACGTGTTGTACAGCACCGTGTAGCCATCGGCCGGCGCCTTGGCGACGATCTCGTTGCCGATATTGCCATTGGCACCGGGACGGTTATCCACCAGTACCTGCTGCCCGAGTTCATCGGACATCTTCCTGGCGATGACCCGCGACACGAGATCGGTAGGTCCGCCGGGCGGGAAAGGCACGACCAGGCGGATTGGCCTGTCGGGATATGCAGCGGCCTGCGCGGGGCGCGGCAGCGCCGTCACGGCCAATGCGCACCCCATCAGCGCCAACAGCCATTTGCGGCGCGACGGAACATTGAAGCAATGCCTGGCATATCTGCTCTGTGTTGGCATCTTTGTCTCCTCCGGTAAAAACCGTGTCCTGCCTGCCCTTTTGTCACAGCTTCGCAGGGGCAGGCGCCTTGATCGCCGCTACCGGCAGTCAGGCATCGCGCCCGGCCAGCAGCCGCCGCGCGGTGTACGTCATGACCTGTTCGTGGCGCTGGTTGAACACCTCGATCGACGAATCGACCACGGCCCGTCCGCTCTTGGACGTGGGACGAATGCCGGTCACGGTGATGCGCGCGTGGATCGTGTCACCGACCAGCACCGGCCCGTGGATCTTTTGCGTCAACTCCAGCATGGCCAGGCCCGTGCCCTGGATCATCGTCTGCAGGATGAAACCCTCGATCAGCGCATATGTCAGCGCCGCCGGCACCGGACGGCCCTTGATGGCACCGCCCGCGTAACCCTCTTCGATGAAGATGGCTTCGAGCATGCCCGTCACCGAAATGAAGTTGACCAGATCGGTCTCGGTGACCGTACGGCGGAAGGTCTCGAAAACCTGTCCCTCACGGATGTCCTGCCAGTGGTAGCCCTGCCCCAGGCGTTGTGGTTGCGTCATGCACGTCTCCTTTGTTTTCAAGCCTCGTCGGCGAGGCTCGTTATCGGTCTCTCGTCGGGATCAGTCGAGCGCGGCGATCTCGTCGTCGCTGAGCCCGATGCCGCCCAGCACTTCGCGCGTATGTTCGCCCAGCCGTGGCGGCACGCTGGCGTGGCCGCGTTCGCCGTCGAAGCGAACGGGCGCGCCAGGAAAGCGCAGCGTGCCCATCGCCGGGTCCTCGACCTGATCGAAGAAGCCCGTGGCACGCAGGTGCGGATCGTCGACCAGCTCGTCCAGGTCGTTGACGCGCGCCACCGGGATCTGCAGCGTTTCACAAAGCTCCAGCCAGTCGGCGGTACTCCGCTCGCGCACCAGCTCCCCGGTGATTTCGTAAAGCGTTTCGATATGGCGGGTGCGTGCGGCAATGTCGCCGAAACGTGGATCGCTGGCCAGGTCGTCGCGGCCCGCTGCGCGGAAGAAGTCGCGCCAGTGCGCATCGGTGTACGGCATCATGCAGACATAGCCATCGGCGGTCTGGTATGGGCGGCGCAATGGCGCCAGCACGCGCGGATAACCAGCCTGGGCGCGCGGCGGCTCGAAGTGCTGGCCGTAAAGATGCTCCACCAGATTGAAGGCGACCATCGACTCGAACATCGGCACTTCGACCAGTCCGCCCTTGCCGCCGTTGCGGGCGCGCCCGGCCAACGCGGCCGAGATCGACAGCGCCGCCACGAGTCCGCTGGTCTTGTCCGCCGAGATCGTCGGGAAGTAACGCACGGTGCCGGTCTGCGCGGCCATCAGCGCGGCATTGCCGCAGAGGCCCTGGATGATGTCGTCGTAGGCGGGCCGTCCGCCATAGGGGCCGTCTTCCGCGAATCCGAGCAGGCTTACGTAGACCAGTTGCGGATGCCGCGCCATGACGCTGGCGGGATCGAGGTCGAGCTTGCCCAGCTTTTGCGGCCGCATGCTGTGCAGGAACACATCGGCAGTGTCCAGCAAGCGGTGCAGCGCGGCCTGCGCGGCGGGCTGCTTGAGGTTCAGCACCACGCTCTTCTTGCTGCGGTTCACCCCCAGGAAGATGGCGGACATGCCGTCTTCGGTTGCTGGACCGGTGCGGCGCGTGGAGTCGCCCTCGGGCGTTTCCACCTTGATGACTTCGGCACCCAGATCGGCCAGCCACTGGCTGGCATAGGGGCCCATCACGACCGTGGACAGGTCGATGACACGGATACCGGACAGGGGCAGCATCGCGGTGTCTCCTTCGATTTTCGTGAATCCGACAGGGACACAGCGTAGCCCACGCCAGTGGTTGCGTCTAATATTAGATATTTAGGAACCGATATCCATTGAATATCACTATGGACCTGCGCCAGCTACAGCAGTTTGTCGTGCTCGCCGAAACCGGCAACTTCCACCGCGCCGCCGAGGAGCTCCATATGGCGCAACCACCGCTATCGATTTCGATCCGCAAGCTGGAGGCATCGCTGGGGACACCGTTGTTCGTGCGCACCACACGCGGTGTGCGTCTAACCCAGGCCGGTGAGGCGGCACTTAACGACGCGCGGCGCGCACTATTCCACGCCGGGCAGGCGCGTGCCGCAGCGCAGTCCGCCGCACATGGCGAACGCGGCGCGCTGCGAATCGGCTTTGTCGGCTCCGCGACCTATGCGCTGTTGCCGCGCCTGATCCCCGCCTTCCGCAGCGAGCATCCCGGCATTGAGCTGATCCTGCACGAATCGACCTCGGCATCGATCCTCGAACGAATCGAACGTGGCCAGTTGGATGCGGGACTGGTGCGATTTCCGATCCTCGACAGCGGCCCATTCCAGTTGCTGCCACTGGAATCCGACACTTTCATGGCTGCGGTTCCCGCCGAAAGTCCTTATGCCGCGCATGACAGCATCGCGCTGAAGACGCTGGCCAACGAACCGTTCATCATGCATCCCGGCGCCGACGTGCCGAACCTGCGCGCCGTGGCCATGCTGTTGTGCCAGCAGGCAGGTTTCGTGCCGCGCATCGCTCAGGAGGCCGTGCAGGTGCAAACCATCGTCAGCCTCGTCGAAAGCGGCCTCGGGGTGGCGCTGGTGCCAGGCGTCGCCGCACGATACACCAACCGGCGCGTGCGGTTTCTGAGATTGTCGAGTCCGCGCCCTACCGCGCGCATCGGCATCGCACTTGCCACGCAGCAGGAGGCCGACGACCGCCACGTCCAGCGATTCATCGCCGCTGCGCAGCGGATTGCGCAAGGGTAGGCATCGAATCTATTCAGCACGAGTTCGAAGAGATTTACATCACGACGTGAGGACTCGCCCGCCTAGTGCACGCCTTATCGCTCAGCGCTCGGAAATGCGTCTCTCTGACTTTTCACACGAGTGCCCAACTTGACACTTCGCACAGCCGTTCCTTTAATGAGTAACGCATAACCGGTGTGACGTCTGGAAAGTCAGTGCATAAGCCGAGGGACATATGGATTCGCCGAGCCTTGACGACCCACAGCGCAAAAAGGAAGAGCTGCGCAGCTTCCTGTTTCTGACTGCCGTGATGGTGCCGGTACTGTCCGTCGTTATCGTGGCGGGTTATGGCTTTATCGTCTGGATGAGCCAGCTTATTAGCGGACCACCGTCGCACTGACACTCAATGCGCGGCAGATATACGCAAATTGGCCCAAAGGCCAATTGCGAAAAGAAGGAAAACCTGCAAAAGCAGTCTTATCAGGGGTAATTGCATGCCTGGAAGACCTTCGATCCCCATCCATCCCGCGGCATCGGATGACGAGTGGCATATCGCCGGCATTATGGTGTTTGCCCATCCCGACCACCTCGACCGCGTTCGCCAGACGATAGACGCGATGACCGGCGCCGAGGTCCACGCCATCAGCGATGCGGGCAAGCTCGTCGTCACCGTCGAAGCGCCCAGCTCACAAGCCATCGTGGCCCAGCTCACCTGCCTGCACCAGTTGGAAGGCGTAATTTCCGCCACGCTCGTCTATCAGCACAACGAAGACGCCGCAGCCATGTACGAGGAGCTTTCCGATGTCAGTCACGCGTCGTGATTTCATCAAGCAGACGGCCATCGCGGCAACTGCATCGGTGGCCGGCATTTCGCTGCCCGCCGAATCCGCGAATTTCGTCACGGACAGCGAAGTCACCAAACTGAAATGGTCCAAGGCGCCCTGCCGCTTCTGCGGTACCGGTTGCGGGGTGACGGTCGCGGTACGCGACAACAAGGTGGTGGCCACCCAGGGCGATCCGCAGTGCGAGGTCAACAAGGGCCTGAACTGCGTCAAGGGCTACTTTCTATCGAAGATCATGTACGGCCAGGACCGGCTCACCAAGCCGCTGCTGCGCATGAAGAATGGCAAGTACGACAAAAACGGCGACTTCGTGGCGGTCACCTGGGATCGGGCGTTCGACGAGATGGAGCACCAGTTCAAGCGCGTGCTCAAGGAGAAGGGTCCCACCGCGGTTGGCATGTTCGGGTCCGGACAGTGGACGATCTGGGAAGGCTATGCCGCGTCCAAGCTCATGAAGGCGGGCTTCCGCTCGAACAATATCGATCCTAACGCCCGCCACTGCATGGCGTCGGCCGTGACCGGCTTTATGCGCACATTCGGCATGGACGAGCCGATGGGTTGCTACGACGACTTCGAGAACGCCAATGCCTTCGTGCTCTGGGGTTCGAACATGGCGGAGATGCACCCGATCCTGTGGACGCGCGTCACCGACCGTCGCCTGAGCCACCCCAAGACGCGCGTGGCGGTGCTGTCGACGTTCACGCACCGGTCCTTCGACCTGGCCGACCTGCCCATCATCTTCACGCCACAGACCGATCTGGCGATGCTGAACTACATCGCCAACCACATCATCCAGACCAATCGCGTCAACAAGGACTTCGTCAACAAGCACACGGTCTTCAAGGAAGGCGTGACCGATATCGGCTACGGCCTGCGCCCGGACAATCCGTTGCAGAAAGCGGCCAAGAATGCCGGCAACCCGACCGACGCCAAGCCGATCACGTTCGACGAATTCGCAAAGTTCGTCTCGAAGTACGACGCGAACTATGTGAGCAAGCTCTCCGGCGTACCAAAGGACAAGCTTGAGAAGCTGGCCGAACTCTACGCCGACCCGAACGTCAAGGTCATGTCGCTGTGGACGATGGGTTTCAATCAGCATACGCGTGGCACGTGGGTCAACAACATGGTCTACAACGTGCACCTGCTGACCGGAAAGATCGCCACGCCGGGCAACAGTCCGTTCTCGCTGACCGGCCAGCCTTCGGCCTGCGGCACGGCGCGCGAGGTGGGCACGTTTTCCCACAGGCTGCCGGCCGACATGGTGGTCACCAATCCCAAGCACCGCGAAGAGGCCGAACGCATCTGGAAGCTGCCGGCCGGCACGATCCCGGACAAGCCCGGCTACCACGCGGTGCTGCAGAACCGCATGCTCAAGGACAGCAAGCTCAACGCGTACTGGGTGCAGGTCAACAACAATATGCAGGCCGCCGCCAACATGATGCAGGAGGGCCTGCCTGGCTATCGCAACCCGGACAATTTCATTGTCGTATCCGACGTCTACCCCACGGTGACGGCGCTGTCCGCCGACCTGATTCTGCCCAGCGCCATGTGGGTGGAAAAGGAAGGCGCCTACGGCAATGCCGAGCGCCGCACGCAGTTCTGGCATCAGCTTGTCGATGCCCCCGGCGAGGCACGCTCCGATCTGTGGCAGCTGATGGAGTTCTCCAAGCGCTTCAAGGTGGAAGACGTCTGGCCGGCCGAGCTGATCGCAAAGAAGCCCGAGGTGCGCGGCAAGACGCTGTTCGACGTGCTGTATCACAACGGCAACGTCGACAAGTTCCCTGTCAAGGAAGTCAACACCGAATACCACAACGCCGAGTCCAAAGCGTTCGGCTTCTACGTGCAGAAGGGACTGTTCGAGGAATACGCGACCTTTGGCCGCGGCCACGGGCACGACCTCGCGCCGTTCGATGCCTATCACGAGGCGCGCGGACTGCGCTGGCCCGTGGTCAATGGCAAGGAAACACTGTGGCGCTATCGCGAGGGGAGCGACCCTTATGTGAAGGCCGGCACGGGATTCCAGTTCTACGGTAACCCCGATGGCAAGGCCGTGATTTTCGCCCTGCCCTACGAGCCGCCAGCCGAGTCGCCGGACAAGGAGTATCCGTTCTGGCTGGCCACCGGCCGCGTGCTTGAACACTGGCATTCGGGATCGATGACACGCCGCGTGCCCGAGCTCTACCGGGCCTTCCCCAATGCGGTCTGCTTCATGCATCCGGAAGACGCGAAGGCGATGGGGCTTCGACGCGGGGTGGAAGTCGAAGTGGTGTCGCGGCGCGGACGCATGCGCACGCGGATCGAAACGCGCGGACGCGACACGCCGCCGCGTGGTCTGGTCTTTGTGCCGTGGTTCGACGCCAGCCAGTTGATCAACAAGGTCACACTGGACGCCACTTGCCCGATCTCACTGCAGACCGACTTCAAGAAGTGCGCGGTCAAGATCGTCAAGGTATAAGCAGACGCCATGAAGGAGACGCCATGAAAGCGAGCCGATCCTGGACAGCCTTGCTGGCGTTCAGCGCCTGGATCCTGATAGCGGTGTTCACGCTGCTGGTGCCGCCGGCCGGCGCGCAGGGGCTGGTCGATTCCATGCGCGGCCCCACGCCGGTGGCCGATGAAACGAAAGCGCCGCTGCTGTATCCGACCGAAAACAAGGACATTCGCCGCACGCGCAACTACACGATGCAGCCGCCCACAATTCCGCACAAGATCGACGGGTATCAGCTGGACAAGGATTTCAACCGCTGCATGTTCTGTCACGCCCGCACGCGCACCGAGGAAACCGGTGCCATCCCGGTCAGTATCACGCACTACATGGACCGCGATAACAACGTGCTGGCCGAGGTGTCGCCACGGCGCTACTTCTGTACGCAGTGCCACGTGCCGCAAGCCGATACCAAACCGCTGGTGGGCAACTCCTTCGTCGATGTCGAGACGATGCTCAAGCGCTCCGGTGGCGACAAGGGCGCCAAGGGCGGCAGTGCCAAGGCTGGCGCCACCAGTACAAAATAGCCGGATCGATCGGGGCAAGCGATGACGGGCAGACTCTGGGATCTCATCAAGCGATACTGGCGCACGATCAACCGGCCCAGCACGTATTTCAGCCTGGGCTTCCTGACGGTGGGCGGCTTCATCGCGGGCGTGCTGTTCTGGGGCGCATTCAACACCGCGCTGGAGTTGACCAACACCGAGCAGTTCTGCACGGGTTGCCACGAGATGCGCGACAACGTCTACCAGGAACTGCAGGGCACGATCCACTTCACCAACCGCAGTGGCGTGCGCGCCAAATGCTCGGACTGCCACGTGCCGCACAACTGGACCAGCAAGATGGCGCGCAAGATGCAGGCGTCGAAGGAAGTCTGGGCCAAGATCTTCGGCACCGTGGACACGCGCGAGAAATTCCAGGCACACCGGCTGGAGCTGGCGCAGCATGAATGGGCGCGCTTCAAGGCTAACGACTCGCTGGAATGCCGCAACTGCCACGACTACCAGTCGATGGATTTCACGCGGCAAAGCCCACGCGCGCAGGCCATGCACTCCACTTATCTGGCAAACAAGGAAAAGACCTGCATCGATTGCCATAAGGGCATCGCGCACCGGCTGCCCGATGTTGCCAAGGCCGAGGAGAAGTGACGCCATGACAGGCGCGGCGCTGGAGGCCAGCGAGCTGACCGTCCGGCGCATGGGCCGGGCCATCTTCCGCAATGTGAGCGTGGCGCTGTCGCCTGGCGGCCTGCTGCAGGTCATCGGGCCGAACGGCGCCGGCAAGAGCAGCCTGCTGCGCGTGCTGTGCAGCCTGCTGCAACCGGCCGAAGGCCGCCTGACATGGCACGGTCGTCCGGTGCGTACCGGCGACGCCAAGTACCTGGCCAACCTGGCTTATATCGGCCACACCAACGGCATCGATGCCGATCTCAGTGCCGCCGAGAATCTGCACTTCGCCGCGCACATGGCTGGCCTGCGGACCGACGATAAGGCGTTGCGGATGGCGCTGGGCCGGTTGGGGCTGGACGCCGTCGCCGACACTCCGGTGCGCGCGCTATCGCAAGGCCAGCGCCGACGCGTTTCCCTGGCCCGCCTGGCCCTGGCACCACGCGAGCTATGGCTGCTGGACGAGCCGCTGACTTCGCTCGATGGCAATGCCTGCGACCGGTTCCGCGCCCTGCTCGATGCGCACCTGTCTGCCGGCGGCATGGCGATCATCGCCACCCACCAGTTATTGCAAGCAGCACCGGGCGATGTGCTGGACCTTTGCGCTTGCGGCGCGCGGCCATCATGAGCGGCGCAATGGAAGTGATGGGTTATGTGATCGCACACGATCTGTCGATCGCGTGGCGGCGGCGCAGCAGCCTGCTGGCCAGCGTGGTGTTCTTCGTCATCGTGTCGAGCCTGTTCCCGCTGGCCATCGGCCCTGATCCCCAGCAGTTGCGTGCGCTGGCGCCCGGCATTCTCTGGGTGGCGGCGCTGCTCGCCTCGATGCTGTCGCTGTCGCGGCTGTTCGCGCAGGAATACGCCGACGGCAGCCTGGATCAACTGTTGCTGTCGCCCCATCCACTGGCGCTGCTGGTGCTGGGCAAGATCTGCGCGCACTGGTTGACCAGCGGCCTGCCGCTGCTGGTGCTGACACCGCTGCTGGCACAGCAATACAGCCTGCCCGGTGGCGCCACGCTGCTGTTATCCGCATCGCTGCTGGTCGGCACACCAGCGCTGAGCCTGATCGGCGCGGTGGGTGCCGCGTTGACGCTGGGCGTGCGTGGCGGTGCGGTGATGCTGTGCATCCTCGTATTGCCGTTGTCGATCCCGGTGCTGGTCTTTGGCGCCAGTGCGGGCGCGGCCGCCGATGCCGGACTCGATGTGGCCGCGCATTTTTCGCTGCTGGGCGCCTGCCTGGCGTTATCGCTGCTGCTTTGCCCGCTGGCCGCCGCGGCGGGCCTGCGCATTGCGATGGAGTGAACCGATGACACGCGAGGTATCGCTGCCCGACGCATCCACCCACGCGGCAACGGCCGCGCGTGCGCGCTGGACGCGGTTTGCCGCGCCGGTCCGGTTCTATCCGCTGGCCGGCAGGCTGGCACCCTGGTTTTTTGTCCTGGCCGCCATATGGCTGGCCGTTGGCCTGTGGCTGGGTTTCGTCGTGGCGCCCACCGACGCACAGCAGGGCGAGGTCTATCGCATCATCTTCATTCACGTGCCGGCCGCGTGGATGTCAATGTTCATCTATCTCGTGATGGCCGTGTACTGCGCGCTGGCACTGGTGCTCCGCACGCGGCTGTCTTCGATGATGGCCTCGGCGCTGGCGCCCACGGGTGCGATGTTCACCTTCCTGGCGCTATGGACCGGAGCGCTCTGGGGCAAGCCCACGTGGGGCACCTGGTGGGTCTGGGACGCGCGGCTGACGTCCGAGCTGATCCTGCTATTTCTCTATCTCGGCTTTATTGCGCTGGAATCCGCCATCGACGAACCGCGCCGTGCCGAACGTGCCTGTGCCGTGCTGGCGGTGGTCGGCGTGGTCAACCTGCCCGTCATCTATTTCTCGGTGCAGTGGTGGAACACGCTGCATCAGGGCGCATCGGTCAGCCTGACGGCGGCACCGACAATGGCCGCCACGATGCTGGCCGGCATGCTGGCGATGACGCTGGCCTGCTGGATGTACACGATTGCCGTGGTGCTGGTGCGCGTGCGCTGCATCCTGCGCGAGCGTGGAGAAGTCACGGAGCTTGCACCATGAGCGGGCACGTGGCGTACCTCGCTGGCGCCTTTGGTATGGCATTCGCGGCCATCGCGGTGGAACTGCTCCTGCTTGCCAGGCGCCGCCGCCAACGCGGCGCGCTGGCGGAGGACGAGGACACCAGGCCATGATGACATCGCGCCAGCGCCGCCTCGGACTGCTGATTGCCGCCCTGGTCTGCGGCGGCGTGGCGCTTGCGCTCGTGCTGAACGCCTTCCGCTCGAACCTGGTGTTCTTCTTCAGTCCGAGCCAGATCGCCGCGCATGAGGCACCCACGGCCCGCGCATTCCGCCTGGGTGGGCTGGTGGAACCAGGCTCGGTACGCCGCGAGAGCGAAAGCCTGACGATCCGCTTCGTCGTGACCGACACGCGCCACAACGTACCGGTGATCTATCGCGGCCTGCTGCCGGACCTGTTCCGCGAAGGCAAGGGCGTGGTGGCGCGCGGCATGCTCGACGCCAACGGCACATTCGTGGCCAGCGAAGTGCTTGCCAAGCACGATGAGAACTACATGCCGCCGGAGGCCGCCGAAGCACTCAAGCGCGCCGCCAATGACGGCACCCCCGATGCGAAGGCGCAACGATGACGGTCGAACTGGGTCACTTCGCGTTGATCTGCGCACTGCTCGCCGCGCTGGTACAAGCCGTGCTGCCACTGGCGGGCGCACCGCGAGGGTTCCTGCCGTGGATCGCTCTGGCAAGGCCGGCGGCGGTGATCCAGTGGCTGCTGGTCATGGCCGCGTACCTGGCGCTGACGTTCGCGTTCGTCGACAACGATTTCAGCGTGCGCTACGTGGCCGCCAATTCCAATAGCGCCCTGCCGTTGATCTACCGCCTGGCCGCCGTGTGGGGTGGGCACGAAGGATCGATGCTGTTGTGGACGCTGATGCTGGCCTGCTGGTCGCTGGCCGTCGCGCTGTTCAGCCGGCGCCTGCCGCAGGCATTCGTGGCCCGCGTGCTGGGCGTGATGGGCGCCATCAGCAGCGGCCTGCTGCTGTTCCTGCTATTCGCGTCCAATCCCTTCATCCGTCTGCTGCCGCGCGCGATGGAGGGGCGCGACCTGAATCCGCTGCTGCAGGACCCCGGCATGGTGTTCCATCCGCCGTTCCTTTACATGGGGTACGTGGGATTTGCCGTGGCGTTCGCGTTCGCGCTGGCGGCACTGCTCGAAGGACGTCTCGACGCGGCCTGGGCACGCTGGTCACGGCCGTGGACGACGCTGGCGTGGGTATTCCTGACAGTGGGCATCGCGCTGGGCAGCATGTGGGCTTACTACGAACTTGGCTGGGGCGGCTGGTGGTTCTGGGACCCCGTGGAAAACGCCTCGTTCATGCCGTGGCTGGCCGGCACCGCGCTGATCCACTCGCTCGCCGTCACCGAGAAGCGCGGCGCGTTCCGGGCATGGACGGCGTTGCTGGCCATCTTCACGTTTTCGCTGAGCCTGCTGGGTACGTTCCTTGTGCGGTCAGGCGTGCTGACATCGGTGCACGCATTCGCCGTGGATCCGCGACGTGGCATCTTCATCCTGACGCTGCTGGCACTGGTCACCGGCGTGGCGCTTGCCATCTTTGCGTGGCGCGCGCCGCAGCTCAAGCGCGGCACCGCCTTTGGCCTGGCCTCCCGCGAAGCGTTCCTGCTGGCCAACAACGTGCTGCTTGCCGTGGCAGCATCGGCCGTGCTGCTTGGCACGCTTTATCCATTGCTGCTTGATGTGCTGGGTCTAGGCAAGGTCTCGGTGGGACCGGCCTATTTCGAGCAGGTGTTCGTCCCGCTGATGGCACCTGCCGTGCTCTTGATGGGTGCCGCACCGCTCGCGCGCTGGCGTCGTGGCGAACTGCCGCCAGTCACAAGACGGCTGCGCTGGGCAGCCGTGGCGAGCCTGCTGCTTGGCATCGGCCTGCTGCTGGCCTTGCGCAACCGGTCCGCGCTGACCGGGCTGGGCCTGACGCTCGCCGTCTGGTGTTTCGCCAGCGGGCTGGCCAGCCTTGCCGACCGGATCAGACACCGGCGCGGCTGGCTCACGGCGTTGCGGCAGTTGCCGGCCGGCTACTGCGGCATGCTGCTGGCCCATGCCGGTGTGGGCGTGTTCATCGCCGGCGTAACGCTCGTCACCAGTCAGGAGACGTTGCGCGAATTGCCGATGCGGCCCGGCGACACGGTTAGGGTGGACGGCTACGAGTTCCGGTTCGATGGGGTGCTGCCCGCCACGGGACCCAACTACGAAGCGCTGCGCGCGGTCATGACCGTGCAACGGCACGGCAGGCATGTCACGACGCTGGCGACGGAACGGCGCATCTATCGCAGCCAGGACATGCCGACCACCGAAGCCGCCATCGACACCGGCTTCACGCGCGATCTCTATGTGGCCGTCGGCGAAGCGGCAGGCGAGAAGACGTGGGCGGTACGCATCTACGTCAAGCCATTCGTGAAGTGGATCTGGGCGGGCTGCGCGCTGATGGCGCTGGGAGGCATCTTCGCCGCGGCCGATCGCCGCTATCGCGTGCGGCAGCAGGCGGTGCAGCGCCACGCGCTGCCGGTCGCGCCCCTGCCGCTCGCTGAAAAAGGCCAGGGGCAATCATGACTCGCTATCTGCTGCCGCTGGCCCTGTTCATTGGCGTCCTCATCGCGCTTGGCGCGGGCCTGCGGCACGATCCACGCGAACTGCCCTCCGCGCTGGTGGGCAAGCCGGCGCCTGCATTCGCGCTGCCCGTGCTCGATGCAAAGGGACCGTCGCAAACGATGCAGGCATCCGAGCTTCGGGGCAAGGTCTGGATTCTCAACGTCTGGGCATCGTGGTGCGCGGCCTGCCGTACCGAGCATCCGCTGCTGGTGGAATTCGCGGAAAGGTCGCCGGTACCGGTCTATGGCCTCAACTACAAGGACTCCACGCCGGCTGCACTGGCCTGGCTGCGGCAGATGGGTAACCCCTACAAGCAATCGCTGGTCGATGCCGATGGCCGGGTCGGTATCGACTTCGGCGTCTATGGCGTGCCGGAAACCTACATCATCGACGCCCAGGGCGTGGTGCGATACCGGCAGGTCGGCCCTGTCACGCGCGAGGTACTGGAGCGCCAGATCCAGCCGCTGCTGAAGCAACTAGGTGGGGACGGCCATGCCTAGACACATCTTGCGCATCCTGCTGACACTGACGACCGTGCTGGCTTTCCATGCGATCGCTGCCGGAGACCAGGATGCCGGCCTCGATGCGCGCGTCCACGCGCTGGCCCAGCAACTTCGATGCATGGTGTGCCAGAACCAGACGCTGGCCGATTCGAATGCACCGCTGGCGGTTGATCTGCGCGGGCAGATCCGCGCGCAGATGATGCAAGGCGCCAGTGATACGGCCATCAAGGAATATCTCGTGCAGCGCTATGGGGACTTCGTGCTCTACGACCCGCCGTTCAAGCCCGCAACCTGGGCGCTGTGGCTGGGACCGTTCGCGTTGCTGGCGGGCGTCGTGTTCATGCTTTGGCGGCGCAAGCGGAGCCTGGTGCCCGCAGCCCCCCTTGCGCATGCCGAGGACGCACCCAGGCCGGTCAATGCGCCGGCACAAGCGGCCCGCCCGCGCGCCCGGTGGACAACCGCTGTGCTGTGCCTCACCCTGCCGCCCGCGGCGGCGGCACTGTACCTGCACCTTGGCAACCCATCGGCGGTCTTGCAGCAGTCCGATGCTCACAGCTTTTCCGGAGACAACCACGCGCCCGAGATCGCCCAGATCGAAAACATGGTCGATCAATTGGCCCGCCGTCTGCAAACCAACCCGGCCGATGCGACGGGCTGGACCATGCTCGCGCGCTCTTATACGGTACTGGAGCGGTTCGACGACGCCGCGGCCGCCTATGCGCGCGCCATCGCGCTGGCCCCCGATGTGGCATCGCTGCATTCCGACTATGCCGATGTGCTGGCGAGCCTTGACGATGGATCGCTCGAAGGCCGGGCCATGACCGAGATTCGTGCGGCGCTGGCCCAGGACCCCGAGGACCCGAAGGGCTTGGCCCTCGCGGCAAGCGCCGCCGCCCAGCGTGGCGATGTGGCGCAGGCGGTGGATTACTGGCAGCGGCTCTACCGGCTGCTGCCGCCGGATTCGCAGACGGCCACTCGTATCGCAGCGAATATCGCGGCAGCGCAGAACGCCGACAAGACCGCACCATCGACGTCTTCGCGCTGAGCCGGCTACCGTCCCGGCACCGGCCATCGTCATGCCCGGAAAATGCGCACTTGCAGCGGCCCGCGCTTGCCACACTTTTCACACACCCGTTTCGCTCAAGACACGATTCACTTTTGCGCCTGCCGCAAACGCGTCGTTCTTTGTCTGTCGACAAGCGTTTGAGTATTGATTGCCCGCACAATGCGGGCAATTTTGTGACAGCAACAGCGAGGCAAATACGGGATATGGAACGACCCGAGCCGCAGTCCGGCATGACGGGGAGTGCTTCTGGTCATAGGCGCCTCGCCATCGCCTTGCCCGTCCGCTCCCCCGAAGAAAGCCGCGCCGCGCCGCAGACTCGTCATGTCAGCACCACGCACCTGCGCCGCTTCGTCATGCTGATGCAATACGAATCGGCGGTGGCGGCCGAGCGGCACACGGGTGTCAAGGCGGCATCCATCCACTATGCAGTGCACCGGCTCGAAGACCGGCTGGGCACGGTGCTCTTCACGCGCTCGGCATCGTCCATCGTGCCAACGGCGGCGGCGGAGCGCCTGTTCCCCTGTGCCATCCGCCTGCTCTCGATGTGGGACAGGCTGGTGGAGCAATACGCAGCGCAATCGCTCCAGCCCATCGCACCCCGGATGAAAGCGGCGAGTGGTTAGCTATCTGGCGGGGTTACCCAGTCATCCATCGTAGAATGGCCGTGTTTCGCGATCTGAGGAATCGACTCATGGCCGAACCCGCCGGTCTGCATCACAAGACTTTCCTGTTGTTGCTGGCGATGGTCACCATCGCATTCTTCTGGATATTGCTGCCCTTCTATGGCGCCGTGTTCTGGGGCGCCGTACTGGCCATCATCTTTGCGCCGTTGCAACGGCGGCTGGTGAACACCTTGCGGGGACGGTCCAACCTGGCGGCATTGCTGACGCTGCTACTGGTTCTGTTGCTGGTGATTCTGCCGGTCACCCTGATCACGATGTCGCTGATCCAGGAAGGGGTGAACCTATACGACAGCATCCGCTCCGGCCGCATCAATTTCGGGCATTACTTCCAGTCCGCCGCCGACGCGCTGCCGCCTTTCGTGCGCGACATGCTGGCGCGCGCGGACCTGGCGAGCGTTTCCGATGTCAAGGACAAGCTCAGCTCCAGCGCGCTGGCAGCCAGCCAGCTACTGGCCACGCGCGCGCTGAGCATCGGCCAGAACACGGCCCAGTTCATGATTGGCTTCGGCATCATGCTCTACCTGCTGTTCTTCCTCTTGCGCGACGGGCCTGAGCTGACACGGCGTCTGCGCCTTGCGGTACCGCTGAGCGCGGCGCACAAGCAGCACCTGATCCAGAAGTTCACCACGGTCGTGCGTGCGACGGTCAAGGGCAATATCGCCGTGGCAGTCGTGCAAGGCGTGCTGGGCGGCGGCATCTTTGCCGTGCTCGGCATTCAGGGGGCGCTGCTGTGGGGCGTGGTCATGGCCTTCCTGTCGCTGCTGCCCGCCGTAGGTGCCGGACTGATCTGGTCGCCGGTCGCCGTCTACTTCCTGCTGACCGGCTCGGTACTCAAGGGCTGCGTACTGATCGGCTTCGGCGTCCTGGTGATCGGGCTGGTCGACAACGTGCTGCGCCCGATCCTGGTCGGTAAGGACACGCAGATGCCCGACTATGTCGTACTGATTTCCACGCTGGGCGGGATGGCGCTCTTCGGGCTGAACGGCTTTGTCATCGGTCCGCTGATCGCCGCGCTGTTCATCGCCTGCTGGGACCTGAACAGCAGCGAAGACCCTGCCGACCTTCACTGACGCCAAATCCGGGAGACCTGTTACGTGGACAGATTGCAGGCGATGAAGACCTATGTGGCCGTGGTGGAATGCGGCGGCTTCACGCCGGCCGCCCGCAAGCTCGACGCATCGCTGAGCGTGGTCAGCCGGATCGTGACCGATTTGGAAACGCACCTTGGCGTGCGCCTGCTCACGCGCACCACTCGAGTGGTGCGGCCAACGGCGACCGGCACCGCTTATTACGAAAACTGCCGCCGCATCCTGGCGGAGATCGACGAGGCCGAGCTGGCCGCGACGGGTACGCACGAGGCGCCGCGTGGCCGGCTGTCGATTACCGCATCGGTGTTGTTCGGGCGGCGCTTTGTGACCCCGGTCGTCGTCGAGTATCTGCACCGCTATCCGGAGGTGGACGTCGACTGCCTGTTTATCGACCGCGTCGTCAACTTCATCGATGAAGGGATCGATGTCGGTGTACGCATCGGCGAGCTACCCAGTTCGTCGCTACAGGCCATTCCGGTCGGCCATGTCCGGCGTGTGGTCTGCGCGGCACCCTCCTATCTGGCGCAACACGGCGAGCCGGCATCGCCCGACGCGCTTGCAAAGCATGCGGTGATCCAGACCACCGGCATTTCCACCGCGCCCGAATGGCGCTTCATGCACGGCGGCGAGCCGATGCCGGTGCGCCTGACACCGCGCATGGCGACCACCACCAACGATTCGGCGATCTCGGCGGCCGTGGCCGGTTTTGGCCTGGCGCGCGTGCTGTCGTATCAGGTTGCCGACGAATTGCGCGACGGCCGGTTGCAGATTGTGCTGACTGACTACGAACCGGCGCCGCTGCCGATCCACATCATCCACCGCGAAGGCCGCCACGCCATGCACAAGGTGCGCGCATTTATCGACCTGGCCGTGGACACCTTGCGCAGTCATACCTCCCTGAACGGCCCCGGACCCGTCTAATCCGCCCTATTCTCCTGGAATTCACAAGAGTTCCTTCGTGCTGGTGCCGTTTTTCCGCGGATGATGGCGGTCTATAGTCGTTTCGAACGCGGCGTTTGCGTCGAATGCCGCAACAATCGACCAAGGACCTCCATCATGAAACTCTACGGGCACCCGCTCTCCGGCCACTCGCATCGCGCCTGGCTCTTTCTATCGCTGCTGGGACAACCCGCTGAATGGATCGATGTCGACCTGCTGGCACGTGCCCAAAAGACGCCCGAATTCCTGGCCATGAACCCGTTCGGGCAGGTGCCGGTGCTGGTGGACGGTGACACGGTGATCAGTGACTCGAATGCGATTCTGGTCTACCTGAGCAAGAAGCTGGGCCGCACGGACTGGCTGCCCGAAGCGCCAGCGGAAGCCGCCGCGGTACAGCGCTGGCTGTCGGTAGCGGCCGGAGATCTGGCATTCGGCCCGGCGCGGGCGCGTGTGATCACCGTATTCAAGGCCCCATTCGACAGCAAGGATGCAATCGACCGCGCGCACGTCGTGCTCAAGCGCATCGACGAGGCACTTGCGGGACGCCAATGGATTGCCGCCGACCATCCGACGATTGCCGATGTGGCGCTCTACAGCTACACCGCGCGCGCACCGGAAGGCTTTGTCGATCTCAAGGACTACCCCAACGTGCGCCAGTGGCTGGCCCGTGTGGAAGCGCTGCCCGGCTTTGCCCCGTTCCAGCAAACCGCCGCCGGGCTGGCCGCCTGACTGGCAATCCGCCAGCCCACGACCGCAAGCCGCGAACCATCGGACTCACTTCAGGATATGGAGCCTGCCATGACCATGCACCCGGTTTCCAACGCTGAAATCCTGCCCGGCACGCCTTGGCACACGGGCGAGCGCCTGCTGCAGGCCACCATCGGCGTGGATGCACGCCTGGCCGAAGTGGGTCCGCGCGTGGTACGTGACTACATGCCGGACCAGCATCGCGATTTCTTTGCCATGCTGCCGTCGATCGTGATCGGCACGGTGGCGCCCGATGGCCGCCCCTGGGCCACGGTGCGCGCTGGCCACCCGGGTTTTCTGCATTCGCCCGATCCGCGCCAGCTCGACGTAACCCTGGTGCGCGATGCCAGCGACCCTGCCGATCCCGGCATGGAAGACGGCAACGCTATCGGGCTGCTCGGCATCCAGCCGGCCACCCGGCGCCGCAACCGCATGAACGGCGTCATCCACCGCGCCGATGCGCAGCATTTTCATGTGGCGGTGGGACAGAGCTTTGGCAATTGCCCGCAGTACATCCAGAAGCGCGAACCGGTGATGACGCGCGATCCATCCAGACCGGGCGAGGTCGCGCCCGAAGTGCTGGACGCGCTCGACACCCGCGCGCGTGCGCTGATCAGCCATGCGGATTCATTCTTCGTGGCAACGTATGTGGACTTGCCCGACGGACAACGCCAGGTGGATGTCTCGCACCGCGGCGGCAAGCCCGGCTTTGTGCGCGTGGATGACGACGGCGGTCTGACGATTCCGGACTTCGCGGGCAACACGTTCTTCAACACGCTGGGCAACATGATGGTCAACCCGGTGGCCGGCCTGGTATTCGTGAGCTACGCCACGGGCGACCTGCTGCAACTGAGCGGGCGCACGGAAGTGCTGACCGACTCGCCGGACATCGCCCGCTTCGACGGTGCCCAGCGGCTGTGGCGCTTTATCCCGGAAGTGGCCATACGGCGCGACTCTGCCTTGCCGCTGCGCTGGGACATCGATCCGGACGGCGCATCGCCGCAAGCGTTGGCGACGGGTAGCTGGCGCTGAGGCGTTCCTGCGGGGCATTTTCTCCGGGGCTTTTTGGGATTGTTTTCGGGGCAGCAAGCGGAATTTGCAGGAAGCGGCGGGCACCTGTGCCACAATCGCGCCAGTTTTTGGCCCGACCGGATGCTGCCCATGTCCCTGGAAGCCCTGCAGAACATCAATCCACAATCGCTGCTCGATACCGCGATCAGCCTGGCCGCCGCCTTCATCCTGGGCGGCATGATCGGCTTTGAGCGCCAGTATCGCCAGCGCACCGCCGGCCTGCGCACCAATGTGCTGGTGGCCTTGGGCGCGGCGATCTTCGTCGATCTGGCCAACCATATTGCCGGCCATGATGGCGCGGTACGCGTGATTGCCTATGTGGTATCGGGCATCGGCTTCCTGGGCGCGGGCGTGATCATGCGCGAGGAAGGCAATGTGCGCGGTCTTAATACCGCCGCCACGCTCTGGTGTTCGGCGGCGGTAGGCGCCTGCGCGGGCGCCGACATGATCGCCGAAGCCGCCATTGGCGCGCTGTTCATCCTGGCGGCCAATACGCTGCTGCGCCCGGTGGCGAACCGCATCAACCGCCAGCCGCTGGACACCACGGCCGTGGAAGTCACGCATACCGTGCACGTGATTACCGCGCGCGACTACCAGAAGACCGCGATGCGCCTGCTGGAAGAAGCGCTGGAGTCCGCCCAGTATCCGACCAGCGATCTGGAGGTGCGTGCGTTCGGCGAGCAGGAAGTGGAGATCGAGGCGGCGCTTGCGGCCACGTCAGTCGACGGCGATGTGCTCGACCAGATCGTGGCCCGCCTGGGCGGCACCAGCGTGGTGACCCAGGCGTTCTGGAGTGCGAGCACGACGGAGTAAGGCGGCGTCACCCGGTGGGGGTGCGCCCCGCTCCCGGCACTGCAGGAGTGGGGCAAGCCATCAATCCTTGATGGAATCCTTCACGGCGCCCACCGCGAACTGCCCCAGCAGACGCAGCGCGGTGATGTCTTCCGCCGTCCACGTCTCTACGCCGGCAAGGTAGTTGAACGTACCGATCACCTTGCCGCCGTGGCACAGCGGCACATTGACCACACCGTTCAGGCCCAGCCCTCGGATCGTGACGATGTCGTCGAAGACGGCGGTCAGCGCAGCGTCGCCCTCGCCCACGAAGACCTCGCCGCGCTCCAGCAACTGGCGCGTCCACGTGGTATCGCCCTTGACCTTCTTGCCGCCGGGCGGATACGCGGCAGGGTCCGACGACCAGAGCCGGCGGATCTCGCGGCTTGGCGCGTGCCATGCGTTGATTGTCAGCAAACCCGGCCCGACGATATCGAGCGTGGCCTGACCTATCGCATCCATGACAGCCTGCGGCGTGGCCGCGTCGCGCAGGCGGTCGAACAGCGGATGCAGATGCGTCTGCCAGTGGCCCAGCGTATCGACGCTATCCATCGTCACTCTCCGTGGATGCCCAGGTCCTTGATCAGCTTGCCGTAGCGATCCGCGTCGCGGCGCAGGATCTTGCCGAATTCCTGCGGCGTCGACGTCGACGTTTCCACGCCAATCGAATCCATCTTGGCCTTGACCTCGGGCAGCGACATCACGCGGTTGATTTCCTTGTTCAGCTTGGCCACCAGATCCGCGGGCATGTTCTTGGGACCGAACGCGCCGTACCACACCGACAGTTCATACCCGGGAATCGTCTCGCCCACGGTCGGCACGTTGGGCAGCAGCGGCGAGCGCTTGGCCTCGGTCACGGCCAGCAGCTTCAGCTTGCCGGCCTTCACGTGCGGCAGCGTCTGCGTGCCAGCCGAGAACAGCAACTGGGTCTGGCCCGCAACCGTATCGACCACGGCCGGCGCACCGCCCTTATAAGGTACGTGCAGCATCTGGATGCCGGCCATCTTCTCGAACAGCACCGCGCTCAGGTGATTGGTGGAGCCGGGGCCGGCGCTGGCGTACGCCAGCTTGCCGGGATTGGCCTTGGCATAGGCGATCAGTTCCTTGACGTTGTTGGCCGGCACGGACGGATTCACCACCATCGTGTTGGTCACGTAGGCCAGCAGGCCCAGCGGCGTGAAATCTTCAACGCCCTTGAACGGCATGTTGGCCATCAGCGCCGGGTTCATCGCGTGCGTGCTCATCGAGCCAATCAGCAGCGTGTAGCCATCGGGCTGGGCACGCGCCACCATCGCCGAGCCGATGTTGCCGGACGCGCCCGGCTTGTTATCGACGATCACGGGCTGGCCAAGCGACTTCGTCAAATGCTCGGACAGCACGCGCGCCAGGATGTCGGTGGAACCGCCGGCGGCCCAGGGCACGATCAGCGTGACGGGCTTGGTCGGATAGGCGTCGGCCGCCACGGCATGGCCGGCGAACGACATGGCCAATGCGGCGGCACCGCACAGCAGGCTTTTGAATACGGACCTCATCATGCAACTCCCCTTCTGTCTTCAGGACTATCTAATGTGATCGGGCTCAGCGGCCCACTGCGTAACCCTGCATGCCACGCGCATTGGCGCCGGCGCGCAATACCAGCCGGCCACGGGCGTCGCGTTCGCGGGTGCAGGCCGACATGCGGCCTTCGGACCAGTCTTCGCCCACGCGAACTTCGTGCCCGCGTGCGCGCAGCGCTTCAATGGTGGCAGCCGGGAAGCGCGATTCGATGGTGATGCGGTTCAGCGTGGTCTGGCGCGGCCAGAACGATTGCGGGAAATGATCGATATGCCAGGCCGGCGCATCGATGGCCTCCTGCAGATTCATGCCATGCACCGCGTGGCGCATGAAGAAGGCCAGCGACCATTGGTCCTGCTGGTCGCCGCCGGGGGTGCCAAAGACCATGTACGGCTCGCCATCGCGCAGGCACAGCGACGGCGACAACGTGGTACACGGCCGCTTGCCCGGTGCCAGCGTATTGGGCAGGCCCGGCTCCAGCCACGTCATCTGCAGGCGCGTGTTCAGCGCAAAGCCCAGCGAAGGAATGGTCGGGCTCGACGACAGCCAGCCGCCGGACGGCGTGGCCGCCACCATATTGCCGTGGCGGTCGATCACATCGATATGGCAGGTGTCGCCGACGAATACTTCACGCTCGGCCCATTCACTGACGGGCGGCAGCGCGGCAAACGTCGGCTCGCCGATGCCGAAGCGCGTATCGGCCGCGGCCAGCGTGCGATCGGCCGCGGTCAGGTCGGGCATGCGCGGCGCGACGCCCTTGAGCGTGCCGGGTTGCATCGTGAGCGCCGCGGTGTCGCCGATCAGGGCGGCACGCGAGGCCAGGTAGTGCGGATTCAGCAGCGCGCACAGGTGGCTGTCTTCGAACAGCGGATCGCCGTACCACGCCGCGCGGTCGGCCATCGCGAGCTTGGCGGCCTCGGCAATCTTGTGCACGAATTCGGGCGATGTCGGGGCATGGGCTTCCAGACCCGCATTGCGCAGCATGCCGAGCTGCTGCAGGAATACCGGACCCTGGCTCCAGATATCGCACTTGGCCACCGAGTAGCGGCCGAAGTCGAGCGAGACCGGCGCTTCCACGATGGGCTTCCAGTTGGCCATGTCGTCATAGCGCAGCAGGCCCGTGTGCTTTTCGCCCGTGGTGTCGCGCACGGGCGTGTTGCGGCAATACTCGTCGATGGCCTCGGCCACGAAGCCGCGATACCAGCAGTGCATCGCCGCGTCGATCTGGCCTTCGCGGCTGTTGCTCTTGGCCACGGCGGTCTCGACGATGCGCGTATAGGTATCGGCCAGCACCGGCAGCGTGTGCAGCGCGCCGGGGCGGGGTACCTTGCCATCGGGCAGCCAGGTGTCGGCCGAGCTGTGCCATTCGTCACGGAACAGCGACTGCACGGCCAGGATGGCCTGCGAGATGCGCGGCACCAGCGGGAAGCCGTTGCGCGCATAGCCGATGGCTGGCGCCAGCACATCGGCCAGCGACCACGTACCGTGATCGCGCAGCATGGTCAGCCACGCGCCGAAAGCACCGGGCACCGTAGCCGGCATCAGGCCGATGCCGGGCATCATCTCCATGCCCTGCTTGCGCAGCGCTTCCGGATCGGCCAGCGCCGGTGCGGGGCCTTGCCCGCAAACCGAGCGCACGGCACGGTCTTTTTCGCTCCAGAACAGGATCGGCACTTCGCCGCCAGGCCCGTTCAGATGAGGCTCCACCACTTGCAGCACAAAGCCCGCCGCGACCGCCGCATCGAATGCATTGCCGCCACGCTCCAGCACGCCCATCGCGGTTTGCGTGGCCAGCCAGTGGGTGGACGCGGCAACGCCAAAGGTGCCGACGATCTCGGGGCGTGTCGTGAACATGTGGAAATGACTCCTCTTGCATGCATTTACGTTGTGATCCGAGTATAGGCAGATGGAATAACTGCCAAGATCGAATTTCTTATCGTTGTATTACCATTCGGTTATATCGATTCAAGCCGCCCTGCCTACCGCCCCGCCCATGCCGATTGCCACCGACAAGCTGCTGCACCAGATCGTGTCGCGCCTGCGCCTGCGCCATTTGCCGCTGCTGCTGGCGCTGGAACGACAGCGTTCCGTGTCGCGTGTGGCGGCGGAGATGAACCTGTCCCAGCCAGCCGTGACCAAGGCGCTGCGCGAGATCGAGGACATCTTCATGACGCCGCTGTTCACCCGTACGCGCAATGGTCTGGAACCCACCGCCACGGGCGCCGCCGTGCTGAGCCATGCGCGCATGACGCTGGCCGACGCCGAGGCACTGGGCCGGCAGTTGGCCGTGATCGAGGCCGGCAAGCGCGGACGGCTGCGGCTTGGCGTGATCCCCTATACGGCGCGCGCCGTGCTCGATGCCGCGCTGGCCTATGGCCTCGACCAGTCCCCGCGAGTCTCGGTGCTGGTACGCGAAGGCACCACCGACGAACTGGTCAGCGCGCTGCGGCTGCACGAACTTGATTGCGTGATTGCACGATCGTTCTACCTGGCGGGCGAAGACATCGTGCAGCAGCCGCTGTACCGGGAAGAGCCGGTGCTCGTGGTACCTTCGCGGGCCAAGGCGCGCTTGTCGCGCGGCGGACTCGACTGGAAGCGGCTGGCCGAACTCGACTGGATCCTGCCGCCGCCGCATACGCCGGTACGCCGCACGATCAATACGATGTTCGCGGTGGCGGGCGTGGCACCGCCACTGCCGATCGTCGAAACCTATTCCATCAAGCCGATGGCCACGCTGCTGCGCAGCCAGCCCGACACGATCACGATCGTGCCGCGCGCCGTGGCGGCGGAACTGATGGAACTGGGCGATGCGGCAACGCTGCCGTTTTCATTGAGCTGGGACTTGCCGCCCGTGGGCGTCATGTGGCGGCGCGAGACCGAAGAGAATGAACTGGTGATGCCGCTGGTGGCCGCGCTGAAGGCGGCGGTGGTATAGGGGCGCCGGCCCTCTCCCCCAACCCCTCTCCCACAAGTGGGAGAGGGGAGCAAACCGGTAGGGATGGATGTCCAGTGGCCCTGAATATTTCCCTCGGTGTTCTCCCCTCTCCCGCCTGCGGGAGAGGGGCGGGGGAGAGGGCATTGAGCTTCTGCTTGCCACCAATCGAAATTTCGATCGCAAGCCATCAATCAACCAAAGAACAAACAATCAACCAAGCATGAAGACAGTAGCGCTCTACTTCCTCACCGCCCTGGCCGAAATCCTCGGCTGCTATTTGCCCTACCTCTGGCTGCGCCAGAACGCCAGCCCCTGGGTCCTGGTCCCCGGCGCCGCATCGCTGGCCGTCTTTGCCTGGCTGCTGACGCTCCACCCCGACGCCTCGGGGCGCGTCTATGCCGCCTACGGCGGTATCTATATAGCAGTGGCCATCGCCTGGCTCTGGCTGGTGGACGGCGTGCGGCCCAGCGTCTGGGATATGACAGGTGTCACAATCGCGGTCGCCGGCATGGCCGTGATCGTGTTTCAACCGCGCTAAAGACAGAATTAAAGGCGTTTTAAGCGCCACTTTGGCTGACAAATAGCGTCACTTTGTGCTTCCTGAGCCCTACCCTCCTATGGTGGGGTGACAGGATTTGGCAGATACATCTCGTTACAGGTGACAAGAATTCTCACATTTCGACGAATTTTGGCCGTTTGAGAGCTGGCACACCTGTTGCTCTATATGCACCCGACAGCAACTGCTGTTCTCAATTAATTAAAGGGGTCAATTCCATGAAAAAAGCACGGATGGGAATCCACCAACGGGTCCAAAAGGGTTTCACGCTGATCGAACTGATGATCGTGGTCGCGATCATCGGTATCCTGGCTGCTATCGCGATTCCGCAATATCAGGATTACGTGGCCAAGTCGCAGGTGTCGCGTGCCGTGAGCGAAATCTCGGCGTACAAGACGGGTATTGAAGACCGCCTGAACAACGGCGCCACGTCGATCGCCGCCACTGATATCGGCTACGTGAAGACGAGCCTGACCGTCACCAGCCCGTTCAACGCAGCAGTCGCGTTCAACGGCGGTGCAGGCCAAGTCGTGGTTACCCTGGACCAGAATGTTGCCTCGTCGGTTAACGGCGCAACGATCACGCTGCAACGCCTGGCCACTGGCGATTGGCAGTGCGCTGTGAGCAAAGGCTCGAACGGCAACTTCAAGAAGGTCTACGCTCCGGCTGGTTGCCCGAACACGGACGGCGTCTAAGCCAAGACAAAGCAGCTCACACTTAGTGCTTGAAAAAACCCCGGCCTTTCCCCGGGGTTTTTTCTTTCCAGCAGTCGCTTCAACGCCCCATCACCCCACCTCCCCCCGCATCCCGATCTCCCCGATCAGCTTCCCGTACCGCGCATTCTCCGCCGCCACCATTTGCGTGAACTGCGCCGGCGAGTCGCTCTTCCTGATCTCCCCTGCACTTGCCTTCATCGTCGCGTCGAGCTTGCCGCTCTTCTGCAGCGCCGATACCGCGTCGAACAGCCGCTTTGCCATCGGCGCCGGCAAACCCGCCGGGGCAAACAAGCCGCTCCAGTTATCGAGCACAAACCCCGGTGGCAGCGCTTCCGCCAGCGTCGGTGCATCGGGGAAGTAGATCGAGCGCGCCGCCGAGGACACCGCCAGCGCGCGGACCTGTCCGTTGCGCAGGAACGGCGCGGCGGTGGACAGCACCGGCATGCCGAACTGCGTCTGGCCGCTCAGCATCGATGTCAGGATTTCGCTGGCGCCCTTGTACGGGATATGCACGGCCTCGGCATGCATCTGGTGCAGCAGCGATTCCACGGCCAGATGCGACACGCTGCCCTTGCCGCCCGAGCCGTAGTTCAGCGCGCCGGGCTTCTTCTTCATCGCGTCGATCAACTCGCGCGCGGTCCTGAATGGCGACGATGCCGGCACGGCCAGTACCACCGGGCCTCCGGACAGCGCCGAGAGCGCCGTGAAGTCCCTGGCCGCGTCGTACGGCTGCTCCTTGTACAGATGGACGTTGATCACATGCTGGTTGGCTAGGATGCCAAGCGTATAACCATCGGGCTCAGCCCGTTTCAGCGCACGCGCACCGATGATGCCACCGGCCCCGCCGATGTTCTCGACCACCAGCGGCTGGCCCAGCACCGGCGACAGTTCGGCCGAGATGGTGCGGGCGATGGCATCGGGCGCGGTGCCCGCGATAAACGGCACGATCAGCCGGATCGGGCGCGACGGATACGGCGCGGCAGCCACCGCCACGCGGCTCATCGCACCGCCAAATGCGGCGGCACCCGCCGCGGCGCCTGCCGTGGCAAGCCATTGACGACGATTCATGTTGTCTCCTGTCTTGTTCTGGTCTTGTTGCCTGACTGCTCAGGCCCCGGCCGTATCGAGGATGGCGCGGGCGATGGTATTGCGCTGGATCTCGCTGGTGCCCGTGAAGATGCGGAACATGCGCAGCTTGCGCCAGGTTTGCTCCACCGGATGTCCGCGCGTCACGCCCAGGTTGCCGTGGATCTGCACGGCCTTGTCGGCCACCTCGAAGCAGCGTTCCGACACAAACAGCTTGCACGCGGCAGCCTTCATGCGCAGGTCGGCACCGGCATCGGCCAGCAACGCGGTCTGGGCGATCATGCTCTCGCAGGCCCATAGCGCGGCCGCCATGTCGGCGAGCATGTGCTGGATGGCCTGGAAGCGCGCAATCGGCCCGCCAAACTGGCGGCGCTGGCCGGCATACTCGACCGACGCCTGGTAGGCGCGCGTGGCCAGCCCCAGCATCGACGGGCAATGCAACAGCCGGTTCACGTTGATGCGCGACATGCCCAGCTTGAAGCCCTGCCCTTCGCCGCCAAAGATGTTGGCGCGCGGCACGCGCACGTTCTCGAAGCGGATGTCGGCATCGATGTGCTGGCCCGACATCGGCACGTACGTCGTGCTGACCGTCACGCCTGGCAGGTCCAGGTCCACCAGCACGGCCGTGATCGACGGTGGCGTGGTGGTGGCATCGGTCACGCACATGACAATCGCAAAATCCGCGAACGGCGCACCGCTGATGTAATGCTTCTCGCCGTTCACGATCAGGTCGTCGCCATCGGCCACCGCACTCGTGCGGATGCTCTGCGCATCGGAGCCGGAATGCGGCTCGGTCAGCGCAAAGCAGGTGGATTTCTCGCCCCGGATCACCGGCTGGAAGTAGCGCGCGACCTGGTCGGGCGTGGCGTACTTGAGCATATTGCCCACGCGCGGCGGGCCGCCCAGATCGCCCAGCACGTGGGGAGCCAGCACCGCGCCGCTGGCGGCCAGGTCCGCCTTCAGCGCGCACTGTTCCGAAATATTGAGGCCCCGTCCACCCAGTTCCACCGGCAGGCAGGCGGCGTACAGCCCCAGTTCGCTGGAGCGCCGCCAGACAGTGCGCAGCACCTCGCGCGGCCACGGGTCTTCCGTGCCGAGGCCGAGTTCGCGTTCCAGCGGCCGCAGTTCCTCGTCGATAAAGCGCCGTACCGCCGCGCGCGTTTCGATCAGCACGGGATTGGTCAGATGGTCGAACATGCGTCTCTCCTCCGTGATTCAGTTCACGCGGCGGCTGGCGCCAAGCCAGTACTGCTCGCGCACCAGCTTGCGGGCGAGCTTGCCGCTGGCGTTCTTGGGCAGCTCGGCGACAAAGTCCACCGAACGCGGCGACTTGTAATCGGCGATACGCGCGCGGCAATGGCCGATCAGCTCGGCCGCGCTGGCCTGGCGGCCCGGCCACAGTGCCACCACGGCCTTGACGCTTTCGCCCCAGGTGTCATCGGGCACGCTGATCACGCAGGCTTCCATGACATCGGGATGCTGGTACAGCGTGGCCTCGACCTCGGTTGGATAGACGTTGAAGCCACCTGAAATGATCATGTCCTTCTTGCGGTCGACCAGATAGAGATATCCGTCGGCGTCCACGCGTGCGAGGTCGCCCGTATGAAGCCAGCCATCCACCAGCACTTCGCGCGTCAGTTCCGGTTCGCCCCAGTAGCCCTGGAACACGTCCGCGCCGCGAATCACGAGTTCGCCGATCTCGTCACCGCTGACCTCTTCGCCGCGTGCGTTGACCACACGTACTTCGGTTTCGCCCAGGGCGCGGCCGCAAGACGCCAGCCGTTCTGGATGGCGCGCGATGGCCAGCGCATGATCGGCCGTCGACAACCGCGTCACGCCCGAAGTGGACTCGCTCACGCCATACCCTTGCGACAGGATCGGGCCGATGCGCTCCCAAGCCTCCCGAATCCGCGCCGGCGCCATCGGGGCCGCACCGTAAGCCAGCGTCTTGAGGCTACTGAGATCGGCCGTGGCCAGCGCGGGCTCGGCCAGCAGCATGTTGATCATGGCGGGCACCATGAACACGTGCGTCAGCTTGAGGCGCGCCACATCGGCCAGAAAACCGGCCGGTTCGAATCTTTCGAACAGCACCAGCGTGGCGCCCAGGAACAGATAGGGCTGCATCAGCATGCCCGAGGCATGCGTGATCGGGCCGATCAGCGCCAGGCGGTCGCCGGGGCGGGCGGGACGATCCATCGTCAGGATCATCTTGCGCATCGAGGCCAGCCGGTTGCCATAGGTCTGCATGGCGGCCTTGATTTTGCCGGTGGAACCCGACGAAAAGTGCAGCACCGCCAGGTCGTCTGGCTGGGGAACGTAGTCGATGGCCGTATCGGCGCCGCCCGCGATCAGCGACGCATAAGCGCCATAGCCATCCTGCGCGCCAGCAATCGAAAAGAAGTGCTCGACGCAGTCGAATCCGCGCGTGTCGCGCGAATATCCGGTGTAGCCGGCGCCCGCAATCATCACGCGCGGGGTGCAGTTTTCCACCACATCCGACGCCTCGTGGGCGGTAAAGCGCGGGTTCAGCGCGGCCTTCACCAGCCCGGCCTTGTACAGCGCGCATTCGATCTCGACGATCTCGGGGCAATTGCGCGACTGGACCGCCACGCGGTCGCCCTTGCGCAGGCCCAGCGCCAGCAGGGCGTTGGCCAGCCGCGTCGATCGCTCGTCGAGCTGGCGGTAGGTCAGCACGCTGTCCCGGTACAGCACGGCGGGGCTGTCGCCCCAATAGCGCGCCGCGCGCCTGAGGAAATAGGCGAACGTCATCGATGTCTCCGTTGTTGGTGTGGTGTGACCCAAGTCTGTAAGATGCGTGGCATCACCACAATGCACCAATCGGAATAAAGTCATAAACAACAGGAATGTTCGATGGAGACACGCGATCTGGAGTACGTGCTGGCCGTGGGCGCCCACGGCGGCATCGGGCGCGCGGCCGAGGGGCTGGGCATCACGCAGCCGGCCCTGACCAAGGCCATTCAGCGGGTGGAAGCACAGCTCGGCGTACCGCTGTTCGAGCGCACCACGCTGGGCATGCGCGTCACGCAGGCCGGCTCCGTGTTCCTGGAGCGGGCGCGGCGCATCCGGCTGGAATATGACGATGCGATCACGGAAATGCGCGGCATTCAAACTGGCGAACAGGGCCAGCTTCGGCTCGGCTACTCACCGTCGATGCCCAATGCGCTGGTGCTTGGGTCGTGCCAGCAACTGATCCGCGAGCGTCCCGTGGCGCGGCTGCGCCTGACAATGCGGGTGGCGCGCGAGCTGATGGACATGGTGCAGGCAGGCGAACTGGACTTGGCCGTCGCGCCGCTGCCGCGCCAGTCCAACCCCGCACTGGCCACGTTCGAACTGTTCACCGACCGGCTGGCCGTGGTGGCCGACGAGAATCACCCCTTGCAACGCCGGCGCAACCTGACGCTGCAAGACCTGGTCGGCCAGCAGTGGCTGCTGCCGACCGGGCACGTGCTGATCCGTCAGCAGATCGATGCGGCATTCGCCGGTCTTGGCCTGCCGGTGCCAATCCTGCGCGTGGAGACGGACTTCGGCAGCGCCACGCTGTTCGATCTCGTGCGCGGCACCGAAATGCTCTGCATCGCGGGATCCACCACCAACAGCAAGCGGACGGGCCTGCGGCCGATTGCCCTGCGCGCGGACGCGCTGGATCTGGGACGGCGCGTCGGCGTAATCACACGCGCGGGTGCCTACCTGTCACCGCTGGCGCAGCGCATGATCGACATCCTGCAAGCGCACGTGGAATAACAGCGGCTGCGCGCTACTGAAACGTGCGCAGATAAGCCAGCAAATCGTCGATCTGGCGCGCGTTGCTCATGCCCCAGAAACGCATCTTCGTGCCGGGCACGACCTTGGCTGGTGATTGCAAGAAGGCGCGCAGCGTGTCGTCGCTCCAAACCACGGTGGACGATTTCATCGCATCGGAATAGCGGTAGTCATCGGTGGCGCCAGCCTTGCGGCCGAACACCGCGTTGAGCTGCGGCCCGAACGCGGCGCGTGCCGATGGGCCGACGTGGTGGCACGATGCACAGCGTGTGGTGAAGATGTCCTTGCCGGACTGGATGTCTCCGGCGTGGGCATTGGCCGCGCCGAGCAGCGCCAATGCCGTCAATACTGCGTATTTCATTGCAAATCGGAAAGTCAGTCGTTGCCAGCCGGATAGCTCGCCACTTCAATCAGGTTGCCATCGGGATCGCGGCAATACACCGATGTGATCGGGCCCAGCGCGCCGGTACGCTGCGCCGGCCCGGCTTCCACCGCTACCCTGTGCGCCAGGAAATGTGCCACCACTTCCTGCGGCGGCATCTTCGTGATGAAGCACAGATCGTCGCTGCCGGACGTGGGATGCACGCCCGTAAACCACGCGACGGTATCTTCACCGATAGGCCGCAGATTGATCTTCTGCTGCCCGAATTTCACCGATACGCGCTTGCCCGTGCGCGATTCAAAATCTTCGCGCCGCATGCCCAGCACCTGTTCATACCAGGCCGCGCTGGCCTCCACATCTTTCACGTTGAGCACGATATGGTCGAAGCGTTCGATCGCGAGCGTCATGGCGGTCCTTTGTGATCCGGAGGGGCACGTTTTATGTAACAGCATGTGTAGCTGTGCAGTGCAAGGCGTAATGTACACCGGCCCGGAAAGAGGCGGCTTTTATACTGCCCGGCCGGTCAACCACCGCGCCCCAAGTCATGCGCAGAATCTCCTGGCTCTTCATGAGCCTAGTCATCGCTGCACTGATCCAAGTGCCCCATGCGTTCGCGGCCGACTCCGCCTCTGAAGCGGCGGCGCAGCAAATCCCCGTCCTGACGCACGCCGAAGCCGTTAGCGAACTGAAGCGCCTGCAGTCCGAGCAGGATCGCGCAAAACAGCAGGCGTCCGGCACCTCCGGCAACGTCAAGCTGGGCGATCTCAACGACGCACTGAAGCAGCTTGACGACGATGTCGACAAGCTCACCGCATCGCTCACGCCGCAACGCGCGCAATTGCAGGCCCAGGTAGACCTGCTCGGGCCGCCGCCCGATGCCGGCACCGCCAAGGAAGCCCCCGCCGTTGTAAAACAGCGCGCCGAACTCAAGGCGCGCAGAGACCAGCTCGACGACGAACTGAAGCAGGCCGCCGACAGCAAGGACAACATCGCCCATCTGCGGGACCAGCTGGGCAAGCTGCAGCGCAGCCGCCTCAAGGATCAGCTTGCTCTGCGCTCCGAAAGCATCCTGAACCCGGATTTCTGGATACCGCTGTTCAAGGTCTCCGAGGAAGACCGCGAGCGGCTTGGCAACTTCACCGACGACATCGGGCCGATGATCCGGCAGGCGTGGGAACCGTCGCAACGCGGCAAGACCATTATCCTGCTGGCCGTTGCGCTGGCCGTGTGGTCGCTCGGCCGCCGTCTGCTCGAACGCGGGCTGGCCTGGTTCTGCCTGTCGCAGTTGCCTGAGACACGCCTGCGCCGCAGCGCACTGGCGCTGGCGACCGCGCTGACCACGGTGGTCACGACGGCCTTAGCGGTTCGCATCGTCTACGCGGCGTTCACGGGCGGCGATTACGTCGCGCCTGCGTTGCAGGACCTGATGAACGAGATCGCCAAGCTGACGATGACCAGCGCGCTCATCGCCGGCCTGGGACGCGCGCTGCTATGCACTCGCCATCCGAGCTGGCGGCTGCCGGCACTGGCCGATCCCGTGGCGCTGGCCATGAAGCCCTTCCCTACCGTGCTGGCCGGCCTGCTGCTGCTTGCAGGCACGCTGGAGCAGCTCAATCGCATGGCCGACACCACGGTGCAGGTTACGCTGCTCGGCCGCGGCCTGGTCTCACTGGTTGTGGTGCTCACGATCGGTGCCGCGCTGCTGCGCGCCAACCGGGTGCGCAGCGAACTCGTGGCGGCCGGTGAACGGCCCGAGGAGCGCGCCACGCTGGCCGGACTGATTCACGCCGCGGTCACGGTAATCGTGACGGTGTCGCTGATTGCCTTGCTGATCGGCTACATCAGCTTTGCGCGCTTCCTGACCTACGAACTGGTCTGGTTCGACATCGTGCTGTGCAGCCTCTATCTGCTGACCCAGCTGACGCGCGATATCTGCGAGGCGTTGTTCTCGGCTAACCACCGCAGTGGCCGCGTGATCAAGCAGTTGTTCGGGGTAGGCGACACGCATCTGGAGCAGGTATCGACAGTGCTGTCCGGCATCGGCGCCAGCGTGCTGCTTCTGCTGGCCGTGCTGGCCCTGCTGACGGGTGGATTCGGCACCACGCCGGCCGACCTGCTCAACAGCCTGCTGACCGTGCTTGGCGGCGAGCGCCTGCGCAGCATGAACATCATGCCGGACCGCATTCTCAATGCAGTGATCGCGTTGACGGTGGGCATCTGGCTGCTGCGCTCGGTGCGCCGCTGGCTCGACGCCGAACTGCTGCCCAAGCTGTGCTCCGAGCCTGGGCTACGCGCGTCGCTGATCACGCTGTTCAGCAATGTCGGCTATGTGCTGCTGGTGCTGCTGACGCTGTCGCTGCTCGGCGTGAAGTGGGAGAACCTGGCGTGGATCGTCAGCGCGCTATCGGTGGGTATCGGTTTCGGCCTGCAGGAGATCGTGAAGAACTTTGTGTCCGGGCTGATCCTGCTGACCGAGCGCCCCGTGAAGGTTGGCGACATGGTCAGCCTGGCCGGCGTGGAGGGCGATATCCGCCGCATCAACGTGCGCGCCACGGAGATTCAACTCGGCGACCGCTCCACGGTGATCGTGCCGAACTCGCAGCTGATCTCGCAGAACGTGCGCAACGTCACGATGAGCAACAGCACCCAGGGTGTGGCCACGCTGCAACTGACCTTCCCGCTCAATACCGACCCGGAGGTAGTACGAGACCTGCTGCTTGACGTCTACCGCGAGCACGAAACGATCCTCGATATCCCGGCCCCATCGGTCACGTTCAACCAGCTTGCGCCGAACGGCATCACGCTGAGCGTGACAGGCTATGTCGGCAGTCCGCGTATTGCCGCCGGCACCAAGAGCGATCTGCTGTTCGAAATCCTGAAGCGCCTGCGCGCGGCCAACATATCGCTGTCCGAGCCACAAACGCTGCGCGTGGAAAACATGGCGGCAGCCTTGGGCACCTGAGACATCTGAGCCACCCGGCAGGATGGGCGGCGGGACATCATCCCCCGCCCGTCTCGTGCCCGGTCCAGTAGTCGGCACCGTCATCGTGCGTGGAAAGCACAATCTTCTGCCGGCAATGCTGGCACGTGTAGACAAAGACTTGCTTGCCGGCGTGCGTCATTGCATCACCGGACCGCGCCAGGCGCGGATGAGGCGGAACATAACCGGGACGACCCAGCAGGTTCTTGCAAAGATCGCAAGGAACCATCGTGCTCTCCAGACTCTGACTTCGGACACTGCAACAACCATGTCCGCTTTTTCCGCAGACATTGCTGCAACGCAACAGGAATCAGTATAGGCGCACGATCGTTCTATCGCCACGGGCTTTCCGGCCAGTAGACGGCTTCCTCGTTTTTTATTTCCGTTCCGCAGCAAAGCGGTCTGTTGCCGCCAGCAACTGGTCCATAATGCCCGGCTCGGTCCAGGCGTGGCCCGCGCCTTCGATCAGATGGAAGTCCGCATCGGGCCACGCCTGGCGCAGTGCGTACGCGTAGCGCACCGGGCACGGCATGTCGTAGCGGCCGTGCACGATCACGCCGGGGATGCCGGCCAGCTTGTGGGCGTCGCGGATCAGCTGGCCGTCGTCGAGCCAGCCCCGATGCGTGAAGTAATGGTTTTCAATGCGCGCGAAGGCCAGCGCAAAATGCCCCTCGTCGTGCTTGGCGCTGTTGTCGGGATTCGGCAGCAGCGTGATCGTCTCGCCTTCCCATACGCTCCAGGCTCGCGCGGCTTCGACCTGCTTGTCCTCGTCGTCGCCGGTCAGCAGCTTCCGGTAAGCGGCCATCATGTCGCCGCGCTCTGCCTCTGGCACCGGCGCCTGAAAGCGCTCCCACTTGTCGGGGAACATTTCCGAGACGCCGAACTGGTAATACCAGTCGAGCTCGGCCTGCGACACCGTGTACACACCCCGCAGCACCAGTTCGCTGACGCGCCGCGGATGGGTCTGCGCGTAGGCCAGCGCCAGGGTCGAGCCCCACGAACCGCCGAATACGAGCCATTGTTCCACGCCGATCAACTGGCGCAGCTTTTCGATATCGTCGACCAGATGCCAGGTGGTATTCGCTTCCAGCGATGCGTGGGGCGTGGAATGTCCGCATCCACGCTGGTCGAACAGCAGCACGTCGTATCGCGCGGGATCGAACAGGCGCCGGTGGTCGGGCGAGATGCCGCCGCCTGGCCCGCCGTGCAGGAACACCGCCGGCTTGGCGCCGCGCGTGCCGACACGTTCGAAATACAGGACGTGACCCTCGCCCACGTCGAGCGTGCCGGTCTCATAGGGTTCGATTTCGGGATAGAGCGTGCGGAGGTCGGACATGAAATGTTTCGTGTCGTGATCATTCGAAACAAAAGTGTAGCCCCCGACGAGCCGTGTTGGCTTTAAGTTTCGTTTAAGTCTGCGGCCCTAGATTTGAGCCGTACCGCAACCGAACCCCCAAGAGGTAACGCCATGACTCCCCAAGACGTGCAAGCACTGGAAGCCTTCCTGAGCCAACTGACCCAGGCGCGCGTGGATACCAAGGACCCGCAGGCCGCGGCGCTGATCGCCGATGCCGCGGCGCGTCAGCCCGATGCCGCCTACCTGCTGGTGCAACGGTCGATGCTGCTCGATCGCGCATTGCAGAACGCGCAGGCGCAGATCGCATCGCTGCAGACCCAGCTGCAGGCCGCGCAGGCCGCGAGTGGCAACGGCGGGCGCGGGTTCATCGACAACGACAATGCCTGGGGTAACAGTGCCGGGCGGATTCCGCAGCCGGCGCCGGCGCCCGCGCCCTATCAGCCGGCACCGCAATTCCAGCCGCCCCAGTACCAGGCGGCACCGGCCCAGCAGCAGGCGCGTCCCGGCTTTCTGGGTGGCGGATTCGGCAGCACGCTGGGCAGTATCGCCACTACGGCAGCCGGCGTGGCAGGCGGCGCCATGCTGTTCCAGGGCATCGAGAATCTGTTCCACCGGGGCAGCGGCAGCGGCGGCGCCGGCGGCTTTTTCGGTGGCCAGCCGGCGACTGGCTCGGAGACGGTCGTCAACAACTTCTATGGCGACGACAATGGATCGGGCGGCGGGCAGCGCGACAACACGCTTCTGGCCGATAACGGCAACCTCGACAACGGGCTGGACGATTACCTCGACAATAACCAGGACGACGACTCGTCGTACTTCTAAGCGCCCGAAGTTCTTCGCTCTCCCCGCCTGCGCGGGGGAGCCGGTGGTCCACCGCACCGTGTAGGACTGCGCCCGGTTGCAAGTGGCGGCGCGCGGGGGCACGATCTTCCAGATCCGATCGGAGCCGGTGCCATGAAGACGTTCCACTGCAATCGCTGCGGCAACCTTGTGTTCTTCGAGAACGTCGTCTGCGAGCGCTGTCAGGCAACGCTGGGCTTCATCCCGGCGCTATCGCAGATCGCGGCGTTCGAGGGCAACGATGAAAGCGGCTGGCGCAGCCTGCATCCGGAAGCCAAGGATGAGATGTTCCGCCGCTGCCACAACTATCAGGCGGAGGCGGTCTGCAACTGGATGGTGCCAGCCGACGACCCCAGCCCGCTATGCGATGCCTGCAAGCTCACGCATACGATTCCAAACCTCGATATTCCCGACAACCGGCTTTACTGGTACCGGCTGGAAACCGCCAAGCGGCGCCTGCTGTATACGCTGCTGTCGCTGGGGCTGCCGGTCATCTCGCGTGAAGACGATCCCGAGTCCGGGCTGCAGTTCGACTTCCTGGCCGATACCGACCCGCTCGATCCGGCGATGACCGGCCATGACAACGGCCTCATCACGATCAATATCGCGGAGGCCGACGACGCGCACCGCGAGCAGACCCGCAGCCAGATGGGCGAAGCCTATCGCACGCTGCTCGGGCATTTCCGTCACGAGGTGGGGCATTTCTACTTCAACCGGCTGATAGCCGGCACGCGATGGCTTGAGCCGTTCCGCCGGCTGTTCGGCAACGAAGGCGCCGATTATGGGGAGGCACTGAAGCGCCACTACGATCAGGGCGTGCCCGCTGACTGGCAAGCGTCGTATATCAGCGCCTATGCAACGATGCATCCGTGGGAAGACTGGGCCGAGACGTGGGCGCACTACCTGCATATGGTCGACACGCTGGACACCGCCGTGTCATGCGGGCTGGTACTCAAGCCGGAAAGTCCGCAGGAGCCGACGCTGACCGATCAGACACCCGTGGAAGATGCCAGTTTCCGCAGCCTGATGAACCGCTGGTTTCCGCTCACCTATGTACTGAACAGCCTGAACCGCAGCCTGGGCGTGCCGGACGGCTATCCGTTCACGCTGTCGCCCACGGTGGTGGCCAAGCTGGAATTCGTGCATCGCGTGATCGATGCCGCGGCGCGAGAGCGGACTGCCCCCGCGCCGTCGGCAAGTACATCCGGCAATACATCCGGAAATACGTTGGGCCGTACGTCGGCCAGTACCTCGGAAACTACGCCGTCACGGTAATGTCACGGCGCGGCGTGCTCGCCAGCGACCACGCGAATACCGCCAGGCCGCCCAGTGCCAGCAGCGCGCCAACCCAGCCGGTAGACGTCCAGCCCATGCCGGCGGCAATGGTCACTCCACCCAGCCAGGCGCCCAGCGCGTTGGCCATGTTGAAGGCCGAGTGATTGAGCGCGGCGGCCAGTGTCTGTGCATCGCCGGCCACGTCCATCAACCGGATCTGCAGCGGCGGCCCCAGGGCCACCGCCGTACCCACCAGCATCACGTTCAGCGATGCCAGCCAGGCATGGTGCGCCGTGAACACGAACGCGCCAAGCACCAGCGCTGACCACACCAGCACGCCGCCCACGGTGGGCATCAGCGCGCGGTCGGCCAGCTTTGCACCGGCCAGGTTACCCGCCACCATGCCCACGCCAAACAGCGCCAGCACGACAGGTATTCCGCTGGCCGGCATGTGCGCCACTTCGAGCATGGTCGGCTTGACGTAGCTGAACACGGCGAACATGCCGCCGAATCCAATCGCCCCAATGCCGAGCGTGAACCAGACCTGCTTGCGCGCCAGCGCGGACAGTTCGCGCAGCGGGCTGGCATGCCGGTCGGCCGGCACGAACGGTACCCAGCGCCAGACCAGCAGCACCGTGAGCGCACCGATGGCGCCAACGATCATGAACGCGGCGCGCCAGCCCAGCCACGTGCCGATGCCGGCCGCGATCGGCACGCCAACCAGCGTTGCGACGGTCAGGCCGAGCATGACCAGGCCAACCGCCTGCGCGCGACGCTCGCGCGCCACCAGGCTGGCCGCGACCAGTGCGGCCACGCCAAAGTAGGTGCCATGCGGAAAGCCGGTCAGCAGCCGCAGCACCATCATCGACATATAGCTGGGCGCCAGGGCGCTGGCGACGTTGCCAATGGCAAAGAACGCCATCAGCGCAATCAGCAGGTTGCGGCGCGGCCAGCGCGCGCCCAGCACTGCCAGCAGCGGCGCGCCGATCACCACGCCCAGCGCGTAGGCGCTGATCAGGTGGCCAGCCTCGGGAATGGTGATGGCGAGGTCGCGGGCGGCATCGGGCAGCAGGCCCATGATCACGAATTCGCCAGTGCCGATGCCAAAGCTGCCTACACCCAGCGCCAGCAGTGCACGGCGGTCGGCGGATCGGTTGCGTGATTCGGAATCGGTGTTCGGGGCGAGGTCGGGGACGTTGTCAAAATTTCCGGAAGGGGCGGTCATGAGAAGAGAAACGCGAGACTTTTTTTCATGGCATTGCGCCGCGCACTGGTGGGCGGGATCTTGCGTCCTGCCTCGTGAAATCCAGCGTGCTCCGGGTGCGGCGTGGTGAAGCTACGTAGTACTACGTCGTGCCACCGGGGGCGGCCACCTCTACGTAAGGGCGCTATTGTGAAGCAAAACGGCGGAAGCTGCCGGCCGTGCCACAAAGCCCCTTTATATCGGTCCCGTATCGGTCCTGCATTCGGCGATCTCGGGCATGTGCGGCACTGTGGGATAGGGCACAACGAGCATTGCGAAGCGTGCCGTTGCCGCCCTATGCTGAAGATATGCGGCGCCGGGTACCGTACCCACGAAGCACGGGGCCGAGTGCCGCGCGTATCGTCGTGTGGGAGGGGATATGTCCCTGCGTAATTCACTGCTTTTATCGGCCATCGGCCTGGCCTGGACACTACCCGCCCTCGGGCAGGGATGCCAGCACGACATGCAATGCAAGGGCGACCGCATATGCAATATGGGCACGTGCACGGCGCCCGATGCTGACGGTCCGGACGCCGCCGCATCATCCCCTTCGTCGACAAAATCGTTGCCAACGATCAAGCTGTCTCCCCAGCAGCCATCAAAGTCGCAGCCCCAATCGCAGCCCCCGCAGGCCCCGCCGCAGTCGGTACCGCAGTTGGCACCGCAGCAGCAACAGGTCAGCGTGCCACATAGCTGCTGCACCGTGGCAGGCAAGCTGCGGCTGGCACCACAACAATCCGGCGATGCGCCGCTGGTAGCTGGCGACAGTTGCCAGGGCTTTACCTCGTCGGGCAAGCCCGTGCCCGGCACCGCGTGCAACTAGCACGGCGAGCGGCGCGCGCACTGGACTTCATTGAGCGTTCTGTAGCTGCCGGCGCGGGAGTGCCGGCAGATGGGAACTCACGCCACCGCCGCCGCGATCGACTCCCTTAACCACTGGTGCGCGGGGTCGCGGTGCAACCGCTCATGCCATAGCATCGACATCTCGTAGCCAGGCACTTCCACAGGTGCCTCAACTACCTGCAGCGCGGCGTTGTTGGCCACCAGCCGGGCCGGCAGCATCGCCACCAGGTCAGTGCTGGCCACGACCGATGCCACATACAGGAAATGGGGAACCGACAGGACCACGCGGCGCGACAGGCCGGCGGCGGCCAGCGCTTCGTCAGTGACCCCGAAAAACCCGCCGCCGTCCGGAGACACGATCACGTGTTCGAGCGCGCAGAACTGGGCGGCCGATGGCTTGCGCTTCAGGCGCGGATGTCCGGCGCGCCCGACCAATACATAGCGCTCCGTGAACAATGCCCTGCGGTGCAGGGTTTCCGGCGATTCCACAGTGGTATGAAACGCCAGGTCGATGTCGCCCTGCTCCGCCTGGCGCGCAAGCCTTGGCGGCACCATTTCGACGACGGCCAGGCGCGCGGCGGGGGCCTCCTGACGCAGCGCTGCCAGCGCGGGTAACAGTACGGTCGACTCGCTGTAGTCGGTGGCCGCGATTCGCCATGTATTGGTCGCCGCAGCCGGATCGAACGGATGCTCGGGAGACACCGCACGCTCCAGCGCAGCCAGTGCCTCGCGCAGCGGCTCACGCAACGATTCGGCACGTGCCGTGGGACGCATGCCGCGCGGCCCCGGCAGCAGCAGTGGATCGTCGAAGATTTCGCGCAACCTGGCAAGATGCACGCTGACCGACGGCTGGGAATAGTGCAGGCGCTCGGCCGCGCGCGTGACGTTGTGCTCCGACAGCAGTACGTCGAGCGTAACCAGCAGATTCAGATCGAGCCGACGCAAATTAATCATGGCGATACCGGTAGCTTCTGGAATTGACGATCAATATACCGGAGCCGCCCAGATACACCGAACCTGCCAATTCGAGAAAATCACCAGTAATATCGATTTGTGACGCATTCGATATAAAATCCCGGTCGTGCCCGGCCGTGGTGGTCAGGGCCACGACGGAGAAAAACATGAGAACGGGAAAACTTGTTGTTGGCCTTGCTCTGGTGGGCCTGCTGGCAGGCTGCGAGTCGATGGACAGCACCATGTCGTCGATCGGCACCTTCATGGATGGCGCCGATGACGTGGCCAATCTGGATTTCCGCATGCTGGCCGACGCCCAGCCGGCGTCGCTGGGCGATATCTGGTCTGACTGGAAAAAGAACGAAATCACGGCCAAGAAGAAGTGGGACAAGCAGGCCATCCAGGTCAATGGCACCGTGGCCCGCGTCACCAAGGTCGATGGCCTGAGCAGCTCCAGCGACAAGATCGCGGTCTACTTCAAGGACGAAGCAAACCCGCAGTGCACAGGCAAGGCACTGATGCGCGATGCGCTGATCGTCAACGAAAAGCGCATCAGCAATCTCAATACGGGTGACAAGATCAAGGTGACCGGCGTGCTGGCGACCCGCGATTCGGAAATGGCCAACAACAGCAATACCACGTGCTATTTCGCGTTTGCCAAGTCGAAGATCGAACGGCTGCCAGCCACCACGGCCGCTCCGGCTTCGGCCCCGGCGGCCAAGCCCGCCCGTACCGCGGCAACCAAGTCCACGAAGACGAGCAAGAAGTAAGACCGTGCCAGGGGCGGCGGTGACCCAATGCGGCGCCCGGCCCCGGAATTACTGATTGCAATAGCTGGCATCCTGGAGATTCATTTCTCATATAGCTCGGCCAGCCATATCCTGCCTCCATTGACTTGACACATCTGCTACAGGAGGCAGTCATGAACGTACTGATCGTCTACGCCCATCCCGAACCGACATCGCTGAACGGCTCGCTCAGAGACTTCGCGGTACAACGGCTGCAAGCGGCCGGATACCAGGTGCAGGTATCGGATCTTTATGCGATGCAATGGAAGGCGCCGATCGATGCGGGCGACACGCTAGAGCGGCGCCCTGGCGGTGCGCCATTCCATCCTTCGCTCGATTCGCTGCACGCATTCGAAAACGGCGTGCAGAGTCCCGATATCGCGCACGAGCAAGAGAAGCTGCGCTGGGCCGACGCGCTGATTCTGCAGTTCCCGCTCTGGTGGTTCTCGATGCCGGCGATCCTGAAAGGATGGGTCGAGCGCGTGTACGCATACGGCTTTGCGTATGGCGTGGGCGAGCACTCCGATGCACGCTGGGGCGACCGGTATGGCGAAGGTAGTCTGGCCGGCAAGCGCGCGATGCTGATGGTCACGACGGGTGGGTGGGAATCCCACTACAGCCCGCGCGGCATCAACGGACCGATCGACGACATCCTGTTCCCGATCCACCACGGCATTCTGTACTACCCGGGTTTCGATGTGCTGCCGCCGTTCCTGGTCTATCGCACTGGAAAGATGGACGCGGCGCGCTACCAGGCCACCACCGATGCCCTCGGCCAGCGCCTGGACCAACTGTTCACGACCACGCCGCTGGCGTTTCGTCCACAGAACAGTGGCGCCTACGAAATTCCGGCGCTCACGCTGCGGGATGACATCGCGCCGGGCCAGACTGGTTTTGCCACCCACCTTGCCACGGCGGCGTAAGGCGGGAGTCCGCTGGCACTATCGGTCGCGGGTCAGGCTTACGCCGGCATCGACCGTGCCGTAGGTGGTCACGCTCGATTGCCGTTCTCCGGTATCGGAAACCGTGGTGCATTCCTGGATCGAAACCAGCAGAAGGAAGATGCCGATCGTGCTGCAAATGGCTCGCATGGTGTGGCCTGAATCGTATTGACTCCGGCTTCGACGACCTGAGAGGCCGGGAAGTTCATCTCCCGGCTTCTTGCATTGCCGCTCAGGCGGCTTGCGGAGCACCTGCCTCGCGTGCGAGCTGGCGATAGTGACGTGTATGGCGGTACAGCCCGTAAAGGCTAGTCGCCGTAAAGCCGAGCTGCTGGACGAACAGTCCGTACGTGCCGGTCACGAGTGCAAAGGCACTCCAGACCAGGTTCGAACAAAGGTACGCCATCCATCCCCAGCGCGAAGCGCGATTATGCAGCGCGACCAGGAATGATCCACTCATGGCCAGGGCGCACCCCGACCATTCCAGTCCAGTCAGTAATTGCGGGATCTGAGCGGCAAGCTCCATGAAATTTGTCTCCGGTTTGTGTTCATTTTTTGTATGCAAAACGGAGACTACCGAAATCACGATCATCACGCAAGAGGAATGTCCCGACGGTCGGACGATGCTAAGGACCCGAGACTCGGCGTCCGCAAACGGCAGCGCTACAATGCGCGCTCATCGTCTTCGGGAACCGTTGCCATGCCGCTGGACCACGACGCGCTTCTATTGCTCGTCACGCGAGAAATGCCTTTCGGCAAGCACAAGGGCACGCTGATTGCAGACCTGCCGGGCAACTATCTGAACTGGTTTGCGCGCGAGGGCTTTCCTCCCGGCGAAATCGGCAGGCTGCTGGCGCTGATGCATGAACTGGACCACAACGGGCTCTCGGATCTGCTTAAGCCCTTGCGGGAAAAGGCTCCCCGGCGCTGACGCGCCCGGAGGGGCGGCCGTCCGGCCGAGCGCCAGCGGAATCGAGGCACTCGGCACGGCAAGAGCGGTCGCTACGACTTCTTCTGATTTGCAGTCGTGCGTGCTGCTGAAATGGCAGCATCGCGTTCCTTCGCCGCGGATGCCTTCGCTTCCTCATAGACCTTCTTGGCCTCGGCAACCTTGGTGTTGTATGTCTTGCGTGCCGCCGCGATCTCCTGACGCATCTGGACAATCTCGTCGCTAGGTGGCTGGGACTTTGCTCCGCTCGTCGTTTGCCCGATAGCGGGCAGTGCGGACAATCCAAGGACGACAGCGGCTAGGATGGCTACGCGCTTCATACTCTTGCTCCAGAGTTATCGTCCCGACACAGTAGACGATCGATTCCGGCATGCCATTGGACCAAGGTGCCGTACTGGAGAAGATCCATCTAGCCCCCTCCTTCGAAGGGGCTGCCATGCGTGTTATTTGACTGCCTGCGCGGGCGTCGGCTGGTTCGCGGTACCGGGAGGAATCTGGTAGCTCCACGTTTCGCTGATCGGCTTGCCATTGACCACCAGCGCTTCGCGCATTTCCACCACCTTGTTCGGATCCTTGACCCGGATACGCAGTGTCACGCGATAGCCCTTGGTCACGGGATTCGGCTGCAGCACGTTTTCGATGACCTCGACGTTGTCACCCACGCTGAACTGCGCTTGAACCGGCGTGTTCGGTGGCAAGGTCGCCAGCGGCCCACCCTCGAAATCGATCACGAACCCAAGACTGCCGTCCAGGTGACGAATCAGGTTCTTCTGCGTGATCTCACCTGCCGTGCGCAGCGTCTGCTTGACCCATGCAAGGTCCTTGGCAAACATGCCGCGCTCGTCCATCGTCCAGTGGATCGTGTAGTCGGCCTTGATCGGCGTGCCCTTGGGCGGCAACTGATCCGGCGTCCAGAACGACACGATGTTGTCGTTCGTTTCGTCGGGCGTGGGAATCTCCACCAACTCCACCTTGCCCTTGCCCCAATCGCCCTGCGGCTCGATCCACGCGCTTGGGCGCAAGTCGTAACGGTCCTTCAGGTCCTCGTACTGCGAGAAATCGCGGCCGCGCTGCATCAAGCCGAAACCGCGCGGATTGTTCACCTGGAACATGCTCAGCGCCACGTACTTCGGATTGTTCAGCGGACGCCAGAGCCATTCGCCGTCACCGGTATGGATCGACAGCCCGTTCGAGTCATGCAGCGCGGGGCGGAAGTTGTTGGCGTCTCGCATCTGCTGCGGCCCGAACAGGAACATGCTGGTCAGCGGCGCGATGCCTACCTTCTTCACCGGGCCGCGCATGAACACGCGCGCCTGCACTTTCAGCACCGCATCCGAGTCGGGACGGAGCTCAAAGCGGTAGGCGCCGGTGGCATTCTGCGAATCGAGCAGCGCGTAGAACACCAGATGCTTGTCCTCCGGCTTCGGGCGTTCGATCCAGAATTCGCGGAAGGCCGGAAACTCCTCGGGTTCGGACAGGCCCGTATTGATCGCCAGACCGCGCGCGGACAGACCATAGACCTGGCCCTTGCCAATCACGCGGAAATAGCTGGCGCCCAGGATGCTCATCACTTCGTCGAGCTTGTCGGCGCGGTTGATCGGGTACAGCACGCGAAACCCGGCATAGCCAAGCTTGTTCGTCGCGGCCTTGTCGAGCTTGAGATCGCCGAAGTCAAACCGGCTTGGTTCGTACTTGATCTCATGCACGCGGCTGTCGACGATCTCGTTGATGCGCACAGGGGTGCTGAAGTGCATGCCCTGGTGGTAAAAGCCGAGCTTGAACGGCGTGCCCTGCCCTTTCCACTCCACGTTATCCATCTTCGGCTGGATCTTGATGTAGTCGCCGAACTGCATCTGCGCGAACACGGGCGGCAGATTGCTGGCGGGCGCCGCGTAGGGCTGCTCGGAGAGCTTCTTTGCGCGGGCTGTCACGTCGTCGAGCGAAAACGCATGCGCCGGCGCCACGCCGATCAGGCAGCCGGCAAGCGCGATGCCCGGCAAGACAATTTGCATCCTGTTACGAAACGACGCGACACGACGGACGACGAAAGCGGTAACCACCAAGCGATCTCCAGGTTGAGATGTGGAAAAAGCCACAAAGCAGCCATTCTAAGCACTGTAAGGCTGTAAACTTGCGGCGCAGTTCAGAAACATAACCGATTTCGCCTGACGCGCCTGTCAGACACGCGGCGACAGTCAGGCATTCGCTCCTGCAGCACTATGGCGGGGCGAAGATCCCGGCACTGCGCCCATCCGAGACAACGAACAATGCGACTGCTTTCCCTGCTGGCCGTTGCGGCCAGCCTTGCCTGCGCGCCCACGTTTGCCGGCGCCGCCCCTGAAGCCAACACCTCCGCACCCGTCGCCGCATCAATGGCTGACAAGGTGGCATTCGTCAACGATCTGATCGCGCGAATGACGCTCGATGAGAAGATCGGCCAGCTCCGGCTGATCAGCATCGGCCCCGAAATGCCCGCGAAGAAGCTGATGGAGGAAATCACGGCGGGCCGCGTTGGCGGGACCTTCAACTCGGTCACGCGCAAGGACAACCGCCCGTTGCAGGAAGCAGCCACGCGCAGCCGCCTGAAGATTCCCATCTTCTTTGCCTATGACGTGGTGCACGGCCATCGCACCGTGTTCCCGATCAGCCTGGGCCTGGCATCGAGCTGGGACATGAACGTGGTGGAAAAAGCCGCCCGCATTTCAGGACTGGAGGCTGCGTCCGATGGCCTCGACGCCACGTTCGCGCCGATGGTCGATATCTCGCGCGACCCGCGCTGGGGCCGTACGTCGGAAGGCTTTGGCGAAGATCCGTACCTGGTATCGCAATGCTCGCGCGCCAGCGTGCAGGGCTTCCAGGGCAGCTCACCGGCCAATGCCGACAGCGTGATGGCTTTCGTCAAGCATTTCGCGCTCTATGGCGCCGTGGAAGGCGGGCGCGACTACAACACCGTCGACATGAGCCCGCAGCGCATGTACAACGACTACCTGCCGCCTTACCGGGCAGGACTGGATGCCGGCGCGGGCGGCGTGATGATCGCGCTGAACTCGGTCAACGGCCAACCCGCCACTTCCAACAAATGGCTGCTGCGCGACCTGCTTCGCAAGGAATGGGGCTTCAAGGGCGTGACGGTCAGCGACCACGGCGCGATTGACGAGCTGCTGCGCCACGGCGTGGCCAGCACCGGCCGCGACGCCGCACGGCTGGCCATCGAGGCCGGCGTGGACATGAGCATGGCCGATACGCGCTATCTGGAGCAGCTGCCCACACTGGTCAAATCGGGTGCCGTGCCGATGCAACTGATCGACGAGGCCGTGCGCGAGGTACTGAGCGCCAAGTACGACATGGGGCTGTTCCAGGACCCGTTCCGGCGCATCGGCACGGCGGAAACGGACCCCGCTGACGTCAATGCAGAAGCCCGGCTGCACCGCGCCGAGGCGCGCGACGCCGCGCGCAAGTCGATGGTACTGCTGGAAAATCGCAACAAAACACTGCCGCTGAAGAAGGCCGGCACCGTGGCCGTAATCGGCCCGCTGGCCGATGCCCAGATCGACATGATGGGTAGCTGGTCCGCCGCCGGCGTGGCCCGGCAATCGGTAACGCTGTTGCAGGGCATGCGCGACGCGCTGGCCGGCAAGGGCCAGGTCGTCTACGCACGCGGCGCCAATATCACCGACGATGAGCGCGTAGTCGGCTACCTGAACTTCCTGAACTGGGACAACCCCGAAGTGGTGCAGGACAAGCGCTCGCCGGGCGACCTGATCGAGGAAGCCGTGCGCGTGGCGCGCGGCGCCGATACCATCGTGGCGGCAGTGGGCGAAACGCGCGGCATGTCGCACGAGGCATCGAGCCGTTCGAGCCTTGGCCTGACCGGGAGCCAGCTCGCGCTGCTCAAGGCGCTCAAGAGCACCGGCAAGCCAATGGTGCTGGTGCTGATGAACGGCCGCCCGTTGACCATCAACTGGGAAAAGGAAAACGCCGACGCGATTCTGGAAGCGTGGTATCCCGGCACCGAGGGCGGGCACGCGATTGCGGACCTGCTGTTCGGCGACGCCAACCCATCGGGCAAACTGCCCATCACGTTTCCGCGTTCGCTGGGCCAGATCCCGACCTACTACAACGCACCACGCATCGGCCGGCCGTTCACGCCGGGCAAGGCGCCGAACTACACGTCACAGTATTTCGAGGAAGAGTACGGCCCGCTCTACCCATTTGGTTATGGCCTGAGCTACACGACCTTCAGCATGTCGGACGTGCGGCTGTCCGGCAGCAAGCTGGCCCGTAATGGCAAGCTCACGGCCAGCGTCACCGTGAAAAATACGGGCGACCGCGCCGGAGAAGCCGTGGTGCAGCTATACCTGCAGGACGTGATGGCATCCACCGTGCGGCCGGTCAAGGAGCTAAAGGACTTCCGCAAGGTCATGCTCACGCCGGGAGAATCGCGCGTGATCGCCTTCCCGATCAGCGAAGACCAGCTCAGGTTCTACAACGCGAAGCTCGAATACGTGGCCGAGCCAGGAGACTTCAACGTTCAGGTGGGCTTCGACTCCGCTGCCGTGAAGGAGGCCAGATTCACACTGGAGTGAGCGTGAGCGCCGCTTTAGCGGTTGCCGTCCAGCAGTTCGTTCAGCACCTCGTCGAACGCGGCCTGCGCGTCTTCCAGCGCCTGCAGCGCCGCGTCAAAGGTTTGCAGGGCAATCTTGGACGGCTTGCCGCTGCCCTGCGGCAAATACTGGCTCTGCAGCGCGGTAAATGCCACCTGCACCTGGCGCGTGGCATTTACCACGCGCTCCATTGCTTGCGCCTCTTCGGCGCGTTTCTGTTCGTCGTTCATGCAACAGCCCCCAGTGGGCGTGGTTCGATATGCGGCATATCGTACAAGAACTTGCGGGCGCACTGGCTGGTCCAACGCCGCATTGCCCGATTTTCGGGTAGGCTGGACGCGGATGTTCGGCCATTGGCCCTCTCCATGCCCCCCTAGCGCCCTCATGTCATCGTCGTCGTTTTTGCGCAGGACGCTGGCCGCCACGCTTGTGACTGCCGGCGGCTTCGCCTGTTATTGGACCTATCTCGCCGTCAACCAGGAGCGGCTGCTGTTCGACGCACGCCGGCGCCCGCCACGCGACCTGCCGGACGGAATCAACGCCTACTCGCACGCCGTTCCCGGCGGCCTGTTCCGTGGCTATACCTTTCATGCCGACCATGAAGGGGTGCGCGACCTGCTGTTCTATCTGCCGGGCCGTGGCGAGGACGTACTGGAAACGCTGCAGTTCATGCACTGGCTGCCCGCCGGCATGGGCTTTGCCACCTTCGACTACCGGGGACTGGGCCATTCCGACGGCATGCCATCGGAGGCCGCCGCCGTAGCCGATGCCAGTCAGTTCCTGCTGCATATCCGCCGCGCCTTCCCGGGCGTGCGCGTGCATGTGGTGGGCCGCTCACTAGGTACCGGCGTGGCGATCCAGCTCGCCGATCTGCAGGATTTCGAGAGCCTGCAATTGATCACCCCCTATGACTCGCTGCTGGAAATCGTGCGCAAGCGCTTTCCGCTGGTGCCGCTGCGCCAGTTGATGCGCCACCATTTCGATTCGATCTCCCACTGCAAGAAGGTGGTCCAGAGCACCAAGGTCCTGCTGGCGGAACGTGACGACGTGGTGCCCCACGAGTGCTCCGAGCGGCTGATGGCCGCATGGCCCGGCCCCGTCTCCGTGCAGACAATCGCGGGAACCGACCACTACACGATTGTCGAGCGCGCCGAAACCTGGCTTGCACTCTGCGAATTCGCGCAGCAGGTGCCCCATCAGCCTCCCGAGCGCGTGCCCCAGGCGCCGCCCGCGGATGTAACAGAGACCGGTTTGCCGTTGCCGCTTTCCGCAGCACGGTAGAATGCGCGCCATGAAAAAATTCGTAGTCAAGGCCGCAGGCGTGACCGCAGCCCTGGCAGCCGCCGGCGTGCTGATTGCCGGTTTCGCTGCCGTGGTCAGCCTGAAGCAGTTGCCTTCCGTCGACGCACTGCGCGACTACCATCCCCAGGTACCGCTACGCGTCTTCACCCGGGACGACGTGCAGATTGGCGAATTCGGCACCGAGCATCGCGAGTTCATTCCCATCGAGCGGATGCCGAAGCTGATGTCCGACGCACTTCTGGCCGCCGAGGATGACCAGTTCTACAACCACGTAGGCGTGGACGTGGCCGGCTTGGTCCGTGCCGCGCTGGCCAATATCGGCGAAGGCTACGCGCAGGGTGCCTCCACCATCACGATGCAGGTGGCGCGCAATTTCTACCTGTCGCGCGAGAAGACGCTGGCGCGCAAGTGGTATGAAATCCTGCTGGCGTTCGAGATCGATCGCTCGCTGCCCAAAGAGCGCGTCCTCGAGCTGTACATGAACCAGGTCTACCTGGGCGAGCATGCGTATGGCTTTGGCAGCGCCGCGCAAACCTATTTCGGCAAGCCGGTCGCGCAGTTGTCCCTGGCGGAAACCGCCATGCTCGCGGGTCTGCCCAAGGCGCCGTCGACGATGAATCCGGTGGTCAACCTGCCGCGCGCCAAGCGCCGCCAGGAATATGTGCTCGGCCGCATGCTGGCGCTGGGCATGATCACGCAGGACCAGTATCGCGATGCACGCAACGCGCAGATCGTCGTCAACCGCGATGCCAATGGCCGCTTCGACGGACATGCGGAATACGTCGCCGAACTCGCCCGCCAGCTGGCACACGACCGCTTTGGCGACGAAGCGTACACACGCGGCATCAACGTCTACACGACGGTCTCGTCCATGCACCAGACGCAGGCGTACGACGCCGTGCAGGCAGGCATCGAACGCTATGGCAAACGCCACGGCGCCGCAAAGTCCGCCACCGAGGCCATGCCGCAGGCCGCCCTGGTGTCGCTCGACGCGCGCACCGGCGCGATTGAGGCGATGGTAGGCGGCACCGACTTTGCCAAGAACCGCTTCAACCACGCAACGCAGGCGCAGCGCCAGCCCGGCTCGACATTCAAGCCATTCGTCTATTCGGCGGCGCTGGAGCGCGGCATCTCGCCTGGCACCTTGATCAACGACGCGCCGCTCGACAATTCGCCGCGCTGGCAGCCGTCGAATGACGACGGCCGCTTCGTCGGTCCCATCACGGTACGCGACGCGCTGGCCGAGTCGCGCAACCTGCCGGCCATCCGCACATTGCAGGCCATCGGTATTCCGTACGCGATCGACTTCGCGGGCAAGTTCGGCTTCTCGACCAAGCGCCTGCCGCCGTATCTGCCGATGGCGCTCGGCACGGGCACCACGTCACCGCTGCGGCTGGCCGCGGCGTACGGGGTGTTTGCCAACCAGGGCCATCGCATCGAGCCTTACCTGATCGAGAAAATCACCGACGGCGACGGCAACGTGCTGTTCGCCGTGGACTCCGCCGAGCCACCGCGCGTGATTTCCGAACGCAATGCCTTTGTCATGAACAGCCTGCTGCAAAGCGTGGTGGACGAAGGCACCGGTACCGGCGTGAAGCGCTACCTGCGCCGCGACGACGTGGCGGGCAAGACTGGCACCACCAATGAATCGGTCGATGGCTGGTTCGCGGGATACGCGGGACAGGTGGTCACCGTCGCGTGGATGGGCTACGACGATAATCGCACCCTGGGCCGCCGGGAATTTGGCGCCACCACGGCCCTGCCGATCTGGGCAGCGTATATGGAAGGCCGCCTGGCCGGCGTGCCCGAGGCCAGCTTCCAGGCGCCGCCGCAACTGGCCAGGTTCAATAACGACTGGGCCTACGCCGAGAACGCCGACGGCACCCACGGCATGGCAGCGCTGGGCTTCCCGCCGCCGCCCGCCGTGCCGGACCTGCCCACGGATGGCTCCGTGCCTGGTGCACCGGTGACGCCCGCTCCCACGCCGGCAGCGCTCGCCGTACCCGCCCCTGCCAGCGCGCCGCGTGCCAGCGGCGTCGCCCTTTGACATCATCGATGCCCGCCTACGCCACACCGCTGATCTGGGCGGTCGCCACGCTCGCCACCGTTGGCGTGCTATTCCGGCCGTTCCGGCTGCCGGAGCCATTCTGGGCCATGACGGGGGCCGTGCTGCTGTGCGTGGCCGGGCTTCTGTCATGGCGCGATGCACTGCAGGCCGTGGCGCGAGGCAACGACGTCTATCTGTTCCTGGCGGGGATGATGCTGATCTCCGAACTCGCGCGGAAGACCGGCCTGTTCGACCATGTGGCCGCATTGGCGGTGCGCAGCGCGCGTGGATCGGCGCGACGGCTGTTCGTGCTGGTCTATGGCTTCGGCATTGCCGTGACGGCATTCATGTCCAACGACGCCACGGCGGTTGTGCTGACGCCCGCCGTGCTGGCGGCCACGCGCGCGGCGCGGGTCAAGCATCCGCTGCCGTATCTGTATGCCTGCGCGTTCATCGCCAACGCCGCGAGCTTCGTGCTGCCTATCTCGAACCCGGCCAATCTGGTGCTGTTCGGTGAACGGATGCCGCCGCTGATGAGCTGGCTTGGCCGCTTCACGCTGCCGTCGATCGTCGCCATCGTCATGACGTTTGTGGCGCTGTACTGGACGCAGCGCAAGGCGCTGGCCGAGCCGATCGCGGCCGACGTCGAGACGCCGCCACTGTCCTTGCAGGCGTGGCTGACCACCGCCGGCATCATCCTCACCGGCGTGGCTTTGCTAACCGCCTCGCTACGCGGCCTGGACCTGGGGTGGCCCACGTTCATCGGCGGCGCCGCAACGCTGCTAGCAGTCTGCGCCACGCAGCCACGCCTGCTGCGCCCGGCGCTGGCCGAAGTGTCCTGGGGCGTGCTGCCGATGGTGGCCGGCCTGTTCGTGCTGGTGGCCGGCCTGTCGCAGACCGGCTTGACCGATCAACTCGCGCACTGGGTGCGGGACCTGTCGATGCGCCAGGGGACGGACGCCGTGATCGGCGCGAGCCTGGCCGGCGCATTGGTAGGCGTGGTGAGCAACATCGTCAACAATCTGCCCGCGGGTCTGTTCGCCGCTTCGGCGTTGGCGGCGGGTCACGCCTCGGACACGGTAACGGCGGCGGTGCTGATTGGGGTGGACCTGGGTCCAAACCTTTCCGTCACCGGGTCACTTGCCACGCTGCTGTGGCTGACCGCGCTACGCCGCGAAGGGCACACCATCAGCGCCGGTACCTTCCTGAAGGCCGGCGCCATTGTGATGCCGCTGGCGCTGCTGCCGGCGCTGGCCGTGCTTCGCTAAAGCCCCGCCCCCGGTTTTCGCTTATAGTGAAGCACCGCGCACCGCGCGCCTTTCCCGCCTGACGACCGGCACCCCACATGTCACACAAGGATCACCCGGACGGAGCCGAAAAGCCTGCTCACACGCCGGTATCGGACCGCATTCGCGCCCGGATTGCAGCAGCTGGCGAGCGCTTTCACGCCAACGACAACATCGCGCGCCATATCGAACACGGCGAGCTGGACGCGCTGCAGGCCGAGGTGGAAGCCCGCATGGAAGAGGTCCTGCGCACGCTTGTCATCGATGTCGACAACGATCACAACACGCGCGAAACGGCCCGCCGCGTGGCAAAGATGTACCTCAAGGAAATCTTTGCAGGCCGCTATGCCAAGGCGCCGCAGGTCACCGAGTTCCCGAACGTCGAACAGCTCAACGAGTTGATGATCGTTGGCCCGATTCGCGTGCGCAGCGCCTGCTCGCACCATCTGTGCCCGATCATCGGCAGCCTGTGGGTTGGCGTGATGCCGAACCGGCACTCGAACCTGATTGGCCTGTCGAAGTACGCGCGATTGGCCGAATGGATCATGTGCCGCCCGCAGATCCAGGAAGAAGCCGTGGCGCAAGTGGCAGACCTGTTGCAGGAAAAGATGAACCCCGACGGCCTTGCCATCGTGATGGAGGCGGAGCACTTCTGCATGCACTGGCGCGGCGTGCGTGACACGGATGCCAAGATGACCAACAGCGTCATGCGTGGCTCTTTTCTCAAGGATGACAAGCTGCGCCGGGAATTCCTGACGCTGCTGAACCTGAACCGGCGCTAAGCCGCCACGGAACCGCAAGAGGCCTCCCATGCTCGTTCGCCTGCTCTACGCCAGCCGCGCCAGGGAACCACTGGTCACCGATGTGCTGGATGCCATCCTGGAAACCAGCCTGGCACAGAACCCGCGCCACGGAATAACCGGCGTGCTGTGCCATAGCAACAGCGTTTTTCTGCAGGCGCTGGAGGGCAGCCGTGAAGCGGTCTCCCGCCTCTACCTCAATATCGGCAAGGACAGCCGCCACCACGACGTGGTGTTGTTGCACTACGAGGAAATTGCCGAACGGGCTTTTTCGGGGTGGTCGATGGGGCGCGTGAACGCCGGCAAGATCAACGCCGCCACGCTGCTCAAGTATTCCGCGCAGGGTGAACTCGACCCTTACCGCATGCCGGGTGCGGCATCGCTGGCGCTCCTGCAGGAACTGATTGCCGGTGCCTCGATCGTCGGGCGCAGTCACGAGCGCGGCCGGAACTGATCTCGCCCCGGCCGCGACTGTCTTCTCACTGCGCAAGCTGGCCGAAAAGCCCGCACTCCAGATCGCTCTCGAACTCTTCCACCCATGAAGAGCCGGGACCGGCGTCATAGACGCTCTCCGCACCGGTACGCTGCCTTCGAACCGTCACCTGACGGGCCGCTGTGCCATTGGCATCGGAAATCTCGAAGTCCTGGATCGCCAGACCAACCTGTCTGAACACGGCCTCGACGTCCTGCCGTTCCTCGGGGGGAAATTCGTCGAATTGACGCATCGTCATGGCACACCTCCGCTCGGGGTCCTGCGGCGCAGCGCCGGGGTGACACGGAACGACACGGAACCCCGCTGCGCGCGGCCACAGGATGCCACTTTTCCGCACTGTCCGTGATGCACTGCGAAAGACCCTGGAGACGCCGAATATATTGGCTCGTCAGCGCCACATCACTGCGAAAGCGTCGTCGTCGCCCGGTGCCAGTCGCCGGCGGCGCCGGCGGACCAGTGCAACGCACCCCGACACCCCTACGCCGATCGACCACCCCCAACTCCGCCGGGGACGCGCGGCATGTAGCCGTCCTGGCGTTTGGCGGGGAGCCGGCAAGCTCCAACCGCTAGGGGCATTTGCACGGGGCGGCGCGGGAGACGATAATGACGCGTCCGACACCTGACGTGGGAGCATTTCCTTGCGGGTTCAGGGCTTTCTAAGAACAGCGCAAGCCGTCCGTCCCGCCTCCATGCAGTCCCAACAAGGTCTTCCACGCCCCCAGCGTACCTGGGCCATCCTGACAGTGTTCTGCGGCCTCGTCATGGCCGTGCTCGACGGATCGATTGCCAACATCGCGCTGCCTTCCATTTCGCGTGAACTCCACAGTGATCCGGCGCGCACGATCTGGGTAGTGAACGCCTACCAACTGACGGTCACGGTTTGTTTGCTGCCGCTGTCGTCGCTGGGCGACATTCTCGGCTACAAGCGCGTGTACCGCGTGGGCCTTGCCACCTTCCTGGTGGGGTCTCTGCTTTGCGCGCTGTCCGTCAACTTGCCGATGCTGGTGGCCGCCCGCGTGATCCAGGGTGTTGGCGGCGCCGGCATCATGAGCGTCAACACCGCGCTTGTGCGTGTGATCTATCCCCCGACGCGGCTTGGCCGCGGCATCGGGCTCAACGCCCTGGTCGTTGGCGTGACGATTGCCGTGGGCCCGTCGTTGGGTGCGTTGATTCTAGGTCTGGCCAGTTGGCCCTGGCTCTTTGCGGTGAACGTCCCAGTCGCCATCTTCGCCCTGACCCTGTCCCGCCGCGCCTTACCCGAGACGCCCCCGCAACCGCGCCCCTTCGACTACTCGAGCGCCGTATTGTCGGCTGTGGTGATCGGGCTGTTCATTCTCGGTGTCGATGGCCTTGGGCATGCCCCATTGCGCATCGCAGGCGGCTGCGGCCTTGTGCTGGCGCTGGCCCTGGGCTGGCTGCTGGTGCGCCGGCAGCACGGCCAGCCTGCGCCACTGGTGCCCGTGGACCTGTTTGCCAGCCGCGCCTTCAGGCTGGCCGTGGGCACATCCTTCTGCTCCTTCATGACGCAGATGCTGGCCTTCGTGTCGTTGCCGTTCTATCTCGAATACCAGCTTGGCCGCAGCCTGCAGGAAACGGGGCTGCTGATCACCCCGTGGCCGCTGATGGTGGCCGTCATGGCGGCGCTTTCTGGCCGGCTGGCGGATCGATACTCCGCCAGCGTCCTGGCCGGGGCCGGGCTGGTGATGCTGGCCGCTGGTCTGCTCAGCCTTGCCGTGCTAGGACCTGACGCCGGGAGCCTCGACATTGCCTGGCGCACCGCGTTGTGCGGCGTCGGTTTCGGCTTTTTTCAATCGCCCAACAATCGCGCCATGATCAACGCCACGCCACATGAGCGTAGTGGCGGCGCAAGCGGGGCGCAGGCCACCACACGCCTGCTTGGTCAGACCACGGGCACCGCGGTTGTGGCGCTGCTGTTCAGCCTCGATCGGGGCGATGCGGCCCGCACCGCGCTCTATGTTGCGGCCAGCGTCGCTACTGTCGGCGCGCTTGTCAGCCTGAGCCGGCTGCGCGATCGCTGAAAGATCTAGGCGCAGCCATCCTCACGCGCCACGGGCTGGCGCGGCGACGCACGCATTCCGGGCGCTAACCGCCGGCCGGACGTCTTGCCGTTACTCCGCCTTCGCGCCGGACTCCTTGACGACCTTGGCCCATTTGGCGATCTCGCTGCGCTGGTATTCCGCCAGTTTCTCGGGCGTTCCAAGCACGGGGTCAAGGCCCAGCGTCTTCAGCTTGGTCTGAACGTCGGGCAGCGTGAAGATGCGGTTCAGCTCCGCGTTAAGCTTTGCCACCACGTCCTTTGGCGTGTTGGCGGGCGCGAAGATGGCGAACCAGGAGGTGGCCTCGTAGCCCGGCAGCCCCTGTTCCGCGATGGTGGGAATGTCCGGCGCCGAGGCCGAGCGTTGCGCACTGGTCACCCCGAGCGCGCGCAGCTTGCCCTCTTTCACCACCGGCAGCGCCGACGGCAGGTTGTCGAACATCATCGTGATATGGCCACCCAGCAGGTCTGGAATGGCCATCGCCCTGCCCTTGTACGGCACATGCACGATCTTCGTGCCAGCCATGGTATTGAACAGCTCGCCGGCCACGTGCAACGAGGTACCCACGCCGGGCGTGCCGAATGTGAGTTGCCCAGGTTTGGACTTGGCCAGCGCAATCAGCTCCTGCACGTTCTTGGCCGGCACGCTCGGATGCACCACCAGCACATTGGGCGTGGACGCCAGCAGGATCACAGGCACGAAGTCCTTGACCATGTCGTACGGCATCTTGCTGTAGAGCGCGCCATTGATGGAATGTGTGCCAACCGTGCCGAGTGCCAGTGTGTAACCGTCTGGCGCCGCCTTGGCCACGATCTCGCCACCGATGTTGCCGCCGGCGCCGGGCTTGTTGTCCACCACAACAGGCTGGCCGATCGAGATCTTCTCGGAGAAGATGCGTGACAGGATGTCGGGCGCGCCTCCGCTCGGGAAGCCCACCACGACCCGGATCGGCTTGGACGGATACGCATCGGCGTGCACCGATGGCGCAGTCATCATGGCGGCCGTGGCGGCCAGTATCGCCAGCACCTCGCGGCGCCGGAACATTCGAGCACGCATCATCTGTCTCCTGGATCTTTCTTATGGGGAACTGCTGCTACATGGCGATATTGCCGAATTCCTTGCTGACCTGGTCGTGCAGACGGCGCATGCCACGTAGCCAGCGATCATAATCCTGTCCCTTGCGCCGATAGTATTCGAGGACCTCGGGATGCGGCAGGATCAGGAAGCTCTCGTTCGCCACGCCCTCCAACGTTTTCTCGGCCACGTGCTCTGCCGTGACGGAACCCTCCTGCAGGAACCCCTTGCGCTCGCCATCGTCGCCAAACAGCATTTTCGTCTGCACGCCTTGCGGACAGATACAGCTCACTCCGATGCCGCGATCGCCGTAGGTAATCGACAGCCATTCGGCAAAACCGATCGCGGCGTGCTTGGTCACGGCGTAAGGCGCCGAGCCGATCTGCGAAAGCAGGCCGGCCGCGGATACGGTGTTGACGAAGTACCCCTCACCGCGCTCCAGCATCTGCGGCAGCGCTGCACGCGCGGCATGGATATGCGCCATCACATTGATTTCCCAGATGCGCTGCCACTCGTCGGCCGTCGCATCGAGCCCCTTGCGCAGAATGATGCCGGCATTTGAGCAGAACACGTCGACCTGGCCAAAGCGCTGCGTGGCCACATCCACCAGTCCCTGTACCGCCGCTGCATCGGCCACGTCCACACGTTGCGAGAAGACCTGGCATGCGGGCGCGGCGGCGGCAGCTTCGGCAGCCACCTGCGCGGCGCCTGCCGCATCGATATCGGCCACGGCCACGCCACGTGCGCCGGCACGAGCCAATGCCAGCACCAGCGCACGGCCGATACCGGTGCCGCCACCGGTCACGATCACGGTCTTGTTGCGAATCTCCATCGATCTCTCCTTCGCCTTATGTTTCGTGTGTTTTGGTAATCGGTCATGCCGGCTGCCAGAGCCGGGCGGCCAACGTTTCGGCAAGTTCACGAATACGCGGACCAAGGTTGCCTTCCAGCACTTCGGGCGACAGCCGTGTCGACGCGCCGCCGATATTGATCGCCAGGACTTCCGAGCCTTCGGCCAGCCGCACCGGTGCCGCCGCGCCGCTGACCGAGCGGTCCCACTCCGCATGTGCCACGCAGAAGCCGCGCCGCGCGTGCTCGCGCATGGCGCGTTCGAGCTTGCTGCGCATGCCGGCCCAGCGCGCGCCGTGATGGCGCTCCAGCTCGGCCATAATCACCGCACGTCGCGGCGCCGGCAGCCCCGCGAGCCAGGCCCGGCCCATCGCCGACGTCGCCATCGGCAAGCGCGAGCCGGGAGTCAGACGCATCACCAGCGCGCCGCGCGGCTGGCACACCTCCAGGTAAAGCATGTCGTGCCGGTCCGGCGCGGCCAGCGCTACGGTACAGCCGGTGGCAAACGCCAGCGACTGCATCAAGGGCTGCGCGATATTGCGGATGCCGGCGCCGGACAAGTATCGCTGGCCTGGCAGCATGGCGCCTTGACCGATCCGGTACTTCTCCTGCGCCGGGACATAGACCAGATAGCCCAGGGTTGCCAGCGTGTAGGTCAGGCGCGATACCGTAGGTCGGGGAATACCCGTACGGCGCGACAGTTCGGCATTACCCAGGAAGTCGTCGTCGGGTCCGAACGCGCGCAACAGCTCCACGCCCCGCGCAAGCGCTGTCACGAAATTGCGGTCTTCGCCATCCGCGGGGCATGCGACTTCGCCCGACACCAGGGCGGCATCGAGCGGTTGCGGAATCGAGGTCGTGCGCTTCATGTGCGATTGATATCAGTTTCCGTGCCCGGCCGAGGCCGCTATGTAGCGAAAACATGCGAGTCAGAAGCCGTATTCATATAGAAAGATCAGGATATCGCTCCAATTTTTGAGGCATAGAAGCGTCGGCCACCCCAGGGACGTGAGATTGGGGTTGATCCTGGGCAGATCCTGATCAAGGGCGGCGATTGTTGCACCACGACAAATGGCCATGCAGGCGGCGCAGGCAATGCGCGCATCGGCGGACGGGGCAGGCCCCACGCCGAGGAAATTGGTGATGCCACATGAGTGCCGTTGCCGGAGAGTCCATCGAGCTCGGCATGTTTCTGCCTCACGCATCTTTGCCCCCCCCTATTCGTGCGTCCACCGAAGCAAGCCTATTCTTCTGCTTCGATTAGAAGGGGCGAGACGGTTCAAGAGGGCGGCGATTTATCGAGCGTTCGAGAACGGGTGATGCTTGGCCATTCGCGTTGCCGGGAGCAAGGTGCAACAGCCCGCCCTCAAAGTCGATTGCGAGCCACATGCAGTCATCCACGATTTGCCTGCGTAGGCGAAGATGCCAATATTGATGCCCACAAGCATCATATTCGATAACAGAAGCGACGCCGTGCGAACGACAGGTACCATCGACGACGTCTTGCATCAACGTACGCTGGGAGATATCGCGCTTCTCCAGTCAGCCAAGCAGGTTACGCTGAAAGAGGTCATGGATTTCGTCGAGCGCGAGAAGCTGGTTGGCCTCGGCTGCGTGTTGGCAGAGATCTCGCTGCTCGCCACAACATTGGTCACACCAGGCGCACAACCGTGGACGTTGGATAAACGGTTTCGCGATCTCGCTGTGCAATTCGGGATCGACTATCGACCAAGCGTGCACTAACGAATCCTGTCGCAACATCATCGCTCGCCCGACCAAGCAAGACCCGATTCAACGTTCCAAGGGCGTGGAGGGGCTATCAGGCTGCTGCCTTTTTCGTACCGTCGCCCGAAAGCCGCGATCGCGGGCCATGAAGGCTTCCAACATATGCGGAATGAGGGTGATGGCATCCACTGCCTCGCCATAGGTCTGGGTATGCAGCTCGGCATACCGGTCCAACTCGGCCTTGAGGGCTGCCGTGCAAGAGAAGGTCAGCTTCGCGCTTTCGCTCCTGGGCAACGGCCCAAGTCGTAGCGTGTTCCTGGTGCTCATGGCGACACTCCCCGCTTCAAGTTAATGGGTGGATACGGCCGCAGCACCAGATCCCGATTCACAATGATGCGAACGTGCAGGCCGGGCCGCGCAGTCAGCGTAGATTGGATATCCAGATTGCGCCGAGTCGCCTCCTGCCCCGCTTGGTTCACGCTGCTCTGCAGACCGCTGCGGCCAGCAATGATGACGCGATTGCCATTGCGATTCTCCGGGGCCGCCAATTCCGCAGCGATCCCCAGGAGGGTCGTCAGGGCGGCGGCCGCGAAGGCGCGCCCCCAGTGCCGCTCGATGCCATCTTCCAGCCCCGCATAACCGGCCGGATCGGCACCGATGAGGTTATCCAGCGTAAGCGAGGACGCATCCGGCAGGATGATGCGTTGCCAGACCACCTGCACCCTATTCTGTCCGTAGCTGAGTTGGCTGTTGTACTTCCCGATTACGCGTGCGCCCTGGGGAATCAGCAGGTGGCGGCCCGTCGCTGTGTCATAGACCGGCTCTGTCACCGAGCCGATCACCTCGCCGGGCAGATCCGAACGGATACCGGTCACGAGCGCTGCCGGTATAACGGTGCCGGCCATCACCTGGTAAGGTGACATCGGCCTCAGCAACTGCCCTGCATTGGGGGTTGCCGTCACCACGCCTTGCTGGAACGCCTCTTTCTGGTCTTGCCGGTTTTGCGCGGCCACAGGATCGGTCGGCCGCGCAGCCGTTGACGCCAGTCCGGGCCCTTGCGGATCGAACTCAGTGGCCAGTCGCGACTCAGGTGTGGGCGTAGGCGGTATTGCCGCGGGCGGCTCGGATCCGAGCGTCGATTGCTGCGTGCTGTTGCGAAAGAATATGGGAGAACTCGCCGCTGCCTCCGCCTCCTTTTGCAGCGCGTCCCGCTCGGCAAAAGCCGGATCCTGACCAGGTATTGGATCGCCGACCACGAACGACGGTTGCGCTTTCACAATAGCGGGCCCAAGGTCACCGGGCAGCGGGGGTCCGAGCTGCGGGACTTCGCCGCTGTCGACATCGGCCGCGGGCAGCGTAGCGTAATCCGTGGGCAACTGATCGAGCGCAGGCGATCTGGAAACGCGATCGGCATCGTCAAGTGCCATCGGCTCGGTTAGCGCTCGATGCCCGGGTGCATGTAGCGACCACATCGTTGCGCCCAGCACAGCGGCCGCCAGGCCGCCGGCCAGGGCGACGAGCACGCGCCGGTTCAACCGTGTCACCGGACGCGGCTGGGCGCGCAGCGCCAATGATTCGGGCGCCTCCTTGCTCACGGTTGACGACTCCAGGTCTGGGGCATTGTCCAGATTCATGGTCAATGCTCCCCTGCGATGCCATCCGTACGCTCGATGCGCACGACATCGCCCGCCGTCTCCCCACCTCCGCCCAGACGCAATTCGGCCGCACCGAAGAGCCGGTCCACGATGTAGTACGGCGGACGAAAGCGGTAATTCACCAGTTGTCCGTCTCCCTGCGCCCCAATCACGAAGAGCGGCGGCAGTTCGCTTTGCTCGATGCGCGACGGAAACTGGATGTAGACCTTCGCGCCGTCGTCGAAGGCGAGTAGCGGCTTCCAGGGGGGATTGGCACCACGGATGGCGTAGCGAAAGCGAAGGCTTTCGAGCGAAAGGCCAGTATCGACCGGGGCGGCGGCCTGAGCTGCCTGTGCCTGGCGCTGCAAGGCCAGCATGCGGTCCCTTGGATAAGTCCCACGACACCGAGGCCATCCACGCCTTTGCGGTCGCGGTCAGCTCGATCAAGTAAGTCCGCCTGTTGGTCATCACGACCAGATTGGTCGTCAGGCCGGCGCGCACCGGTTTGACCAGCACCTTGACTCGCAACTCGTCCCCCGCACCCGTCGCGGTATCGCCCACAATCCAGCGCACGGTGTCGCCGGCGGCGACCGTCACCAGCTCTTCGCCGGGCTGCAAGGCAATGACAGTCACACGGCCCGGTGAGGCGTAGACCTGGTAGAGCGCCCCGTCGGTGTATGGCCAGACCTGGATGGCGTTGACATAGCCCTCGCGCGTGGGCGCGACCCTTGCCTCCTCATTGGCGCGCGACACGCGCAGGGTCTCGTCCGCCGGCTCCCGCGCAGGCGCGACCCCGTCGGCCGGCACGATCGGCTTCATCTGGGCCGGCATCGGGAGCACCTTGGGCACCTCCACCACTTCAACGGGCTTCGGCGGTTCAGGCAGTGGATGCGCCGGTATCCACTTATCGAGCGAGATCGCAGGCGGCGGCTTGCCCTGGGTGGCGCAGCCCGACAGGACTGCCAACACCACCGCAAGCACGTAACGGCGGCGCGATGAGTGCAGCAATGTCATGATTTGGCTCCCTCGATGGTGTCCAGCTCACGGCTCCATGACAGGCCCTTGACGTAGATGCCCAAGGGGTTTGCGCGCAGGCGCGCTTCGGTGCGCGGTGCTTGCACTGCAACGGTAATGACAGCGGTCCACCGCTCGGTGCTGACCGGTGCCCCATTGGCAAAGTGTTGTTCGCGCCAGCGCACGTTGAAGGACGCGTCGCTGGCCCGCACCACGCTCGTGACCTGCACGGTGACCGACTCCTTGCCAATGCGTGCAAACGGATTCTGGGTTCGGGCGTAATCGTTGAGCACGGCCGCGCCGCCGTCCGTGGCATAGTCGTAGGCGTCGAGCCAGTTCTGGCGTACGACGACCGGGTCGATGGAGACCGACCGCACCAGCGTGACGAAGCGCGCGAGGTAAAAACCGATCTGCGCGTCATTCGGCTGATACGGCGCAGCCGCTTCGCCAACGGCACGTACCTGGCCAGCTTGGTCCACCTCCACCACGTAGGGCGTGACCATCGATTGGGCTGAGCGCCAGACCAGCCCCCCCGCCATCCCTAGGGTCAGGATGAGGCAGCCGAAGGCCATCAGCCGCCAGTTCCTGGCCTGCAGGCGCGCCGAGCCGATACGCTCATCCCATACCTGTGCGGCAGCCTGGTACGGCGTCGCAGGCTGCGGCGTCTCGGCATAACGTGTGCGTGGTCGCTTGAACCGCATGGTTTGTTTTCCTTATGCATCCGTGTCGCGCAAGCTCGGGCCACTGCCCGCGCCTCCGCCGTCCCCTCCCCGCAAGGTGTGGGCGACGGTGGTGGCGGCATGCAAGAGTTGCTGGCGACGGTGCAGGCGTTTGGCCCAGGCCGGCTGCCGTCGATCGGCAGTGGATCGGGCATCGCCGACAGCGCTTGCCCGTGCGGCGGCATCGCCTGCATCCTGGCTTTCCTCGCCAGCCCCTGTCCCACTCGCCGCGCGTGCTACGCCGGACCGCGCCCCTGCCGCTGCCCCCGCCCCGCTCCCACGCTGCGGTCCCGCCGGCCGATCCGCGCTGGCGACGTGGTTTGGCCCGGCCGCCCCGCCACTGAAGCCGCCATCGACGGTGAACGACCCGCGCGCAACCGCCGCCACGGCACCCAGCGCCCCACCCGTTGCCCGCTGCGCTACGGCCGGTGCCAGGCGTGCGCCTGCGGCGACTGCGCCCCCTATCCCCGTTGCGGCTGCACCAACCGCGGTGGCCGCACTTGCCGCACCCAGCGTGGCGCCCGCCATCGATCCCGCCCCCAGTTGAGGCGCCCCGGACACTAGCCCCGTGGCGATGCCCGGCCCAAAGATCCCCAGCGCGAGCATCGCGAGCGAGGCCAGCATCACAACCAGTGCAGCGTCGATGGAGGGGCCGCCTGACGCGGTCGGGAACTCACGGAACAGCGCCGTCCCGATCCCCACGATTACGGCCAGCACCAGTACCTTGATGCCGGACGCCATCACATTGCCCAGCACCTTCTCGGCGAGAAATGCGGTCTTGTTCCAGAGGGCAAACGGCACCAGGATGAAGCCCGCAAGGGTGGTCAGCTTGAACTCGATCAGTGTCACGAACAGCTGGATCGCCAGCACGAAGAAGCAGGCGATCACGGTGAACCACGCCAGGGACAGCACGGCAATCGGCGCAACATTGCTGAAGACCTCCGGAAACCCCGCCAGGCTATCGATCTGCGAGAGAATGGGCCGCCCGGCATCGATGCCGGACTTGGCCAGATGGCCCGGCTGGATGAACGTCGCCAAGTTCAAGGTGGAGCCGGCTGCCTTAAGCCCAAGCCCGGCGAACGAGCGGAACACGATGCCGGCCAGCCCATTGAAGTTGCCGATGAGATAGGCAAATGCTCCGACATAGAGCACCTTGCGAATGAGCCGGGCCATCACGTCCTCGCCCTGCCCGCTTGCATGACCCAATGCCCAGAACAGGCCCGCCAGGGTCATGTCGATGGCGACCAGCGTCGCGCTCAGGAACGCCACTTCGCCGTGCAGCAAGCCGAAGCCCGAGTCGATGTAGCGCGAGAATATGTCGAGAAAGCGGTCGATGACGCCAACATCGTTCATGGCGTCGCACCGTTGCAGGCGATCGACAAGCCGCCTGGAAGATCTGTAAGGCCTGGAAGACCGTGAGCAGCAGGCATTCTTAACATGGCCTTGGCCTCTCATTGATCGTAGAAGTGCACGGGCTGCGGCGTGTACGCGGTGCCGTTACCCAGGAAGCGCCGTGATGTTTCGCGGCCGCGTTCCGCCGCGGCCGTCTGCCGGGCCAGCTCGAGCGACACGGCGCGATACTGGGTCAACTGCAGTTGCTGCGCCTGGACACCCTGTTGCGCCTGAAGGGCGAGTAACTGGTTCGTGACCTGCATGGCCTGCAGTGCGCCGGCCGCCGACTGGCTGCGACCGACCAGATCGGCCACCACTTGCTCGTCCTGGGTCAGGTTTTGGGACACCTGGGCTTGCATGCGCATGGCTGTCTGCAGCCCGCTGAGCGTGTTTTGCCACCGCACTTGCGCGTCGCGCACCATCTGATGCTCGCTTACCGCCGCCGCATACTCACGTGGATAAAGACGGGCGAGATCCCGGTCCATGCACTGCAGCTCAAAGGCCAGGCCCTGCGCATCGGTGATCAGGCGGCCGGCCATCGCCCGGTTCGTGCGCAAGCGGCCGACGACGTCAACCGGCAGGCGCGCCAAGTTGCGGGCCTGGTTGCGCAACGTTTGCGCTTCATTCTGGAGCTGGCGGATCTGGTTCTGCGTCATGTCCAGCGTGCGCACGGCCGTCAGCGTGTTCTGTAGCAGGTTGGCCGAATCGAACACAGTCACGGCGGCCACCGGTTGCGTGGCGAGGAGCGAGCCCGTCAGTACGATGGCAAGCGAAGCGATGAACGTAAGTAGCTTCATGGCGCAATCTCCTGGGTATGAGTGGCGAGAAAAGGCGTAGCCGAAGCCGAGGAACCCGCGGACGCAGCCAGCGAGGAAAAAGGGGGAGAAGGGGTAGATGGGCTAAAAGGCGCAGTCAGCGCAGAAGGGGCCGAGGCCAGCAATTCTGCAGCCCAATCGAGTTGGCGATCACGCAGCCACGCGCCGGCGAAGCCCGGTACGCCAGTATCGCGCAGCACGCGGTCGATATCACGCTGATCCTTCGGGGAAGACGCACTGGTGAATGCCAGCGCCACCGGACCCAGATCGAGATCGAACAGGCGATTGCCCAGACGGGATTGGTAGTAGTAGTCGCGCTTGGGCTCGGCCGTGGCGACGATGTCGATCTGCCGCCCGTTTAGGCCGAAACCTTCATAGATCGAGCGGATCTGCGGCTCGGTTGCCTGTGGGTTGGGCAAAAAGATGCGGCTCGCGCAGCTTTCGATGATGGCCGGCGCGATACTCGAATCCTGGATGTCCGCCAATGACTGCGTCGCGAAAATAACGCTCACATTCTTCTTGCGCAGCGTTTTGAGCCACTGCCTGATGCGCGCGGCGAACACCGGGGTATCGAGATACAACCAGGACTCATCGAGGATCAGCAGCGTCGGGGCACCGTCGAATCGGGCCTCCAGCCGCGCGAACAGGTAACCCAGCACGGCCAGCACCGCCGCCTTGCTGTGCATCAGCTCTTCCATTTCGAAGCATTGCACGTCAGCCGTGCCCAACCGGTCTTGGTCCGCGTCCAGCAGCTTGCCATGCGCCCCGCCCAGCACGTAGGGCGCAAGCGCCTGGCGTAAGGCGTTGGACTGCAGCAGGACTGATAGGCCCGTGAGCGTGCGCTCCTCGCGCGGCGCGCCGGCGAGGCTGCCAAGTGCCGACCAGATGGCTGCCTTCTCTTCGGGACCGACGGCCACACCTTCCTGCGACAGCCGGCCTTCTACCCATTCCGCCGCCCAGGTAAGGTAGCCCTCGCGGTCGATGCCCGCCAGCGGCTGGAAGGCCATGTCGCCATCCGCCCCCAGGTCATACTGTTCACCGCCAAGTCCCAGGATTGTGGCCCGCATGGATCGCCCCATGTCGAAGGCGAAGATGCGTGAACGGGGATAGCGGCGAAACTGCATCGCCAGCGTGGCGAGCAGGACCGACTTGCCCATGCCCGTTGGCCCCGCAACCAGCGTATGCCCCACATCTCCGACATGTGTTACCAGCCGGAACGGGGTCGCGCCATCCGTGCGTGTGACGACCAGTGGCGGACCATCGAGGTGCGCGTTGCGCGCGGGTCCCGCCCATACCGCCGACACCGGCATCAGGTGTGCGAGATTCAACGTCGAGACGATCGGCTGGCGCACATTGGCGTAGGCGTTGCCCGGCACGGATGACAACCACGCTTCGACGGCGTTCAACGTCTCCGGCATCGTCACGAAGCCGCGCGCCTGGATAACACGCTCCACTTGTCGCAGCTTCTCGTCGGCCACTGCGGCGTCGGTGTCGAGGACGGTCACCGTGGCGGTGACATAGCCAAAGGCCACCTCGTCGCTGCCGAGTTCCTGCAGGGCGGCGTCCGCGTCGGCCGCCTTGTTGCTGGCATCGGTGTCGACCAGTGGGCATTCTTGCTGGAAGATAGTTTCGCGCAGCAGGGCCACGACATTCTTGCGCTTGGCAAACCACTGCCTGCGCAGGCGACGCAAGGCGCGCTCGGCATCCGCCTTGTCCAGGCAGAGAAAACGCGTAGACCAGCGGTAGGCAAAGCCGAGCCGGTTCAGGTCATCCAGAATTCCCGGCCAGGTCGCGCTTGGGAATCCGCGTACTGTCGCCACGCGCAGGTGGGCGGCGCCGAGCCTGGGGGCCAGGCCGCCGGCCAATGGCAGATCTGCCAGGAGCGCATCGAGGTGAAACGGCACTTCGGGGACGGTAATCTGGTATCGCCGCGTCGAGACCGCGCCGTGCAGACAAGTCAGCGTCTCGCTGTCATCGAGCCACGCAAGCTCCGGCATCACGCCATCGAGCAGGTCGTAGATCCGGTCGGTCTCCGCGATGAAGGCTGTCAGACGTTCACGCCAGTCGACGCCTTCGGTTGGCCGATTCTCGTACAGCCATCCGGCTGCCCGCGCGTGGGCTTCTTCGGGCGGCAGGTATTGCAGCGTCAGGTGGTACTGACTCTCGAAATGATGCCCCGCAGCCTCAAACGTGGCGCGCCGCTCCTCATCCACCAACCAAGACAACGGCTCCGGAAAATCCGAGTGCGGGTAACCCGCAGCGGCCAGTCGCTCGGCCTGCACGTACAAGGCCCAGCCCGAGCCCAGCCGGCGAAGCGCGTTGTTGACGCGCGCCGTCGTGGCGATCAACTCACCTTGCGTCGCGCTGTCCAGGTCAGGCCCGCGAAAGCGGCCTGTGCGCTGGAACGAACCGTCCTTGTTCAGCACGACACCTCGCGCGACGAGTCCGGCCCACGGTAGCCAGTCAGCAAGCAACGCCGGGCGTCGACGGAATTCGGCTAGATTCATCATGGCTCGTTCTCACACGTCCAACAGCGCTTTGTGCTTGATATGCAGGGCGAACACCGGCATGAACTGTGGATCAACGCGCGCGGCCCACACCGCCAACGCGTGGCCAACGACCCACAGCACCACCCCTGGTATCCATAATTGCAGGCCCAGGCCGACGGCCGCTGCGAGCGTGCCGTTGGCAATCGCCACCGTGCGCGGCGCGCCGCCCAGAAAGATCGATTCCGTTAGCGCACGATGCAGTGGCACCTCAAACCCGCTGGCCAGGCGAGCGGAAGAATAGTCGTCGCCGGCGTTCATACGACGGCGCCGCCAGAGAAGCTGAAGAACGACAGGAAGAACGAGGACGCGGCAAAAGCGATGGACAGGCCAAAGACGATCTGCAACAGCTTGCGAAAGCCGCCTGCCGTGTCTCCGAAGGCCAGAGTCAATCCCGTGGCGATGATGATGATCACCGCGATGATGCGTGCCACGGGGCCCTGGATCGAATCCAGAATCGATTGCAAGGGTCTTTCCCACGGCATGGAAGAGCCTGCGGCCGTTGCCGTCCCGGCCAGCGCCAGTAGGCAAGCGCCCAGCAGCGCGCGATGCAGTCGAGCCGTGGACACAGCGAGACGACCGCATGGACCGCACAGGATCGAGCCCGATGGACGCAACATCCGGTGTCTTGGCACAGAAATTTCGGGATATGTCACGACAGGTCTCCTTCACGATCGGTCGCCAACGCGCGCGGCGCTCACTGTCGCCGGTACATCGGGCGGCGGTGCATCGGGAGGCGATGCGCTTGGGCCCGTTTCTGCGTCTTCCAGACGATAGCCCGCATCGTCGAAACCGACGACGCGGGCTATCGTTTCAATGCGGCGCCGATGGCCACGGCCGGCGAGGAAAATGACGATGTTGACCGCCTCGGCGATCAACGCACGTGGCGCGTGGACCGCCACTTCCAGGATCAGTTGCTCTAGGCGCAGCAGCGCGCCTTGCGCGGATCCCGCGTGGATGGTCGCGACACCGCCAGGGTGCCCGGTGCCCCATACCTTGATCAAGTCCAGCGCCTCACCACCGCGCACTTCGCCGACGACCACGCGATCCGGGCGCAGACGCATCGCCGAGCGCACCAACTCGGCCATGGACACGACCCCGGCGCGGGTGCGCATTGCCACGTGATCACGCGCCACGCATTGCAACTCGATAGTGTCTTCGAGCACCAACACGCGATCCTCCGTGGTAGCGACCTCAGCCAGCAAGGCATTGGCCAACGTCGTCTTGCCGGTACTGGTGCCACCGGCGATGAGGATGTTCTGGCGCGTGCGCACTGCCTGGCGCAGGCACTCGCCTTGCGCGGCGCCCATCTTTCCGTCATCGATGTACCGAGCGAGGGGAATGACGCCTATCGCTCGCTTGCGCAACGCGAAAGCCGGCGCGCTCGCGGCGGGCGGCAAGATCCCCTCGAAGCGCTCTCCGGTTTCTGGCAGTTCGGCGCTCAGAAGAGGCTGGCCGCGATGGACCTCCGCGCCGACGTGCGCCGCCACGAGCCGGATGATGCGTTCGCCGTCTCCCGGTGGCAATGGCGCACCCAGCGGCACCCGCCCGCAGGACAGCCGGTCCACCCAGAGCGCGCCATCCGGATTGAGCATGATTTCCACGACGTCCGGATCGTCCAGAGCAGCCGCGATCAGGGGCCCCATTGCCGTGCGCAGCATGCGGATACGTCGATCGAGTGAGGTAGTCGTGGCGCCCTGTTGTCGTGCGCTCATGGGAATTTCTCCTGCGCCGCTGCCGGGTCCGAGGCAGCAGCGTCTAGTTTTGCCACCTCCGGCCCGAGGTCCTCGATCACGTCCTGGACCAGGCTGCGCCCGCGCGCCAGGTGGCGCGCAAGCTGTTCGACAAATTGTTCGAAGCGCGCCTTGCCCTGGGCGCGTGCGGCTTCCTGGTGTGCTTGCGCCACCGGGGTCGTCACGGTCAGGTAGTAGCGGACGTAGAGCGCCACCGTTTCGATCAGGACGTTCTGGTCCCGTTCAAGCCGTTCAAACTGACGCGACAAGCTGTCCAGGCGCCTGGCTATCGCCACCTCCCTCTGATCCCCCGCGTCTGGCGAGAGCCAGGAGGCTAACGCCGCCGCAACGATCGATGATTTCGATACGCCCTTCTTGGTCGCCAGTTCGTCGAGGCGTCCGGCGTGCTCGGGAGAGATGAAGAGATTCAGGCGATATTGGCTCATCGGTCGACTCCGTCGTTGACCACGCAGGCTGCCAGTGGTGCCGCGCCCGGCGTGGTCGGTATGTTCGGTATCGTCGGTGCAGTCGGCGCTGTCGGGCCCGCGAGGGCAAACGTGAATTCGTCGTCGAGCAGCGCTAGGTCATTGGCGCCCGCGTGCCGATCGAAGCCGTATACCGCCTCCTCGTCGCCCCCAAGCGCCAGAGACGCCTCCCCCTCTTCGCCGAGACTGGCGGCGCGTAGCGCTTCCACGCATGGCGGCGTGGCCAAGCCCATCGCGGGTGCGTGGGCGATCCAGTCGTCAGGTCGCGCGGGTGGTGCATCGGTATAGCGTCCACGCCCGAGGACGGGTGGCGGGAGCACGCGCTGCTTGAAATTGGCATCCGCGTAGTAGCGCAACTTCTTTGCCCGAATCGGTGGGCAGCCCCCCACCATCACGACGGCCTCGTCGGACGGCAGTTGCATCACTTCGCCAGTGGTCAATAGCGGGCGGGCAAATTCCTGCCGTGACACCATCAGGTGGCCCAGCCAGGGAGCAAGTCGATGGCCAGCGTAGTTGCGCTGGCCGCGCAACTCGGTGGCCGTGCCCAAGGTTTCCGAGATGCGCTTTGCCGTGCGTTCGTCGTTTGCCGCGAAAGTCACGCGCACGTGACAGTTGTCGAGGATCGAATGATTCTGACCATAGGCCCGATCGATCTGGTTCAACGACTGGGCAATCAAGACGCTGCGGATACCGTAACCCGCCATGAAGGCCAACGCCGTCTCAAAGAAGTCGAGTCGCCCGAGCGCCGGAAACTCGTCGAGCATCAGCAGCAACCGGTGACGATGGGAAATGCCGTCGCTGCCATCCAGAGATTCCGTCAATCGCCTGCCAATCTGGTTGAGGATCAGCCGGATCAGCGGCTTGGTGCGGCTGATGTCCGAAGGTGGTATCACCAGGTACAATGAGATCGGATGATCGGTGTCGACGAGATCGGCAATCCGCCAGTCACAGCGCGCCGTCACGGCCGCTACTGTGGGGTCACGAAACAGGCCCAGAAAGCTCATCGCGGTGGACAACACCCCCGATCGTTCGCTCTCCGACTTGTTCAGCACCTCGCGCGCGGCCGACGCAACCACCGGGTGTGGCGCATCGCCCAGATGCGGGATCGTCATCATCCGATGCAGCGTCAGCGTGAAGGCTGACGCCGGATCAGACAGGAAGTTGGCAACGCCGCGCAGCGTCTTGTCGGCTCCCGCGTAAAGCACATGCAGGATGGCGCCGACCAGCAGTGCATGACTGGTCTTTTCCCAGTGATTTCGGCGCTCCAGTGCGCCTTCCGGGTCCACAAGGATGTCCGCGATGTTCTGCACATCGCGCACCTCATGCACACCACGACGGACTTCGAGAAGCGGGTTATAGGCGGCGGAGCGCGCATCCGTGGGATTAAACAGCAGGCAATGCGAGAAGCGCGATCGCCAGCCAGCGGTCAAAGTCCAGTTTTCCCCCTTGATGTCATGGATTACGACCGACGCGGGCCAGCTCAGCAGAGTCGGCACGACCAGCCCCACACCTTTTCCGGAGCGCGTTGGCGCGAAGGCTAAGACGTGTTCAGGACCCTCGTGACGCAGGTACTGGTCATCAAACTGCCCGAGAAAGACCCCTGCGGGCTGCGTGAGTCCGATCTTCCCGATATCGTCAGCATGCGCCCAGCGCGCCGATCCGTGGGTCGTCGCCACCGTCGACTGTCGCGAACGCCATACCGACATGGCAGTCGCCGCCGCCACCGCGAGCATTGCGCCAGTGATGGCGATAACACCGCCTGTATTAAATACCCCCGACGCGTACGCGTCGTAGCGAAACCACCATTCGAACAGTCGCCACGGGTGATAGACGGGTGTGGCAAAGAGTACGAACCATGGCGGACCCAGACGTGTCTGATACCCCAGGGAGGAAGCCGTCCACTGTGTTCCCATCCACACACCGAGCGTCACCAGGCCGAGCACGACGGCTATCTGGCCAACCTGCACACCTTGCACTTCCGCTTTCTCTTGCACAGACACCTCGCGACGTTGGCACGACAACGTGCCGTTGGCTCAAGATTGGTGTGCCGTCCGACAACGGTCAAAGACCGTTATCGGGACAAAGATGGCGGAAATCGCAAGAATGCACCGCGTAGCGCAAGACGCGCCATCGCTGCAAGCGCTGGCGCGTTGTGGCGTGTCGCCCCATCTCGGACGCGCACCGAAACGGGTCCCATTGGAAGCTCAGGGACGCGCGGCTGGGGTCTAGTGCGCGCCAATGCCCAGGAAGTGTTGGCTCGTGGCCACCGCAACACGCCTGCAGTGCGCGTCACCGCCGCTCGTGGTTGATCCTGCATTGCTCTTGCAGCGTCTCGAGCCGCTCGGGGTTGGCCAGCAGCGACTCCACCGTATCCGAAGGTCCAGCGCGACGACAAGCCACTCAAGCAACGGTCAGCAAGGTCAATAGAATTAACGTGGTGATCTTCATATCTCAACATCCTCATAGGCTCGAGGGTTCGAGACATCGATATGCCCGTCCAGGGCGGGCGGCCCGCCAGCGCGGGCTCGCATGATAAAGCGCGCCAGCATGTGGGGCGGTTCCCCATTGAGATGCAGCAAATAGGTGGTGACGGGTGGCACGTGTCCTGCAAGCGGTCGGGCAATCACACCCAACTCGCGGCTGGCCAACACGTGTGACGCGCCGACCAGACCCAGGGCAAGGCCCGCTGACACCAGTGTCATCATCAGTTCTAGCGATGCAACACGATCGGCGATGAGCGGTTCCTGATCCCCGCGTCTTAGCACGCGATCCACGAGCCGGGCATGGCCGTCCCACGCTTGCGGGTCGCACAGAACCAAGGGATAGCGCAGCAGTTCCTCTGGCGGAATATGGCGGTAAGCGAGCAAGGGATGACGTGCGGGCACGGCGACAACCAGTGGCTCGCTCCAAAGCGGGTGAGCGGTGATGCCATCGCCAACGTCGTTGCTCAGGGAGAAGCCGACGTCGTACCGCCCGTCGTGCAACCCCTCGACTTGCTGCGACAGCGACACTTCGAACAACCGGAGCTCCACTTCCGGATCTTCCTGCCGACACAGCGCAAGTAGCGCCGGAAGCTGCGAACGGGCGCTAGCGTCGGACACTACGATACGTAGCTGGTCATGAAAGCCGTTGGCCACAGCCTGCGCGCTGTCGCGTGCCTGCTCCAGCGCGGCGAAGATACGCGGCACCTGCCGCAGAAACAACTGACCGGCACGAGTCAGGCGGGTTCTTCGCGTGGTCCGCAAGAACAGTTGCACACCCAATTCATCCTCCAGTTCCCGGATGGTCCGAGAAAGCGGCGACTGCTCCATGTGCAAACGCTCGGCCGCCCGAGCGAAATGAAGCTCTTCAGCGACGGCCATGAAACAGCGGAGATGGCGTAGCTCCATCCTGGTCTTTCTTCGCCCATTGCGCATACGCATGTCCTTACATCTGGTATGCCAGACGGATCCTCATGCCGATTGACAGATCCACAGCACAACCTCTGCAAACGTCCAACCGCCACCTACAAAGCAGATAAGGCCAACACCACCACTCCCGCGAATGGTTCCCGATAACATAATTCGGCAGATTTCGGATTTCCTTGTCCAAATAACCGAGCAACTTCTCTCCAATCTTCGTCCAAGATTAGCGTCTTTTCTATCTCATCATTTCGCACGACGGAAGTCACGTACGCAACCACGTCATGCTGAATGACAGATGCGAGGAAGATCCACACAATTTCACCGAGAATGAGAGCAATTTATCGTAATTTGCGCATTTAATCAAAAAACCGAATAATTCTTCAATATTAGATTCATTCATGTTCGTATGAATAAATATCCGGATGATTTTTAATCAATAGCCGCTTTCAATTGCATAGGATTTGATCTCCCCCATAATGCATCCCCACCCGCGCCATGCACCCCGAGTTGGGATTTAAATTGATCGATCAACAGCATGAGCTCACTCCTGTTAACCCACCCCATCCTGGCAAGCGCATCGTTGGTCGCTTGGTTGACCTTTTCACCCGCCGCTATGGCCTTTGGCGTCACCGACGCGCATGGCCGATCCACCTTTAACGCCGTGCATCAATGGGCGGCGGATGCCGGCTTCGTCGTCATTTGGCAGCTCCTGGATAAATCTGGCGTGGTCGATTTTCCAGCACCTCCACGGGAGGTAGATAAAGACTTCGGAATCGCCGTCCAGGCGCTCGTCACTGGCGCAGCATATGGACACGCCAACATGTATTGCATTCCACCGATGGAATTTCAGCCGGAGACGCTAATCGATCATCACACGCGATTGGTCTACGTTATTGGACAACCTACCGGTCGGCGCTGCTCCGATCCCAGACCATGACTCAGAATCATTATCATTCAGTCTATCTAATATTTTTCTTGGAAATAAATCCTATTCACTGAATAAGGTTCGAACATGGATAGCGAATATCGCTATCTCAGGCACGAAACATTCACAGCCCCCATTAGCGTGAAGGCCGTTCTCGAAACACCGAGAGGCGTGTTATTCGTCAGGAATCCGCGGGGGAATGGGAATTGCCGGGTGGCCGCCCAAACCCTGGCGAGGAATTGGAAGCGGCGTTGATACGGGAAGTCAGGAAGGAATGCGGACTCCATATCACTATGGCTGCTCTATCTCGGCAGCCATTCCTGCGAGATCGTCCCCGGCAAGCGCGCGCTACTCATGTTCTTTCGCTGTGCGTTCTTCGGAGCGGACCCGGTTCTGAGTCCTGAGGGTACGGACTATGCATGGATCGACGTGACGGCCGAAAAGCCCCGCGAGCTCGCCGACCTTTGCCGGGATGCCTGTCACAAGCCATAGATCAGGCCCGATTACGCCGACCATTTCCCAACCTTCCATGTCCCTCCCTACCTCCCACATGGCCATCACGACAACCGGGCGTTGCACCCGCACTCAACTGATTGACTACATCTCGCCAGAAACGGAGATTCAACCATGCAAATTTGCCTTGATGTTCGGCAGTCGACATGCACAAGCAGATCTGTCGCGTGTTGCGATAGACCTCTTCCACTCCGGACACTTCGAGATGCTCATTATCGCTGGGGGCAGGACTCGTGGGGCCAGAAGCAGCGAGGCACGGGAGATCTCCAATCGCCTAGTTGCCCAAGGCCTGCCGCGCAAGAGAATCATCCTGGAAGAGACCTCATCCAACACGGGCGAGAATGTCCGCAATGCGCGCAAGCTCATGAACCACGTCGGCATCAGCGAGCTCTTGCTGATTGGAAAGATTTACGCCAAACGTCGCTACGCGATGACCGTGAAGAAGCAGTGGCCTGAGATCACGCGCTTATCGTGCGCGACGATTGATTATTTCGGCGTCGCGCGAGAGCAATGGTGGAAGTCCCCATCCCTGAGGTTTCACATCTTTTCGGAGGCCAGGAAAATCGAGGCATACCTGGAACGCGGATTTTTGACGGAAGTGGACGTGATCGATCGCGCCTTCGTGCTGCAAGGTGCGACAAGTCCTCCCCCGGACAACGAAGCGGCTCGTAAAAGCCGCCCCAAGCGCTGTCCTGCTCTGTCTTTCCTGCTCAGGACAGGCACTCACCGGTGTCGCGCGCGCCACTGCGCGCGCCATCGGTGAAACCATCGCGAGAGCTGATGCGTCCACCATCGGTGTAAGGATCCGGCTTGCGCATGCCGTCCTGGTATGAATCAAAACCACGGATCATGCACACGGCTTTACCCTGATACGTGACCACGGGCAGCATGGTGGTCTGGGTCGCCAGACTGTGCGCGCCATCGGTAAAGGCGTCGCGCGGGCCGTTGTGTCCCGGTGCGGCTACAACAAACCCATCCACATAGGCACCGGCGTGTGCGGTCAGGCTGAACCCGGCGACAACTGCCGCAGCGGCAAGCATGGTCTTGGCAAGAGTGTTAAGCATTACTGTCTCCAACAGGGGTGTCGGCGGCATTGCCGCGGCGGCACTCCTCATGCAGGCGATCCGCTACGGGACGACACAGGCCGCACGGGATCGCCTCTACCGTGCAAGCCGTTGCCTGGCGCGGTGCCGC